>JADHWK010000019.1 GCA_016783505.1 Candidatus Zhuqueibacterota bacterium | reverse complement strand
CGGAGGAGAGGTTCTGCACCGACAATGGGGCCATGATCGCCTGGGCTGGATGGATGCGACTTAAACGGGGGGAACGTTCAGGCCTTGATCTTGAGGCGGATCCCAGTTTGGGATTGGCATAAATTATAGATTGAAGTTAGGTATAATGATTTAGGATTTCAGGTTGATCGGATACGAGTTGTATCCGAGAAATAGCAGAGGGGCGGAGGAGCAGCGGGGCAGAGGGGATGGGCGTTTGTTTCCCCACCATTTCTTTGTACTATGCTCCCGGCGGATGTTGTCATCCGCCGGAAACCGTAACCACGCTATCCATCGGGAATTTAGGGCAATGGTTTTGTCGGGGAAGACAACTTCCCCGACGAGCTGCTTGGATTGGCATAAAATCATAAATTGAATTCGTGCTAACGTCTTAGGTATTTATGATCGAGGGGATCAATGTAATTTTAAGGGGAAACTGGTGGCTACTTATCCTGCTGATGGTGCTGGCGGTGGGATTTTCTTTTTTCTATTACCGCTATACAACCCCCCCCGTTTCCCCCGGGCGAAGGAATGTGCTCAGGGTCCTGAGGGGCTTAGCCTTCCTCCTGGCAGTATGGATTCTCTTTGAACCGGTGGTGGGCTGGCAGATTCAGAGGGGAGAAAAACCGGCGGTGGCACTCCTGGTGGATACCTCGGCCAGTATGGGTCTGGCGGATCGGGGGGTAAATCGTCCCCAGGTGGTGCGTGAGTTTTTGCAGAGCCAAAGCCTCGCCGCATTAAGGGAGAAGGTTACTCTCAAAGGGTTTCAATTTTCCGATAATCTGGGGGAACTGGACCTGGAAAAAGGGGGGGATGTTCATTTTTCCAGGGTAGGCAGTGATCTGAAGAAGGCCCTGGAGCTGGCGGTCCGGGAGATGGCCGAGGACAACTTCCAGGGGGTGATCTTGGTCAGCGATGGAGCCCATAATCTGGGTGAGGACCCGGTACAATATAGCCAGATGGTGGCGGTGCCCATATTCAGCCTCGGGGTAGGGGATACCGCCCTCCAGAAGGATGTCTTCCTGGTCAAAGTGGAGACCAACGAAATCACCTATCAGGGGGTAACCCTATGGGTGGATGTCACCCTGACCGGTGTGGGCTACGGTGGGGAAAAAGTAACAGTCTCCCTTTCCGAAGGGGTAAAAATCCTGGAATCCAAGTGGGTAACCCTGCCTGATGACCTTTTGGAGAAAAAAGTATCCCTTTCCTTTCAACCCCACGAAGTAGGACAGATGAAATATTCGGTACAGGTGGCCCCATTCAAAGACGAATTGACGGACAAAAATAATCGAAAGGAGTTTATCGTCACCGTGCTGAAGAGCAAGAAAAGGGTTCTTTTGATATCCGGCAACCCTGGTCAGGACTTCCGCTTTTTGAAACGGGCCCTGGGGAGAAACAAAGATGTAGAGCTTAGGGTGGCCCTTCAGGATCGCCAAGGGCGTTTCCATCCCCCATTATCCCTTACAATGGAAGGGGATGTTCCCCAGTACGATTGCTTGATTTTACAGAATTATCCCTGTTCTTATTCGGATCGTCGTGTTTGGCGAAAATTGGTTCAGTTTCTTAAAAAGGGCAAAAGTCCCCTACTGTTTCTATTAGGACCTCAAACGGATATTAAGAAATTAGCCGATCTGGGTGCGATTTTACCCTTTCAGACGCTGGGCCGAAAGGGGAAGGAACTAAGCGTGTATGTGAACCTAAGCCCTGAAGACGAGGCCAGCTCCATCGTGATGCTGATGGGGAAGGACGGGATCGAACGGGGGAAATGGGCTGATTTGCCCCCGATATATTCATGGCCGGGCTCATTTGAACCCCGGGAAGGGAGTGAGGTTTTAGCGGAAACCGTTTCCAAGGGGGGGAGTATAAGGAAAAAAAATCCGGTAATGGTTAGTTCCGTGACAAAGGGACGTAAGGCATTGGCGGTGTTGACTTATGGGCTCTGGCGGTGGGATTTTTTCCTGTGGGGGGTTGGCAAGACCAATGAGTTATATCAAAATCTCTGGGATGGGGCTATTCGGTGGTTAGTGACCGAAGAGAAGAGCGGAAGGCTTAGGGTGGCGACCAGCAAGTCGGTATATCAGAGTGGGGAGAATATTTTGTTCAGCGCTCAGGTGTATACAGCTGATTACCGGCCCCAGGATGGTGCTGAAGTGAGGATCAGTATTCCCGATAGCCCCGAGCTCGATCTGGTGGGTTTGGGAAGCGGACGGTATGGGGGTGAGCTCAGGCTTTTGGAAAAGGGGGACTATACCTTTTTAGCACGGGCTTTGGTTGGAGAGCGGGTTATCGAGGAGAGGACGGGTAAATTTTCAGTCGAGGAATACAACATCGAGTTTTTGAACATCAGGATGGAAAAGGGACTATTGCAACGTATTTCAGAAAATACTGGGGGTAAGTATTACGATCTGGCGGATGTGAATCAACTGGTAGCCGACCTGAAACTGCCGTCGAGGATTTTGACACAGGAGAAGGAAATCGAGATTTGGAACCGATGGGTTCTTCTGGCCGGGTTTATCCTTCTCCTCTCTTTGGAATGGTTTATAAGGAAAAGAAGTGGTATGATGTGAAACAGCTGCCCGCAGTCCGCAATCAGCTATCCGTAATCAGCGGTCAGGAATAGCGGAAGGCTGAAAGCGGACAGTGGAATGCTGAAAGCGGATAGAGGAAGGGAAATGGAAATGAATTTTTCTAAAAGGATTAAATTCGTTTCAGTTTGCCTCATTTTTTTAGGGTTGCTCGTTCAATGCACCCCGGTTCTAAAGGGCAGATTTGGAGGACGGTCGAAACAGGTTACCTGCTATTCGGTTCCGGTTGGGGCCGATGTGACCATCATAAAGATCAGCAAGGAAGTCAGTTCTTTGGCTGACGACCGGGAGGTGGGATTGGCCGTTGAAAGACTGACACGGAGAACTCCCTTCACTTTCTTTGCCGAAAGGGGTTTCCGCTACGAGTTTTTCGTTGAGAAAAAAGGTTATGTAACCAAATATTCCGCTTATGAAGAATTCAGCCTGCCCAGCAAGATTACCTGGGTGTTGGAGAGGGAAGGGGCTGAAGCCCAAGAATGAATATCATAAAGAATCCCCAAGAATAGAAGATCGGTCATCCCACTGTATGTTTTACAAAACAATTGTTTGCTATACCATACAGACATCTAAGGGAAATAAACCATGATGGGCTTAAGAACATGAACATCAATCAAATTATTATGGTTTTTATCGTGTTGATCATTCTGTTTGTCATGGTCCTTTCTGGACCACTGGAACAGGTGACGGATGTAAAAAAGCTGGTGGGTCATTTTCTACCGATAATCCTTCTGGGGGGATTTCTGATCTATTTTTTTCGGGACAAGACCCGGGGGTGAGAATAATACAGCTATTTATCAATCACTTCTACTAAACGTAATTGTGTAGCCATCAGTCAGGAGCCTGACTAATCCGAAGTTGAGAAGCAGCGGAGGAGCAGGAAAAAAAATTGACAATTGTTAATTGAAAATTGTCAATTCTGATACCTTCTTATTCATTATCAATTTCACCTATCCAAACTGATACCAGTAACCTGGAGTTGATCATGATGAAACGGTTGTTGACACTAGCTGGAATTCTGTTGTATTTTGCGGCATCTGCTTTCGCACAACCAACCCGGATCGAGATACCGGATGCGCTCATGCTGCGTTTCCCGGATGTGAGCGCTGACCGGATTGTGTTTGTGTATGCCGGTGACCTGTGGATTGTGCATAAAGAGGGCGGACTTGCACGTAGACTCAGCTCGCCAAAGGGGCATGAACTCTTTCCCAAGTTTTCCCCCGACGGTCAGTGGATTGCTTTCAGCGGTAACTATGACGGCAACACCGACGTCTATGTCATGCCCGTAGAGGGGGGCACACCAAAGCGGTTGACCCATCATCCCGATGCTGATTTGGTGGTGGAGTGGTATCCGGACGGGAAACACATTCTTTATCGCTCGCGAATGATCAGTCCTTCACGTCGGTTCAATCGCTTCTTCAAACAACCGTTTGAAGGCGGCATGTCGGAGACCCTTCCCCTGCCGTACGGTGAGCTGGCGAGCTTCAGTCCAGATGGTAACCGTATTGCGTTTCAGTTTATCTCCCGGGAATTTCGAACCTGGAAGCGCTATCGTGGGGGGATGGCCAGCGATCTATGGCTGTATGATTTTGTCAACAACACCTCAGAAAAATTCACCGACTTTAAGGGAACGGACTCTGTCCCTATGTGGCATCAGAACAACATTTATTTTCTGTCCGACCGGGATGAATTAAAGAAGCTCAATATATGGGCTTATGATCTGGCTACGGGACAGCCCCGACAGGTCACCAAGTTTACCGATTACGATGTAAAATGGCCGAGCCTGGGATCGGATGCCATCATCTTCGAAAACGGCGGCAAGCTCTACTTGCTGGACTTGGCAACCGAAAATCCGAGGCCGATTTCTGTACAGGTGCCGGCCGACCTACCGGAGGTGCGTGCCCAGCTAAAAGAGGTTTCGAAGAATATTCAGAATTTTTCCCTCTCGCCCAGCGGCAGACGGGCGTTGTTCGAAGCACGGGGCGAAATTTTTACAGTGCCCGAGAAGCACGGCAGCGTGCGTAATTTAACCAATTCATCGGGCGTGGCCGAGCGCTTCCCGGCCTGGTCACCGGACGGTAAAACCGTCGCCTATTTCTCCGACCGCACCGGCGAATACGAGTTATACCTGCGTCCCGGTGATGGAAAGGGAGAGGAACGCCAGATTACTGAGGGAGGAACGGTGTTCCGATATTCGCCGGTCTGGTCACCGGACAGTAAAAGGATTGCCTTCAGCGATAAAACCGGAAGTCTCTTTGTTCTGGATATTTCAAAGCGAAAGCCAAAATTTGTTGACAAGGACGAATGGTCAAGAATAACATCCTATTCATGGTCACCTGACAGTAAGTGGCTCGCCTATTCGAAGAACATGCCCAACGGCCAGGGCGCGATTATGATCTACGATGCGGTCAAGCATAAGACTCATCAGGTAACAAGTGATTATTACGACAATTCATCCCCTGCCTTTGATCCGGGGGGGGAATATCTTTTCTTCTATTCTAACCGCACCTTTAAGCCAGTCTACGGCGATATGGATGCGACCTGGATTTATCCCAATGCCACCGGCGTTTATGCGGCTACCTTACGCAAGGACATCGAGTCGCCCGTCGGCCCGAGGAGTGATGAAGAGGAGGGTGAGGAAAAGGATAAGAAGGAAAAATTCGATAAGGATGATGAAAAGAAAAAGAAACCCGGACGGGTTAAGATTGATTTCGAGGGCTTTGAAAAACGGGTTGTCAAACTGCCTGTGGAAGCGGGTAATGTGGGACCTTTGCATGCGGTGGAAGGCAAAGTGGTATTCTTGCGCAATCCTGCCGCCGGGTCAGCCAAACCAGACGAACCCTCGGGCACGTTGGTGTACTATGATCTGGAGGAACGCGAGGAAAAGACCGTCATATCCGGTATTGACACCTACGACCTTTCGGCCGACGGCGAGAAGGTCATATATAAAAGCAAATCCACCTACGGTATTATCGAGTTGGCTGAAGGTAAGGAGGTTGGTGACGGCAAAATCGCGGCAGATAAGCTGCAGGCCTGGATTAATCCTCGAGAGGAGTGGGAACAGATTTTCAAAGAAACATGGCGCATCGAACGGGACTTTTTCTACGACCCGGGCATGCACGGGCTCGACTGGCCGGCCATCAAGCACCGCTATGCAATCCTGCTTCCTTACGTGGTGGACCGCGCTGACTTGAATTACGTGATCGGTGAGATGATCGCCGAATTGAACGCCTCCCACACTTATGTACGTGGAGGCGACATCGAACGACCCAAAGATATCTCGGTGGGACTTTTGGGTTGTGACTTTGAGCTGGACGGAAAGAACGGCGCTTATCGCATCAAGAAGATTTACGAAGGTGCAGTGTGGGATGCTGAGGTGTGCTCACCACTGCGCCAGCCGGGTGTACAGGTAAATCAAGGAGACTACCTACTGGCAGTCAATGGGCGGCCGCTGGACATCTCCAGAGACCCGTGGGCGGCTTTTCAGGGGCTTGCCAACGAAGTGGTCACGCTAACAATTAATTCTTCCCCCACCTTGAAGGGTGCCCGTGAGGTGGTTGTCGAGCCCTTGAAAAGTGAATTCCGTCTGCGTAATCTGACCTGGATTGAAAGCAATCGGCGCAAAGTTGAAGAGGAGACCAATGGCAGGATCGGATACATCTACGTACCCGATACCGGCAGGAATGGTCAGAACGAGTTGGTGCGCCAGTTCATCCCCCAGCGAACCAAAGAAGGTTTAATTATTGACGAAAGGTTTAACAGCGGTGGACAAATTCCGGACCGCTTCATTGAACTTTTGAACCGTTCCATTTATAACTACTGGGCGCGGCGGGATCTGCGCGATTGGCAGACGCCGTTCGTAGCGCATACCGGACCGAAGGTGATGCTGGTGAACGGTTGGGCCGGTTCCGGCGGCGATGCTTTCCCGTACTATTTCCGTAAAGCCGGGCTGGGACCACTGGTTGGAACCAGAACCTGGGGCGGCCTGATCGGCATCAGCGGCAACCCACAGCCGATTGACGGGGGCTTCGTTTCAGCGCCGACTTTTGGATTCTGGAACACCGAAGGCAACTGGGAAGTTGAGGGCCATGGTGTGGAGCCTGATTATGGGGTCGAGAATGCTCCCCACGAGATGGTCGCCGGCCGTGATCCGCAGCTGGAAAAAGCGATCGAGGTAATTCTAGTATTGCTAGAAAAAAGACCACCGAAAGAACCGAAGAAGCCGGCATATCCGGATCGGTCAGAGTAGTTTGATTTTCAATATTCTTGTTGGATAAATCAAACATCTAAAAGAATAACTTGATTATTGCGAAATAAATTTCTATCTTTATATATTAATATCTATATTTGTTGGCAATTTATTTTAAGAAAAAAATTTCTATTAGCCAAGGTTCAAAATGTAGTTAAGGAAATTCTTGTATAAGGGAGGTGTGAGATGGAACTGAATCGGCGTATGCTGGACAAAGTCCAGAAACTGAACACGACGGCGATCTTTGAGGGGATCAGCGTGGTGGGGGACTTGAAGGGTTCCCAGAACCTGTATCTGAACGGCGGATTCGAAGGTACGATCGATCTCACGGCGCTCTTGTTGGTGGGTAAGACCGGGAGGCTCAAGGGTGAAGTGAAGGCAGAGTGCGTGATCATCGAAGGCGAGGTCGAGGGTAAGGTAATCGCCAACAAAAAGGTGGAAATACGTGACGGCGGGAAGTATACGGGCGAAATCCTGGCTCCTGCGGTCTTGATTTCCGATAATGCCTTCTTCGAGGGCAATGTGAAGATGATGACGGAAGCCGTGGAGTCGCCGGTACTGCCCTTCACCGAGAAACCCAAGGCCGCCGCTGACGACGAGAGCCCATAGAAGCTCAAGTACCGCTAAGTCAATTCAATAAGAATTCGATCGGATCTTTCGGCCAATCATTGTACTGGCATGGTGACGGGGGTGCGTCTCGGAACCGGTGTTCCCTAACAAGATGATAGCCTCCCATTAGCTCCCCATAGTCCCTTTGTTCCCATTATTGCTTCTTTCGGGCAGTGTGACACTGACTGAAGTTAGAGTTACGCTGTCCGAAAAGAGGAATTTAACTTTAGTTTGTCCTTGACACTTTGAATGGGATTACAAGGTCGAGTCTTAAAACATTTTAAAAAAGACCTGTTCATTCATCTTGAGTAGGCCTTTTGTTTTTTGAATATTTGACTGTCCCTCTTAACAGAAATTAGACAAATTCAAAAATTACCGTATTAAATACTTGACTTTTTCTGAAAAATTTACTATTTTATCTTTGAGATTAATAAATAAGATTTATTAATTTAGGAGGGTAAGAGATGAGGGGAAAGGTATTTGTTCTCGGTTTGGTGCTGACGGTTTTGATGGCCTTCTGCCTGGCTTCTGTATCCTTTGGGATTAGCAAGAAACCCAAGGAGGAAGCCCCACCGCCTGTCGAAGAGGCTGCTCCGGCGATCGACGTCGCCGCCGAGGCGCAGGCGATCCGCGACCTCTCCGCCCAGTGGATGGAGGCCGAAAACGCCAGAGACGGCGCAACCATCAGCAATCTATTCGCCCCGAACGGCACCACGATCTTCGACGGCGAGATTCATGAGGGCCAGGCGGCGATCGACGCGAATCGGGAGGAGGAGTGGACCGAGAACCCCGACTTCACCATCGGCTGGACCACCACCGCGGTCGAGGTGGCCGCCTCCGGCGATCTGGCCTACGAGCGCGGCACCTGGACCTACGACCCGGACGGGCCGGGCGAGGCTGCCGAGGAGAGCGGCGAGTACGTCACCGTCTGGAAAAAGATGGACGGCCAGTGGCGGGTGATGGTCGACGCAGGAACGACTGTAAAGGCCGAGGAGGGGGTAGAAAAAGAGGAGGCTCCTCCTGAAGAATAACTAATTCTTCCGCCGGTTATGATGGAACAGGAAAGAATTTAATCACAGTAAGAACCCACCCCCCGCAGGGGTGGGTTTCTTATTTTAAAGTTAACTCAATTTTTACTTGATTTTTTAAGATTAATTGCTATATTAAATGAGGTAATCCCAGTTACATAAATCCGACCCTTCAAAATGGATCAAGAAAGAAAACGGAAACATAACCCTGGGTATTATGAACGCAACAAGGATAAGATTCTTGATGGATGGCGGAAGTATTATTGGAAAAACAGGGAACGCCGACTACAAATAATGAAAAATTATTTGGATCGCAATAAAGAAAAATTCAAAGCGTATTATGAAAACAACAAAGACACAATAAAAGCTAAGCAACGCCAAAGGTATCAAAGGAATAAAGATTATTGGGTAAGATATAGGCAAGAACACAGAGAAACAATAAGAGAATATTATCGTGAATATGGTAATAAATATTACAAGAAATATTATCAGAAGAACAGGGAAAGTATTTTGCAGAAAATGAGGGAGAGGTATAAGCAAAAGAAGACTGAGGGGAAAAATAGAAGCATTAAATAGAGGGTAGAATTAATGGCAAAAATACAAAAATTCAGATCCATGGCATTAGTAAGCATTTTTGTTATTTTTAATATGTTGGACGCTCTATTTGCACAAAGAAGAATTAGCCAAGAAGCACGGGTTTTTTATAGGGTGAAGGAGAGCGTATTTACCGTTTTTGGAGACCGAGGGCACGGAAGTGGATTTTTAATTGACAAAAGGGGATTAATTCTTACAAATCAGCATATTATTGCATCATCAAAATACATTCGTGTTCAATTGAACGATTCAACAAAAGTGAAGGCTATTGTCCTATCATCAGACAAAGAAAAAGATGTTGCTATCCTTCTTATAAACGAGACTTTTTGTAATAATATTGAAGTACTTCCGATAGCAAGCCCAAGTGACACTGTGGTCTATATTGGGGAGAAGGTCATTGCTGTTGGCAATGCGTTCAATCAGGGTAGATTTATGACAGCAGGAATAGTAAATAAAGTTGAACCAGATGTAATTATTTCTGATATCAATATTAATCCTGAAGGTTCGGGTGGACCCTTGGTCAATATGGATGGTATTGTTGTTGGTATGAATAATTTTGGTGATTTACCTAACAGAGGTCCAAATATGCAGGGTAGTCTTTTAATAACAAAGGATAATTCTATTATTAAACAAGCAAAAATCATACTAGGGAATGTAACCCCTCCTACAACAGAAAGATTACCGGTTCAACCAAAAAATATTTTTCCATTAGAAAGCTTGCAACGGACTATGTTTGTTGAAAAATTTGATGAGAAACCTTATAATGTCTCCAAACTTAAATATACCAGGCATTTTCTTGTAACGGTTGTCACCCCACCATATCATTATTATCGAATAAAGCGAGTTGAATTACGATTGACAAAAGAGTGCAAAGATTGGGGGAATAATGGTGATATAGAAGGTCAATATAGTAACTATCTGTTTAATGATTTGAAGAAATGGCCAGATAATACAAGTAGATTTAGTCCTGTCGTATCTTTCGAAGTAATTCCCATAATAGGTCAAACTTCAAATAAGACAATCCGGAATATACTTGGTGCAATGGGCGATATTCATTCTGACTCATATTCTAAATTAATTTATAATTATAAATACAAAAGAGGCTTATATGATTTTCAGGTTTACAGAAATGGCATATTACAGAATGATATGATGCGGGCTAATATAATGCAGCCGTTGGCTTTTTCTGTGATTTCTTGGGATGGGAAATATGGGTTTGATGAAATGGTTCTGACTGGTTATTTCAATTATGATTTCAAAATATTCAAACCTGTAAACGGGATATATCCAACAATAAAATTGAAAATTTATGATAGAAAAGCCTCTAATTCTCCAGAGGTAGTTATTTTACCAGAAAAAACAGTTAGAAAGGCGTGGGATGATTTTGCTCCTTATGCTGGAGATGAATTCGCTGCTGGTGGTTATAAAGAACTTATTAAAAAAGAAAAAACAGAATTAGCAGCAGCCCTAATTGGATTTAGTATGATATTGATGTTAATGGGAATCATCGTGATTTTGGCTGGCTAACCATGGCTTTCAAATATGGCTTGCTAAAACCTTCTGAAGTTACTTTAAGAATTTATAACATTATAGGTCAACAAATGACTGAATTAGTAAGTTCACATTAAGACCTTAGTTTCTATAAAGTTCAATGGGATGCAACAAGTTTAGCCAGCGGTATTTATTTTTGCCGCCTTCAAGCTGGTGAATATTCACAGACCCGGAAGTTAATCTTGTTGAAGTAGAATAATAAATACTTTGATTTAGGATTACGTTCAGTATTGAATTTTATTCTTGACACAAAACAAAAAAAACCTTATATTCCTACGAAAGGAAAGGTCACCTTAAGACCGGTATTGACATTGAGTTGTAGTTATGGCTGGTGGATAATTCCAGTTTGCTGATCCATAATAGGCGTCTGATAGGAGGAAATCTAAAATGAAAAATGAAATGTGTAATTTAGAACTTATGTTAAACATTGGAATTATTAACACTTCAAATGCCAGAACATTGAAGATTTGTGTAATGTTCATAATGCTATTCATTCTAAGTATGAATACAAAAGCCATCGGTCAACCCTACTATGTGGACCCGAATGGCGACGATAACAACCCCGGTACATTAGCAGAACCTTGGCAAACCATTCAAAAAGCAGCTAACACCCTTGCTCCAGGGGACACCGTGTACGTGCGCGGTGGTGTTTACAACGAAAAAGTAACCGTAAACGTATCTGGCACCGCCGACAACGGCTATATCACCTTTCGAAACTATGAAGACGAGGTACCCATTCTGGACGGCACCGGACTGCCTGTGCCTGACAGTAGCAACGGTATGTTCTTGATTGTGGATCAGTATTATATAATTATCGAGGGTTTTGAAATACGCAATTACCGCGCTTCCACCCCATACATTATCCCTGTTGGTATCCACATCAGAGGCGAAGCTCACAACATTAAATTGAAAAACAACAACATTCACCACATCGAAACCAATGCTCCCGTAGATGAAGAGCTTATGGGTGCAGATGCACATGGTATCGCCGTGTATGGCACTTCTGCTCCCGATTCTATCAACAACATCTTCATAGAGGGCAATGAACTCCACGACCTCATCCTTGGCTCAAGTGAAGGATTGGTCTTAAACGGCAACGTGACACTATTCACCGTTAATAACAACATCGTCTATGATTGCGATAACATTGGCATAGATTTCATCGGTTTTGAGGATATTGCTCCCAATAGCGACTATGATCAGGCCCGAAACGGAATAGTCAGCAACAACACAATTTACAACATTTCCTCGTTTGGCAATCCAGCTTATGGAAATGAGTACAGTGCTGGAGGCATTTATGTTGACGGTGGCAGGGACATCATCGTAGAGCGAAATACAATTTTCCAGTCAGACATTGGTATAGAAATTGCCAGCGAACATCAGGGTCGGGCTACCAGCCATATATCCGTGCGTAGCAACTTTTTGTTTAACAACCGTATGGCAGGTATTTCGATGGGCGGGTACGACAACGAGCGGGGTAGCACAGAGAATTGTATTATCGTCAATAACAGCTTGTATCACAATGGAATAGGGGAAGATGGAAACCAAGAAATCCTATTGCAGTTCGACACGCGATACAACATAATTAAGAATAACATCTTTTACGCTAACGATCAAAGTCTCCTGATTGGCAACCCCTTCACCGAGAACGTTAATAATGTAGTTGATTACAACTTGTATTTTGGTCCAGCAGGTATCACAGATAGCGAGTGGGAGTGGCAAAACATCATATATCAGGGCTTTGCTACATACCAATCAGCCACAGGAAACGACAGTCACTCGTTATTTATTGCGCCACAATTTGCCGATCTGAGCGAACCCAATCTGCATTTACAGGTCACATCATCCGCCATCAATGCTGGTGAGAACGTGCCTGGGGTTGGAGACTACGATATAGATGGTGAAGCAAGGATCCAAGGCGACACCGTAGATATTGGGGCGGATGAATTTGCCGAGACAAATATATCCGAAGCCGAGGAAAATGTGCCTCAGGCGTTTGCCTTGAAGCCGAATTATCCCAATCCCTTCAACCCGATAACTACCATCAAATACAGCCTGCCCAAAGATTCAAAAGTAACCCTAAGAATATTCAACATCCTCGGACGAGAAGTAGCCACCTTAGTTGATGAACATCAACCTGCTTGTTACTACCAGATAAACTGGGATGCATCCGGTTATTCATCTGGAATCTATTTTTATCAAATTCATGCAGGTGAGTTCCAGAAGGTGAGGAAGATGGTTTTGCTGAAGTGAGATTTTATCCCTTTTAATTTTAGGGCCTATTCATTCATCTTGAGTAGGCTTTTTGTTTTTTTTGAAATTTTACTTGATTTTTAGATATTTATTGCTATATTAAATTAGGTAATATCAGTTTCACAAATCCGACTTTTCAAAATGGATCAGGAAAAAACAAGAGAGTATCGTCGTAAATATTATGAGCGCAACAGGGATAAGATTCTTGCACAACGGCAGAAATATCATAGCGAGAACAGGGAACTTCGACTACAAATAATGAGAAATTATCAGAAACGACATAAAGAAAAATTCAAACCTATTCAAAAAGCGTATTATGAAGACAACAAAGAGACAATAAAAGCTAAGCAACGCCTCAGGTATCAAAGGAATAAAGATTATTGGGTAAGATATAGGCAGGAACATAAAGAAAAGCGTATGGAATATGAACGGAAATATCAAAAGGAATATTATCAGAAGAACAGGGAAAGGATTTTGCGGAGAATGAGGGAGCGGTATCAGCAAAGGAAGGTTGCGGGAAAAAAACTTGACTCTAAAACCTAAATTATGTATCTTGAAAAAGCCTTTAGTAACCCCCACCCGAAGGAACGGGATGAAGAGAGGGAGTTATTTATTCGCTTTCTAACCCTCGCTGCACCTGACCCCGAGGGGATGGCGATGGTTAGTTTTTTCGTTATAAAAAAATTAGCCTTTTTTAAAGGCCCATTCATTCATGTTGAGTAGGCCTTTTTTTTTCTTGCTTTTTTAAAGAAAATGGTTATATTAGAATTAATCGAACCTGTTTCAAAATTCAAGTAAATTGAAAAAACAAAAAATAGATAATTTTAAGAGAAATATTATGTATCTTTCCTAAAAAGCATTTTAACTGGATCCTTTTCCTTATAGGAGAAAGCAATTTACCAGGATTAATTTTCAACCGCTATTTACCTTCATCACCAGCGGAAATTTAGCAATTTTTTATCTGTAAGGGAGAGTAATTAAATGAAAGATGAAGAAAAGACAAAAGACCAACTTATAAATGAGTTGGAAGAAATGCGCAAACGAATTACTGAACTGGAAGCATTAGAAATCAAGCGCAAGCGGGCGGAACGCGAAATCGAAGAGCGCCGTCTGTACCTGGAGGGAGTGCTGGCAGCCGCTCCCGACGCCATCGTTACCCTGGATGCCCACCATCGGATCGTGGAATGGAACGCAGGCGCAGCAAGGCTGTTCGGATACTCACGGGAGGAGGTGATCGGCCAAAATATTGACGATCTGATTACCAATTCTGATACCTTTGAGGAAGCGGTCGGATTTACACAGACAGTCCTGAGCGGGAAGGAGATGCCTACCGTAGAGACCATCCGTTATCGGAAGGATGGCTCTCCAGTGGAAGTTATTTTGGCCGGGTCCCCGATCGTGGTGGGGGATGAATTGATCGGGGTTGTCGGTGTCTACACTGACATCACCGAGCGCAAGAAGGCGGAGGAGATTAAACGGGAACAAATAGAAAAATTGGAGACATTCAAAAAGATCACAGTAGACAGGGAGTTGAAGATGATTGAGTTGAAAAATGAAATCAAGGAGCTGAAACAGCAGCTTTCCGATATGAGAAAGACTTAATCAATAGAGAGCTGATTACCAAAAAGATAGCTTTGATTAACTCAAATGATCCTCAATATAACAGGTTAACATCCAGCGATTAGGAAGTATATATTAATAAAATAATGTCATTATTTCGGTGACCTGTTAAGCTCCTACTGGCAGTGGTAGGCGAAATTATCTTTATTGGGAAGGAGAATTCAAATGGAAAAGAAAAAAAGCCAAAGATATATTATAATAATACTTTTCTTGGTCGTGGGTATTTATTATTTTATTTCCGGTGGAATTAAACTTTTTGGAGATGATTTCACCAGAGCAGTTATACATTTTGTATTAGGAATATTATTTTTAATTATAGCACTTATTCGATATAAAAAGAAAGATAACAAGTAGAAATCCAATAACTGTCTCACTTTAAGCGTTCCTAATTGGTACCATAGCACATTTGTTAGTATAATATCTTGGCGACACCTTCAAACAAGTGGTAATTATCATTATTGCTTTTTAAAATGGATCAGGAAAAAACAAGAGAGTATAGTCGTAAATATTATGAGCGCAACAGGGATAAGATTCGTGAGAGATGGCGGAAATATTACTGGGAAAACAGGGAACGCCGAAAACAAATAATGAAGAATTATTTGGATCGCAATAAAGAAAAATTCAAAGCGATTCAAAAAGCGTATTATGAGGACAATAAAGAGACAATAAAAGCTAAGCAACGTCTCAGGTATCAAAGGAATAAAGATTATTGGGTAAGATATAGGCAGGAACACAAAGAAAAGCGTATGGAATATGTACGGAAATATCACAAGAAATATTATCAAAAGAACAGGGAGAGGATTTTGCAGAAAATGAGGGAGAGGTATAAGCAAAAGAAGGCCGAGGGGAAAAACACTTGAAACTAAAACCTAAATTTTGTATTTTGAAATAACTAGAAAGGTTCTTTCTGGCGAAAGATTGTTTATCCCATTAAAGACCGTAGGGGTTTTTATTAGGTAAGGAGGGGATCATGAAAAAGATGATAATAACGCTGTTTGTTTTGGCGATATTATTTACGCCCCTTCTTTCTAATTCTACTTTAGCGCAGGGTATATTTAAGGGCGTGAAAGTCTGTATGAACCTTGCAAGTGTCAGGGGTGATAGTGTTGAGAATACAAACACATATCATAAACTTGGTCTTGCAATTGGTGGGTATTTAACCTTCAAGATCAATGAGAAATTTGCTGTTCAGCCTGAATTTCTTTATTCAATGAAAGGACATAAGTTCGAAGAAGGCGTACCTGGGATTTACATGAAGGTGATAACGTCTACAAATTACATTGAGATTCCCATTCTTGGATTGTATTCTATTCAAGATGATGCTAAACTCTTTGCAGGTCCATCCTTTGGTTTTTATCTAAATGGTGAAGTGGAAGTTGAGATGTCGGTTGAATCTTCCTTCTTTTTCTTTGATACAACGTTTACTGAGGATATTAAATCAGATGATGTATACACCCCGGACTTTGGGCTGATTTTCGGTGGGTCCTTAACAGAGGGTAAAATTACTGTCGAATTGAGGTATTATTTGGGTTTAAAAAATGTTTTTAAAGAAAAAAATGGTGAACCGCCAGATATTAAAAACACGGTAATTCAATTAATGGTGGGATATTCATTTTAATCAAGCCTACTTATCTCAGAAACGCTACCATAACCCATTATGCCTTCCCACAAACTTTGTAGGAAATGACTTAAATAATTATGAGAAATAAGGACTGGCTTTTTGTAAAATAATTCTCCCTTTTTCTTGAAAAAAGGCCTATTCATTCATATTGAGTAAGCTTTTTGTTTTTATTTAAGTATCTGACTGTCCTCCAAAAGTTGGATTAGATTAATTCAGGAATTACCGTATTAAAGACTTGACTTCTGCAAAAGAAAGAGTTAAATTATTAATACAAAGAATAAATAAATATTGGACGGATTGAAACCATATAATTATGGGTTAGCTAGCTTTTCAGGTCTGGCGATTAATGTCAAAAAAAACGCACTTCTAAAGCCAAAATGGAAATAAAAGTTCGTCTATGCTTAAGAAGTAGCTGAAGAGATGAAGTCCGTTTATGTAGACGTTAAGTGAAATGTTTCAGGTAAAAGAAAAGGGGGGCTCATGAAGAAATCAGCATCAATCAAAATGATTGCCACTGTGATAGCCATCTTACCGGTAGTGCTATACGCACAATGGAATTTAGAGACCGTAGATACTACAGGAACGGTTGGTGTGAAGTGTGCCATTACCACCGATATAAATGGCAATCCTCATATTAGTTACAGGGATGGTACCATTGGTTGGCGCCTTAAGTACGCCCACTGGGATGGTTCTTTATGGCAGATAGCATCGGTGGAAACAACTGTAAGTGTTTATGGGGTGACTTCTATTGCCCTTGATACTGCTGAAAATCCCCACATTGCCTTCGATAAAGGCCTCTGGTACGGCGACCAGTTCTGGCACGCTTGGTGGGATGGTACAAACTGGCTGCAAGAAGGAGTGGATTCATTAGTCTGGTCAGGTACAGTAGGTCAGTGGAATTCTATCGTCATGGATGGAGATGGCTATCCCCATTTTGCATATACGGGTTATACTTATACAGGAGATTGCTATTTAAGATATGCTTACAAGGATGCTTCAGGCTGGCATACCCAGGGCGCTGATACTCTTCTCGGTGGTGAATTTGAGTATTGCTCCATAGCTTTAGACGATAGTAATTATCCCCACCTAAGCTACTATGATGATAGTGAATTTGATCTGAAGTACGCTTATTGGGATGGCTCGACTTGGCATATTGAGAGGGTAGATACAGATGGTGCTGTAGGCCAATTCTCTTCTATTGCCTTGGACAGTCTGGGCTATCCGCATATAGCCTATAAGGATTACTTCGGCACTTCGCGAGCTAAATATGCATACTGGGATGGCAGTACCTGGCAGATCGAAATAGTAGATTCTGAGCCATGGGTTGGGAATTATACATCTCTGGCTCTTGATACAAATGACCGTCCACACATCAGTTATGATGGAAATGGTCCGTTGAAGTATGCTTATTGGGATGGTTCTACTTGGCAGACCGAGGTTGTAGATAATACAGTGTCATGTGGCTGGACTTCAGTCGCTATTGACGATAGTGGTTATTCTCACATCGCTTATTATGATGCGGATCTGGGGGACCTTAAATATGCCAAGAAAAGCCCTACTGCGGCCTACTCCGGCCCTATCTGGTACGTCTCTATCACAGGTTCTGATGAAACAGGTGATGGTTCTGAAAGTAATCCATTTGCTACAATCCAATACGCCATCAATTCTGCAACCAATAGGGACACTGTCTTGGTTAGTCCAGGCACCTATATAGAAAACATCAACTTCAATGGTAAAAACATTATTGTCGGATCACTTACCCTTACTACAGGCGACACATCATACATCTCCCAGACGGTGATAGACGGTGATAGTAGTGGAACTGTGGTGATGTTTGAGAATGGTGAAGACTCCACGGCAGTCTTAAGTGGGTTTATGATTACAAACGGTTCGGCTAGTTCTGGTGGCGGGATTTACTGTTATGAATCCAACCCGAGTATGGTGAATGTGACCATCACCGGGAATATGGCTTATAATGGTGGCGGGATTAATTGTACTAATTCCAGCATAATTCAAGTGAATGTGATAATCAGCGAGAATACGGCTTCTGGTTGGGGCGGCGGGATTTTCTTGGATAATTCCAGCCCAACCCTAGTGAATGTGACGGTGAGCGAAAATATGGCTTCAAACGGGGGGGGGATTCACTGTCAGAATCATTCCTGCCCGAGTCTGGAGAATGTTACGGTGAGCGGGAATACGACTGTTGGATGTGGTGGTGGGATTTCCTGTGGGCATTATTCCAACCCGAATTTAGCGGATGTAACAGTGAGCGGGAATACGGCTACTAGTAATGGTGGTGGAATTCACTGTCATGATAATTCCAACCCTAGTCTGGAGAATGTTACGGTGAGCGGGAATACGGCTACTGTTGGTGGTGGCGGGATTGACTGTAATATTTCTAGCCCAAGTTTGGTGAATGTGACCATCACCGGGAATACGGCGGATTGGGGCGGTGGGATTGCCTGTCAAGATAATTCCAGCCCAAGTTTGGTGAATACCATTCTCTGGAATGGTTATCCTCAGGAAATTTATTTTGCCGATTGTGGTGATCCTAATTCCGTTACTATTGCTTATTCAGACGTGCAGGGTGGTCAAGATAGCATTGTAACTAATGATAATGGCACTGTTTATTGGCTGGATGGAAATATCGATGCCGATCCGTTGTTTGTAGATCCAGAAAACGGTGATTTCCATCTTCAAGAAGGCTCACCTTGCATAGATGCTGGTACCGCCTTTTTTGTCTGGGAAGGTGATATATTGGTGAATCTTTCACCAGATGAATATGTCGGTTCAGCACCGGATATAGGAGCGTATGAATATGGTATGGTTTCAATTGATGAAAATATAGTTTTAGTGCCCACACAATTTTCACTTTCCCCGAACTACCCCAACCCCTTCAATCCAATAACCACCATCAAATACGGTCTCCCTAAAGAGTCAGAAGTAACCCTGAAGATATTTAACATCCTCGGACGAGAAGTGGCCACTTTGGTGGCCCAGCATCAACCTGCCGGTTACCACCAGATAAATTGGGATGCAACCGATTATTCATCTGGGATCTATTTTTGTCAAATTCAAGCGGGGGAGTTTGTAAAGGTGAGGAAGATGATTTTGCTAAAATAGCAAATACTAGAATAAGATTCTTGAAAAGCCAATCCTTGCCGGTTGGCTTTTTTGTTGTTGACAAATCGAGTAAAAAGTCTTATATTTTAAAAAGGAGGGAAAATGAAGTCAATTAACGTTGGTTCGATGAGCCCCTGACCTTTGTGTGAATTGCCCCTAAATTAGACTACCACAATAAAATGAAAAATTATAAAGGGAGATTAGAATCATGAGAAAATACTCATTTTTGCTAACGTTTCTATTCTTGATTGTGACCGGAAAGTCTCTTGCCCAGGCCCCGGATATATTATGGATCAGTACGTATAATGGGCTTGGAAATGGCTATGATGATGCCGCGGACTGTGCCGCAGACAATCAAGGTAATCTTTATGCGGTTGGTAGTTCATTTAATGGCACGAATACTGATTTTATTATTATCAAATATAATACATCTAACGGCGATACTATCTGGACACGTAGATATAATGGTGATGCTAATAGTGGTGATGGGGCTGTGGGCTGTGTGTTAGACAATTCAGGGAATATTTATGTGGTTGGGTTTTCAAACAATGACACGAATAAAGACTTTATTATCATCAAGTACAATACTTCTAGCGGCGACACTATTTGGACCCGGACATATAATGGTGCTGCCGATGGATATGATAGTGCTCAAGAATGTGCTTTGGATGGCTCAGGTAACATTTATGTGACAGGCCTCTCCCATAATGGTATAAACTTTGACTACATCACTGTCAAATACAATGTAAACGGAGATACTATCTGGACCCGGCGATATGATGGCACTGCTAATGGGCGCGACGTAGCATATGGCTGTGCGGTAGATGTTTCAGGTAATATTTTTGTGAATGGTTACTCGTACAATGGAGTAGACTATAACCTGCTTACAATAAGATATGATTCCAACGGCGATACGACCTGGACCAGAAGATCTCAGGATACCATTGATAGTTTGAAATATGGGGGGCATTCGGATTGCACCGTGGATGGTTTAGGTAATATCTATGTAACTGGAATGTGTGGTATCGAAGCAGATAGGGGAAATAGATACAGCGTTACAATAAAATATGATCCTTCAGGAAATCCTGTCTGGACTAGCATATATGATGGTCCTACAAGTTATGATCAATCTCTTGGCTGTGCTTTGGACGGTTCGGGTTATCTTTATGTGACGGGGACTTGTTTAAATGGGGATAATGGAGGTAATGATGATTGTTTTACTATAAAGTATAATTCCGCCAATGGGGATACATTGTGGACGACAAGATACAGTGGTCCTGCCAATGGTGGTGACTATGGCAGTAGTTGCACCGTGGATGCTTCAGGTTATCTTTATGTGACCGGAACAACCCAAACAGATAGCTTTGGCTTTGATTGCATAACCATAAAATACGAGAGTACTACTACTTCTATAAGAGAATATGTTAATGAGATACCAATATCGTTTAATCTGGAGCAAAATTATCCCAATCCATTTAATCCAATAACAACCTTTAAATACGGCCTTACAAAACCTGCAGAAGTAACCTTACGAATCTATAACCTCCTGGGCCGACAAGTGGCTGAATTAGTGAATTCATATCAAGAACCTGGTTATTATAAAATTCAATGGTATGCATCCGGTTATTCATCCGGAATCTATTTTTATAAAATTCAAGCGGGGGAGTCTCAAAAGGTGAGGAAGATGGTTTTGATGAAATAAGACCTCAATTCCTATTATTGTCAAAAGGCCTATTCATTCATCTTGAGTAGGCTTTTTTTTCTAATTTTCCTCTTGATTCTTTCTCTTTAATTCACTATATTTTCTATGCAGGCCTTTCCATTCGGAACCTGATTCTGAACTGTTAGCCTCTCAAAGATTACCACTGTTGAGCTACTGATCTTGGTAGGACTATATATGGTTAGACCCGCCATACAAAATTAAACTAACAAATGAGGAGGTCATAATGTCATTGAAATATGGTAAAATTTTAGAGACAGTAATGATTGCAATCTTATTTTGCAGTCTTGCTTTTGGTCAGAATAACAGACCAGCAAATGTGCCCCCGGAACAGCTCCCATCAAGGGATATTCGCCACCATATAACCTTCACACCGCAGGAGACTTTTCAAGCCTTAGACGATAGTAATACTACACTAATAGGAAGGTGGGCAAATGGTCCCTGTTATGCCGTGGATGTATCGGGTAACATTGCCTATTTTGGTAATGGGGGCTATCTTGAAGTTGTAGATATATCAGATCCGGCAAATCCCGTTGAATTAGGAAAGATAGTAACGCCGTCAATAGTTTATGGCGTTGCCGTCAGCGGCAGTTACGCCTATGTGGCCGATTACTGGGATGGTTTACGCATCATTGACGTCTCCACCCCTTCCTCTCCGCAAGAAGTGGGCTTCTTTGATACGGGTGGCGAAGCTTATGGCGTTGCCGTCAGCGGCAGTTACGCCTATGTGGCCGATTACTGGGATGGTTTACGCATCATTGACGTCTCCACCCCTTCCTCCCCGCAGGAAGTGGGCTTCTTTGATACGGGCAGCATGGCTTATGGCGTTGCCGTCAGCGGCAGTTACGCCTATGTGGCCGATGACTGGGATGGTTTACGCATCATTGACGTTTCCACCCCCTCCTCCCCGCAGGAAGTGGGCTTCTTTGATACGGGTGGCCAGGCTTATGGCGTTGCCGTCAGCGGCAGTTACGCCTATGTGGCCGATTATTTGGATGGTTTACGCATCATTGACGTCTCCACCCCTTCCTCCCCGCAGGAAGTGGGCTTCTTTGATACGGCTGGCCAGGCTTGTGGCGTTGCCGTCAGCGGCAGTTACGCCTATGTGGCCGATAGGAGTGATGGTTTACGCATCATTGACGTCTCCACCCCCTCCTCCCCGCAGGAAGTGGGCTTCTTTGATACGGGCAGCAGTGCTCGTGGCGTTGCCGTCAGCGGCAGTTACGCCTATGTGGCCGATCATTTGGATGGTTTACGCATCATTGACGTCTCCACCCCCTCCTCCCCGCAGGAAGTGGGCTTCTTTGATACGGGTGTCTATGCTTTAGGCGTTGCCGTCAGCGGCAGTTACGCCTATGTGGCCGATCACCGGGATGGTTTACGCATCATTGACGTCTCCACCCCTTCCTCCCCGCAGGAAGTGGGCTTCTTTGATACGGGCAGCTTTGCTCGTGGCGTTGCCGTCAGCGGCAGTTACGCCTATGTGGCCGATCATTCGGATGGTTTACGCATCATTGACGTCTCCACCCTTTCCTCCCCGCAAGAAGTGGGCTTCTTTGATACGGGTGGCGATGCTGTAGGCGTTGCCGTCAGCGGCAGTTACGCCTATGTGGCCGATGAGGAGGATGGTTTACGCATCATTGACGTCTCCACCCCTTCCTCTCCGCAGGAAGTGGGCTTCTTTGATACGGGTGGCAGTGCTTTGGGCGTTGCCGTCAGCGGCAGTTACGCCTATGTGGCCGATTGGGATGCTGGTTTACGCATCATTGACGTCTCCACCCCTTCCTCCCCGCAAGAAGTGGGCTTCTTTGATACGGGCAGCTATGCTCGTGGCGTTGCCGTCAGCGGCAGTTACGCTTATGTGGCCGATTACTGGGATGGTTTACGCATCATTGACGTTTCCACCCCTTCCTCTCCGCAGGAAGTGGGCTTCTTTGATACGGGCAGCTTAGCTTATGGCGTTGCCGTCAGCGGCAGTTACGCCTATGTGGCCGATTATTTGGATGGTTTACGCATCATTGACGTCTCCACCCCTTCCTCCCCGCAGGAAGTGGGCTTCTTTGATACGGGTGGCGAAGCTTTTGGCGTTGCCGTCAGCGGCAGTTACGCCTATGTGGCCGATGGGGAGGATGGTATGTATATTATACAGAATGATCTACTAATTAGTGAGATCTACCTTACTATTCCAATAATTAATGCTATGCCAAGTGATTCTGTGCTTGTACCTGTCAATGTCCAGTTTCCTATTGACTCTTCCTTTAGTTCCGCTGGAATCATTTTTGGAGATTATTTGGGTCTATTGGATTTCATAGAAGTGGATACAACCGGTAGTTTAATTGGAGCTGCAGGATGGGCCTACCAAGTTAATGAAACAGATAGTTTGCTCATAACAGCCTCTGCAGGAGCTGAGGACATAAGCGGTGAAGGTGTTCTCTTCCGATTGAAATTCGCAGTTCCGGATACAGCTTCTGGCTTTATTCCCATTACACTTATTTCAGCATTGTTTGATGAAAGTGATTTGCCAATAGATATTACGTCTGGTGGCGTCAATGTTCAATTTATCCCAAATTATGGTGATGTTAGCTTGAATGGTGAGGTGACCCCTTATGATGCATCGCTTATTTTAAAATATCTTGTGGATTACATAGACCTCAATAATCAACAATTACTAAATGCCAATGTCAGTTTGGACACTACCGTTTCTGCCTTAGATGCTTCATTGATTCTTCAATATTTCGTTGGGCTTATTGATATCCTTCCTTACGATACCACCCTCGGATTGTTGCATGCTTCCGGTGATATTAGCATGGAGGATGGCGAAATTCAACCCGGGCAACTTGTTCAAGTGCCACTATATTTGAGCAATGGAGACAATATCCTTGCCTTTGAAGGTTTGATAACCTTCAATCCAGAGCATTTGACTTTTGATAGTTTGGTCTGGTCAGAATTAGTTGATGGTTTTACCATTGAGACAGATGTAGATTCAGGGGAAATAAAAGTTGCCGGAGCTGGATCGCTTCCCGATGGTCAGGAAGGGATTTTTACCACATTACATTTTACAGTGAATGAGAACTTCAACGAGAATGAGACAACTGTAACCCTTCAGAGGCTTCGCTGGAATGAAGAGTCCGTGATCGAAGATGTTGCCACGGCAACGTTAGGGCTTTTAGGAATTAGTGACAATTTTTCAAATATTCCAAGCGAATATTCGTTGAGTCAAAATTATCCCAATCCATTTAATCCAATAACAACTTTTAAATATGCCCTTCCAAAATCTTCAGAAGTAACCTTAAGGATTCATAATCTTTTGGGTCAAGAAGTAGCAACCCTTGTTGACCAAACTCAAGAAGCTGGATACCATCAAGTTCAATGGGATGCAACAAGTATAGCCAGCGGTATTTATTTTTACCGCCTTCAAGCCGGTGAATTTTCGCAGACACGAAAGTTGATTTTGTTGAAATAGCAAATACAAGAATAAGATTCAAAAAAAGCCAATCCTTACCGATTGGTTTTTTTATTATTGACAAATTGAGTAAGAAACATTATATTAAACAAAAATTTGAATATTAATGAGCCCAAATTGGATTATGGTTTAAATTATCTTTAAAAGGAATAATAATATATTGTTAGATCTTGTTTTGGTGGTAAATTGTCAGCATCCGAGTCCTCTTGTATAAAAATTAACACAAGAATGAAATTATATAAAGTCATGGGATTTTTCGCCCCCTTCTTATTTTTTTGTCCGGTTAAAGCTGACGCTAATTCAATCACACTCAGCGAAATTATGTTTGACCCGATTGGCAGTGAATATCACGATGAGTTCATCGAAATTTATAATACCAGTGACAGTGATTCCGTGGACCTGGCCGGTTGGCAGGTTAGCGACGGTTTGGGACTGGATACGCTTATCGAATTTGGGGAGGGGTTAATCCTGGCCCCGAGACAGTTTGGAATTATTCTGGATGGAAGTTATTCGGATAATTCCACCTATTATGACTCGCTGATTCCTGATGGGGCGCTGAAGCTTCAGATTGATAATAATTCTCTCGGCAGTGGTGGACTCAGCAATTCTACTGCTGAGACGATTTATCTTATGAACGAGACTGGCGATACCATTTCCATCTATACATATTCCCTTGACAATACCCCCGGCCATTCCGACGAAAAAATAATTTTGGAAGCTGAAAATTCCCAGGAAAATTGGGCCAATAGCCTGGTTCTGAACGGAACGCCGGGGTTCAAGAACAGCGTCAGCCCCAAGGAATTTGACCTTGAAGTGAACCGAATTTTTTTCTTGCCAACCGAACCCGGCCCCGGCGAAAATGTCGAGTTCATCGCCATAATCAAAAATTGCGGGATGAGGGATGCGACAGAATTTGGAGTAGAATTATTTGAAGACCTGGACAGGGATTCGGTTTTGGAATTCTCGGAAAGGCTGTCCACAGAGACGATCTCTTTGTTGACAAGTGGGGATTCTACCACAGTTTCTGCCGTGGTGGAAGGAATAACCCCGGGACGACACGAATTTTGGGCCCGGGTCAATTTAGTAGATGATGACACCACCAATAACCTTTTGGGAACCGCTCTAATAGTGGGCTATCCTGAGAAAGCAGTGATCATTAATGAAATCATGTATAGCCCACTTCCTGACGGAGCCGAATGGGTGGAATTTTTTGTATTAGCCGAAGATGGGATTGATATTCAGGCATGGGGGTTTTCTGATGCTGATACCAGCAGAAGAGTGGTTCTTTCTGATTCATCATATCCATTTGAATACCAGCAATACTTTGTGGTTGCGGCAGATTCTACCATCCTTGACCGTTTTGGGGAACTGAGCTGCCCCCTGTTCATCCCCCACAATTTTCCCATTTTGAACAATACCGACGATCAAATATATCTTTTTGATGAAATAGGCAATATGATTGATGTTGTATCTTATCAACGAAACTGGGGTGGTGGCACCGGCGTCTCTTTGGAAAGAATCAACTCAGGGTCCGATTCTAATGATTCCTTAAATTGGTCTTCCTCGGTAGACAGTTCAGGTGGAACCCCTGGTCGGAAAAATACCGTTTCCCCCAAGGACTTTGATATAGCGGTGGCTAATATTTGGTTCACCCCCGCCCATCCCAGCCCCGGTCAAGGTGTTGAAATTGGGGTGATCGTAAAGAATGTTGGCACTCAAGGGATCGCCAACTTCGATGTTGACTTTTACGAGGATGTTAACTACGATTCGGCATTAGTTCCTGGTGAGAAGTTGTCTACCCACCTCATTCAATTTTTAGCTAATGGTGATTCGATAGCGGTTTTTGAATCGTTAAATGAGATAACGTCTGGCCGACACGAATTCTGGGTTAGGATCTCTTTTACCGACGAAGATACCACTAACAATCTTTTGAGCGCTGTTTTGAATGTCCAATTTGAAGAGCGAACCGTAGTCATCAATGAAATCATGTACCAGCCCTTGTCGGGTCAAACGGAGTGGATAGAATGTTATGTCCGAGATGAAGGGGAAATTTCCATTCAAGACTGGCAGGTTTCGGATGATGACTCCTCAGATCGAATACCAATTACCCAAATGCCTTTTTATCTGGATCCAGGGGCCTATTTTGTGATCGCCAGAGATTCTTCCATACGGGACTTTTTTGGGTTGCTGAATTGTCCCCTGTTTGTCCTTCAGAACTTTCCCGGCCTGAACAACGATGCCGACTGCGTTTATCTGTTTGATGGCAGTGATCGGGTGATTGATTCGGTCCCCTATCTCTCGGGGTGGGGGGGAGATTACGGTATTTCCCTGGAGCGGATCAACCCTCATCTGGGCTCTAACGATCCTGATAATTGGGCTTCCTCTGTCTACACGTCAGGTGGAACCCCGGGTCGGAAAAACTCTATCTTTGTGGAAATTCTTCCCAGCGGGGTCAGCCTCGGGGTCTCACCAAATCCCTTTTCCCCGGACGGTGATGGCTATGAAGATGTTACCATTTTAAGTTATCATCTACCCGTTGCTACCGCCGGTGTCAGCATTGAAATCTATGACGTCCGGGGCCGCCTGGTGCGAACCCTTCAGAATAACCAGCCCAGCGGGAGTGAAGGGCGGGTTATCTGGGACGGCCAGGACGATAATGGGGGGGAACTGCGGATGGGAATCTACATCATCTTTCTGGAGGCTCTAAACGCTCAAAAGGGGGTGGTGAAATCGGTTAAGAAACCCGTCGTTTTAGCACGGCGGTTATGATTGATAATCAATAGATCACGGCGATACTTAGAAGGGGATGGGTTGCCATGATTTCAAAAATTGCCAAAATTGCCATAAGTTCAAAAATTACCAAAATTATCTAGGTTTGGACATTTTTTTAAATTTTTGAAATTTAGGCAATTCGATATGTGGGATTTTCTTTACAGCGTAGATAGCTGGCTTTTTTATGCGGTCAATCGGGGGGGGGAGAATTTTCTCTTTGATCGCATAATGCCGGTGCTTTCCAATTTCGATTATTTTAAAATTCCCATCCTTTTGCTCCTTTTGGCTTTGTTCTTCTTTGGAGGAAGAAAGGGGAAGTTAGCGGCTATCTCCGCCATCCTGATCGTGGGATTCTGTGATCTCGTTTCCAGCAGCGTGCTGAAACCTCTGATCGGACGGGTCAGACCCTGCAACGTCTTAGGGGGGGTGCACCTTTTCCTCTCAAATCACTGGATCTTGACCCCGGAGATCGTCCCCAAGGTGTATAAAGCCTCCTTTTCTTTCCCTTCTTCCCATGCCGTCAACATCTTTGCCGGGGCTTCTCTGTTTTCCCTGTATTATCGAAAATGGATGCCGGCTTTGCTGACGGTTGCTGTCCTGGTGGCCTATTCCAGGGTCTATCTGGGGGTGCATTATCCATCTGACGTCCTGATCGGTGCCCTGGTGGGCGTGGGATTGGGGGTTCTGGGGGCTACTGCGGCAAGAAGAACTGATAAATTATTGGGTGTTGCCTGGAAAAGGAAGCAGGAGGAGAAAAATCATTCATAAATGGTTAATGGAAGTTTGGAAGGCTCTGAGAATTTAGGTTGTCTGACCGTTTCTTAGATTTTTTGCCTGATCTTTAATGCTCATCAATTATTCGTATAAAAAAACAAAAAACTTGACTATTTAATTTTAAAGTCTTATATTTTAACGTTTTTTAAAAAGCTAACGATTGTGTGATAGGAGGAATGATGAATACTTTGGGGCAGTTGGTTAGGGATATATCCGGGATCTTCGGGCAGCCAATCCCTTTTTTGATCCTTATTGGCATCATGGTTGTGCTAATTATTGCCATGTTAAGTTCCCGTTCCCGAAGGGCCTCCCTCGACCGATTTTATGGGACAAAGGGGGGCAATCAAGGTATTACCGTCATGCAGCCGGGGATCAGGGTTGACGGCGATGTGGTCGGTCAACACAACCTGATGGTGCTGGGAGAGATAAAGGGCAACATCAACCTGGATGCCCTGTTGGTTATCGGAGAGACGGGTAAGGTGGGGGGAGAGGTGCACGCCAAGAACATCGTCGTTGAGGGGGAGATGGACGGCAACATCCGGGCTGACGAACGGGTGGAGCTTAAGAATACGGCCAAATATACGGGCCATATTACCAGCCCATCCCTGAAGATTTCAGAAAACTGCTACTTCAAGGGCACGGTGGATATGGAAGAGGGTGTCCCCATCCAGGATAAAATTAAGCCAGAACAGTCATAAGAAAATAAAGCCACGAAATGCTTTTTGATCTCAATAATTCCCTGGGAGTGTAGCCTCCCTTTATTTATAGCTTAAAAGCAGATAATGGGATGAATGATTGGGGTTGATGTCCGTGCTTTTTGGGTGCGGATTTTTTTTAAATGATAGGATGAGAAGACAGGAATTTAAAGATCGGTTGGGGCGGGAGATTTTGGTTCTGGATGGGGCGATGGGCTCCATGCTGCAGGGGCATTTGGCCCCGGGAAAAGCCCCTGAGGAATTAAATCTGTTGAAGCCGGGAATAGTTCAGGCCGTTCATGAGAACTACGTCGAGGCTGGAGCCGATATTATCATCACCAATACCTTAGGGGGCTCCCGCATAAAGTTGGATGAGTTTCACCTCGGTCATCTGGTTCACGACATCAACTTCCAGGCGGTCAAAATCGCCCGGCTTGCCGCCGGTGATCGGGTCCTGGTGGCCTGTTCGGTGGGTCCCAGCGGAAAATTTTTGGAACCCCTGGGCCGGCTAACATTTGACGAAGCCCTGGAGAATTTTTACGAACAGGCACAGGCCCTGACCGAAGCAGCCCCCGATTTGATTATCCTGGAGACCATGTCCGACATCCGGGAGGCCAGGGCGGCGTTGATCGCCGTTCGGGAGGTCTTTCCCGGGCCAGTCATCGCCCTTATGACCTTCGCCGATGGGTTCAATACGGTCACCGGCACCGACGCGGCCACGGCGGTGACCGTTTACCAGGCCTTAGGGGCCGATGTCATCGGTGCCAACTGCAGCACCGGACCGGAGGAGATCCTCAACGTCCTTACCGTCATGGCCGAGCAAACTGATTTACCCCTATGTGTAGAACCCAACGCCGGTATTCCCTTTTTCAAAAGGGGGAAAACTGTCTATCCTGCCAGTCCAGAATATATGGCCGATTACGCCGAAAAATTTGCCAGGTTGGGGGTAAACATCATCGGGGGGTGCTGCGGTACCACCCCCGGGCATATCCGGAGGATCGCCGGGCGGATCAAACCATTAAAGCCTGTTTTCCGTTCAATACCCCGGCAGACCCGATTGGCCAGCCGGGACCGGACGGTAACTATTCAAGATGGAAAACCAACCATCATTATCGGAGAAAGGATTAACCCTACTGGCCGGAAAAAGCTGGCGGCGGAATTGGCGGCTGGCCAAACCGACCTTTTGCGCCAGGAGGCGGTGCGGCAGGTCAAGGCGGGGGCCCAAATCCTGGACATTAACGTGGGCGCCCCCGGGGTTGACGAAGTGGAAATGATGGGGAAAGCGGTTGAGTTCGTCCAGCGGGCGGTTAGCGTCCCCTTGAGTCTGGATTCATCTAACCCATCCGTCCTGGAAGCGGGGTTAAAGGAAATAGAGGGCAAAGCCCTTATTAATTCGGTCACCGGTGAAGAGAAGAGTCTGAGGAGTATTCTCCCCCTGGCCAAAAAGTACGGGGCCGCGGTCATCGGGTTGACCCTGGACGAGGGGGGGGTTCCGGCCACAGCCCAGGAGCGGTTGAAGATTGCCAGAAGGATTCTGAAACGGGCCCTGCGAGAAGGTATCGCTAAGGAGGATATTTTTATTGATACCCTTACCCTAGCCGTAAGTACAGACCCGACGATGGGCCAGGAGACCCTGAAAGCCCTGCGGTTGGTCAAGGGGAAGCTGGGGGTGAAGACGGTGCTGGGGGTCAGTAATATCTCCTTCGGACTACCCCAACGAAGTCTCATCAACGTCCAATTTCTGGGGATGGCCCTCTCGCACGGTCTTGATGTTCCCATCCTGAATCCCTACGATGAGCGCATTCAAGGGACATTGACCGGTTCTGACGTGCTGTTGGGTCGGGACCTGGGGGCCACTAATTTTATCAGCCGCTTTGGGAACCTTGAGTTTAAAGAAAAATCTGTCCCCGCTGAAAAGAATGAAAAGCCGGTTGACAAGAGGCTGTTTGACGCAATTTTATACGGGGACAAAAACAGCATTGAGAACCTGGTCAAAGAAGCGTTGGATGGGGGAAAAAGCCCCATCTCTCTTAACCAGGAGGTCCTGATCCCCGCCTTGAATGAAGTGGGCCGCCGCTATGATGCCAAAGAATATTTCCTCCCCCAGGTTATCCTATCCGCCGAAGCCATGCAGCTCGCCTTTTCCCTGATAAAGGAGCATCTGGACTTTGTCGAAAGCCGGTCTAAGGGAAGGATCGTCTTTGCCACCGTCAAGGGGGATGTCCATGACATTGGGAAGAACATCGTGATTGCCGTTTTGGAAAGCTATGGTTATCCTGTTATTGACCTGGGGAAGAATGTGGAAACCGGAAGGATCGTCCAGGTGGCCATGGCCCGCAGGGCCCAACTGATCGGCCTTTCGGCGCTGATGACCACCACCATGATGGAAATGGGAAACGTGGTAAAACTCGTTCAAAAGAAGAAATGTCCGGCAAGGGTAATGGTGGGGGGGGCGGTAGTGACCCCAAGGTTCGCCCGCCAGATCGGCGCCCACGGCTACGCCAAGGACGCCATGGAGGCGGTTAAGGTGGTCAAGGAATTGATCGGTTAAAAGAGGGAAAGATCTATGGGGTATTTTGAAAACTACAGATCCCTTTATCCGATAACTAAGAAGTTCGTTCATTTGAACCACGCTGCCTTAGCCCCGATGTCCACCCGGGTGTTAAAGGCCATCGCTGAATTTATCGGACACAGATCCCGGGATGGGGAAGACCGAATAGAAGAACATCTGGGGAAGATGACCTATCTGAGAGGGCTTTTGGGCAAACTCATCAATGCCCCCGGGGACAGGATCGGACTGGTAAAAAACACCTCAGAGGGGCTGAACATCCTGGCCAGCGGACTCCAGTGGCAACCCGATGACCGGATTCTACTGAACGACCTTGAGTTTCCCGCCAATGTGTTTCCCTTCTTAAACCTTAAGAGAAGGGGGGTAAAGATTGATTTTGTCAAGAACCGGGACGGTAAAATCTTGGTGGAGGATCTGGACCGCGCCGTCAAGCCCAAGACCCGGTTGCTCTGCCTCAGTTTTGTTCAGTTCCTTAATGGTTTTAAGGCCGACTTGGAAGCCATTGGCCGCTGGTGTAGGCGGAAAGGAATCATTTTCTGTGTTGACGCTATCCAGGGATTGGGGGCCTTACCCGTAGACGTTCAGAAGGCGTCGGTGGATTTTTTAGCGTGTGGGGGACATAAGTGGCTGATGGCACCCCAGGGGACGGGATTTGTCTATGTCACGGAGGAACTCCAAGATCAGATTTATCAGGCCCATCTGGGCTGGCTTTCCATGAAAGACCCGGCTAATTTCTTCAACTATAATGTTGACCTCTTGGGTTCAGCCCAGCGGTATGAAATTGGCAGCTACAACTTTATGGGGTTTTTAGGGATGATTGAGGCGATCAAACTATTGCTTGGGGTGGGGATCGAAAATATAAAGAAGCGAATAATGGATCTAACTGATCTTCTGATAGCGGAGTTACAAGAAAGCGGGATTTCTGTGCTAACTCCCCTGGAGCCAGATTGTCGCTCCGGTATTGTGTTTTTTGGCGCCGTAAACCCCGGTGACCTTTATAAAAAATTAAGTTCCCAAAAAATTATCGTATCCCACCGGGGTACGGGAATACGGGTTAGTCCCCATTTCTATAATACCGAGGATGAGATCCTTCGGTTAGTTGATTGTGTTCGGGATAAATCATAAGGATTTTTTAAATGAGTAGGATTATCGTTTAAACCTTTTCGTAATTCGGATGTCTAAAAGAGCGTAGATTGATTAATTCATTTAAAGTTATTTTTTTGCGGAGGTCAGGATGAGAAAAATCTTGCCAGTGACCGTGATATTAGCGTTCTTCGCCTTCTTTTGGGGCGGATGTTCGGAGAGCACCCAGGAGGAGGTGGACGATGAGGCAGCCATCACCGAGTTGGTCGAAGGCCTGCTAGCCGACGATTCCCTCAACATATTTTACGATGAGGGAATCGTTGACGATGAGGCGGTGGAGCCTGAATTTGAGGACAGCACCCTTGAAAAGGGGATCGGCGGGGCTCAGCTCGACAGTGCCATTTTAACCGTCCGCTTTGGCCGGCGGGGACAGATCAGGCGGGAGTCCATTTCAGTGGAGGTCCAGGGGGATACGGCATACGTCACTTTAGTGCGCTCCTTCAACGGACAGTTTCTGATTGTCGCGGTTGACACCGTGGACTCTCATTTCGTATTTCAGAAGGATATGTATAACCACCTCACAAGGCGGTTACGTTTCGTCCGGGTCGGTAATTCCCCAAATCCCAGGGAAAATTGGGCCTTTCGGGGTGTTTCCTTAAGCGAGGATTTTTCGGTGGATCCCAATCCCAACCAGGTGGAAATCTTACATCTTGAGATCTATCGTTGCAGGGAAGGAGACCCTGATAGCCTGCTCCTTTCGGTGGACGACCCGTTGAATACCTTTTTGCCCCCGCGGTTTGGGGTGCCCCGATTTTTCTGGCGGGACACAGTAAAGGTATTTGTCATCATGGCTGATACCGACCCCAAGGTAGGTCTGTTGCACTACCGCCATAGTCCACGTTTCCGGGCCCGAAGGCGGCTCAACGATGCTGGATTCTATCCCGATGCAATAGCCGGTGACGGTATTTACAGTGGGTTGTGGGAGGTGCGAAGGATGGGTCGCTTCTATGCCCGCTTTGACTTTCTGGATCACAGGACGGTTTACGATGATACCGAGCCCTACGATTCCAACATCTGGGGTGTGCCCTATCGTGTTGTCCACTTCCCCTGAAGGCCTAGTCAATGGGTCAATAAGTCATTAAGTCATTGAGTCATTAAGGATGCCCGATCTTTTAAGGTTAGGTTAAATGTATGGGAATAAAACAAGCCCCCATCCGTTGAAAGGATTGGGGTTTTTTATTGTATAGGAACCACAGGAATTAAAGATAAGAAGGAATGTTTTTTGATCCGGCTGGTCTGAATGCGAAGGATAACTTCCTCCTGGATAGCAATAAATTGCTATCCTAAAATTTTATGTAAATCCAATGAATTGGATTGGATAGATTATTCCAATTTATAGGAATTGCCACCGGTAAATAAAAAGACACCTTATAAATAGGTTTTTTTTTAATCTCGACTGAGTTTATTTATGTATCCTTCAGGTTTTTTCTCTCCCTATAGGTATTTTAATTAATCCGTAAATAACCACCGCAAAGATGATCAGGGATAGCCAGCCCCCCCAATTTTCATAAAATGGCAGTTGCTCCAATCCGGTCAGTATATGGGTGATGGAGGGGACGTTGCTCAACACCAACACCGCCAGAAGAATTCCGGTGATGGCCTCCCCGGCGATGAACCCCGAGGCCACCAGCACCCCTTTACTCGCTGAGCGTTCTTTATCCTTGTCTGAGAGACCACGTCTTTTTGACATTCTATCAAAGACCCACTTGATGGCTCCGCCGATAAAAATTGAAAAGGTGGTCTCGAATGGGAGATACATCCCTACCGCGATCAACATAGGGGAAGGGGCTTTGATCATGATCAGTCCCACCGAGAACATCATTCCCACCAGGATCAAACCCCAGGGCATCTCCCCGCCCACAATTCCCTTGGCCAGTTGGGCCATCAGCCCCGCCTGGGGGGCCGGTAATGCCTTGTCACCGATGCCGATCCCCCCCATTTTGATGTTGGCCTCGTGAAGGAACATGATGGGGAAAACCAGCACAAAGGAGACTACGATGGTGCTGATGATCTCGGCGATCTCCATCTTCCAGGGGGTACCGCCTAAAAGGTGTCCCACTTTCAGATCCTGGATCATGTCCCCCGAGGTGCAGGTGGCACAGCAGACCACTGCCGCCACCCCGAGGACGGCGGCCACCCCCGAAAGCCCGGTCACCCCGATGAGCACCATAATCAGGGCAGCCACGATAAGGGCGGAGAGCGTCAGGCCCGATACGGGTTGATTCGATCCACCCACTAATCCCACCAAATACCCCCCGACCGCGGAGAACAAAAACCCGGTCAGGGTCATGATGATCGCCGCCAGCACCGCTCCCCAGAAGTTGTGGCAGAAATAATAGTAGATGGCGGTAATGGGCAGGACCAGGATGACAATGGCAATAATGATCCACTTTAAGGGAATGTCTATGTCCAGGCGGGTGGGGGCAAATTCCCCTTCCTCTTTAGAAAGTGAATATTTTTTAAAGGCTCCCCTGACAGAATTCAGAATGGATTCCCGCATTTTATAGAGAGTGTAAAGCGATCCCACCAGCATGGCCCCCACGGCGATAGGCCTGACGATGTTGTACCAGACCGAATAGCTCACCGTTTCCCAATCGGCCATGGTTCCTGACAGATTAAGCCGGGAGGGAAGGTCGGGGTCGAGAAATAGGGCCAGGGGGATCAAGATGAGCCAGGCGAACACTCCGCCGGAGAAGTTGATGGCCGCCAGTCTCGGTCCGATGATGTAGCCGATACTTATCAGGGCCGGGGAGGCCACCGGGGAAGAAAAGGCTAATCCACCCCCATGGGCCACATCCCCGATAGGGTTTCTCTGGGGGTCGAAATGGTGAATGACAGAGGCCGGAAATTTGATGAATCCCCCTGCATATTCCTTGAAAATTTGAAATCCTTGACTATCTTTTAAAAGTTGCAGGATTACCCCCACTCCCATGGCCCCGAATACGTATTTGGCCCCGGTCTCCCCCCCCTGTCCCGCTTTGACGATCTCGGCGCAGGCGTAGCTTTCGGGGAAGGGAAGCTGGGCGTCAATGCACAGGGTGCGGCGGAGGATGATGACAAAAAGAATGCCCAGCATTCCCCCCGCTAAGAGAATGATCGTCGTGTCCCAATAATGAAAGGTCTTCCACAATTTTTGCCCCCCCACCTCGACGATGACGAAAGCGGGGATGGTAAAGATGGCCCCGGCCACCAACGCTTCACCGACAGAGGCAGTGGTGCGGGCGATGTTCTGTTCCAGTACACTCCCACGGAAAAAGGGCAGTCGGAAGGCGGCGATGGCGATGACCGCAGCGGGGATGGTGGCGGCGATGGTCATGCCGGCTTTCATGCCCAGATAAGCATTGGCGGCCCCCAAAATTACGGCCATCAGAATGCCCAAAAGGATAGCCTTCAGGGTGAATTCAGGGAGTTTGGTATCGTAAGGAATATACGGTTTTTCATGATTAGTCATGGTCTTCTCCGGGATAAATGACAAAGTTTAATTTATAATACGAAGTTAAAATGTAAACAAACCTTTATACCAACACTTAGTTATTACGAAGAAAAAATTATATATTCGGTGCAAAATAAGGACTTTTTTCAAAATAATCAAGGAAAATATGATTTGACTTTTTCCAAAAAATTCCGTATAATTAACAGGTTAAATTTGGTCACGTATGTTCTTGAAGGATTTTATCTGGGGGCGTTACCTGGACACCGGGTCAGTCGTTCATCGGCTTGACCCGAGAACCAAACTGTTGGTCTTCATTTCGCTAATGGTAGACCTATTTTTGTTACACCACCCCATCTTCCTCCTCCTTTTGGGCGGGATAATCTTTGCTCTCGTCCTGGTGGCCAAGATTTCTCCCAAAACGGCCTTTCAGAACCTGCGGCCCTTCGTTTGGCTTTTTGCTATTACCTTGCTCGTTCATTTGTTTCTTACCGATGGCCGGATTCTTTTGATTATTCCTTATCTGAACTGGGATATTACTTTTGAGGGATTCTGGAAGGGGCTTTTTTTTAGCCTGCGTATCGGGTTATTAATCCTGCTTTCTGCCCTACTTATGTTCACCACTACCCCGCTGGAGCTGACCGATGCTATGAAACGGCTTTTGGCCCCCCTGAAGAAAATCAAAATTCCGGTGGATGATCTGGCCATGATGGTTAATTTGACGCTGTGTTTTGTTCCTTTGGTAATGGATGAGGCGGTTCGTATCCGGGATGCCCAATTATCCCGGGGTCTGGATTTCAAGGGGGGGTTGCTCAAAAAAACCAAGAATTTAATACCCTTAATTGTTCCCGTGGTTTATTCCACCTTCAGGCGGGCTGATCATCTGGCCTTGGCCATGGAAGCCCGGGGCTACCGGGGGGGAGGGGGGCGGACGAGCTTCCATCAGCTCGTCCTTCGGGGAAAAGACGGGGGGGTTCTGATTGGTTCTTTGATCCTACTGTTGCTGATCACCCGTTATGCGTAACATTAAGCTGGAGCTCGAATATGACGGCACCGATTTTGCTGGCTGGCAGGTTCAGAAAGGTCAGCGTACGGTGCAGGGGGTGGTGCAGCAGGCCTTAAAGCAGCTATTGCAGGAGCAGGTTAACCTTATCGGCTCCTCCCGGACTGACTCCGGGGTCCACGCCCAGGCTCAGGTAGCCAATTTCAGGACGGAAAATCCCTTGGCCTGCGGGAGAATCAGACTGGGCTTAAACAGTCTTCTTCCCCAGGATGTGGTCATTCATCGGGCCTCCGAGGTCGGTGAAGACTTTCATGCCCGGTATGACGCTAACTATAGACGATATCGGTATGTGTTGGCCAAAAGACCTGCTGCCGTGGGGAGACACTATTACTGGTTTCCCAAGTTCAAATATGACCTGGAGCTGATGAAATCGTGCTCCCAGCTTTTGGTGGGGGAACACAATTTTAAATCATTTTGTAGGGGAAAGTCGGCGGTAAAGCATCACCGCTGTCAGGTGGAAGAGGTCCGATGGACGGGGAATGAGAACGAGATTTATTTTGAGATAAAAGCAAACCGTTTCTTGCAAGGGATGGTCAGAACCATCGTAGGGACACTGCTGGAGGTGGGTCGGGGCAAGATTTCAGCGGAAGATTTTAAGACAATCCTTGAAAGAGAAGATCGTATCTACGGGGGACCAACGGCACCGGCCAGAGGGTTGTTTTTACTAAAGGTTTACTATTAAAAACAGTGCTTGTCTTGAAAGGGCTTCTCATTGGAAGTGTAGGAAACCGTTAAAACGGTTCTTAGGGAAAGGTAGCTGATGCCGATATATCACCCGAATAAATTCGGGTGTTAGACTTAACAATGAACACCGATCTTTGTAAGAATTGTAAGAATAACACCACGATTCATCGTGGTGAAATAAAAGGAGCACTTTCCACCATCCCTAAACGTTTCAACGGTTTGTAAAGAGGAAATCTGACTGATGTTGCACTCCTACACCAAAATCTGGATTCATTTGATCTGGACGACCAAAAATCGGGTGAGGATCTTGAAGCCTGAGATTCGTCCCTTGATCCACCAACATCTCCTCGAATACGCCCAGGCCAGCGGAACTCCCCTTGAGCGCTTAAACATACAGCCAGAGCACATTCACAGTTTCTTTAACCTTCCTTCTGACAAGACCCTGCAGGGGGTGGTGAAAGCATTGAAGGGGGAATCCGCCCACTGGATCAACGAGAATGGTTTTTTGGGGGTGCATTTTAACTGGCAGCGGGGGTATGGTGCATTTTCTATAAGTGCATCGCAGATAGAGCAGGTAAAGCGATATATACAAAACCAAGATGAACATCATAAGAAAAGGTCTTTTCGTGAGGAATACGACCTGTTATTACGAAAGTATGGATTTCAGATAGGAGGAAACCGTTAAAACGGTTCTTAAGGGAGGGGTGATTGATTACGATGTCACCCGAATGAATTCGGGTGTTAAACTTAACAATGAACACCGATCTTTGTAAGAATAGTAATAACACCACGATTCATCGTGGTGAAATAAAAGGAGCACTTTCCACCATCCCTAACCGTTTCAACGGTTTGTAAAGATGTATGAGAAAGACCCCATGTTAAAAGAAATCCATAAGATTAGAAAAGAAATGTGGAAAAAAAGCGGATATGATGCCCATTCCTTGATAGAAAACATTCAAAAGGAGGCTAAAGAATTCATAGAGGAGTGCGGATATAAATATTATAGATATAGAGGATGGCTGTAGAAAAGTCATAAAATAATGGGGTTTAGAAATTCTCTTTATTTACAAGGTTGCAGTGAAAAAATACTGAACTTTTTCTCAAAGGGCTTTTCCTTAGACGGACAGTTTTTCAAACTGGGGTCATCCATGTTCCTAAAGACTGAGAAATTTGTTCCTAACCTTCGGGACAACACTCTTAATGAATTATTATAGTTGGCGGTATATTAAAACTGGTCTAAGCCCTCTTGGGATTAAGTGTTGTAATTGGAATTTACTTTTACGGTTTTCAACTTAGAAAACATAAAATGAAAGAAATGGATACATTAGCCATTTTTTTAATCTGATTGTTCATTTTCATTAGTATTTTGGTTTTGTCAACAATTATACGAGATTTAAAAAAGCGCCGACAGTAGCGAACCTGGATAGAAAGAAGGTAGAACGATGAAATTTTTTATTGACACGGCCAATCTGAACGAAATCAGGGAAGCAGCAAGTTTGGGGGTTCTGGATGGGGTAACCACAAATCCCACCTTGTTATCCAAGGAAAAGCCCGTTGATTTTAAGGAGCATATTAAGGAAATCTGCCGTATCGTTGACGGTCCGGTTAGCGCCGAGGCAATAAGTCAGGATTATGAAGGGATGGTAAAGGAAGCCCGGGAGTTATCATCCCTTCACCCCAACGTTACCGTAAAAATCCCTATGACCAAGGAGGGATTGCGGGCGGTGAAGACCTTGTCCGCTGAGAACATTATGACCAATATGACGCTGGTTTTCTCAGTTCCCCAGGCCATCCTGGCAGCCAAGGCCGGGGCCACCTTTGCCAGTCCCTTCGTGGGTCGGTTGGATGACATCAGCCACGTAGGGATGGACCTGGTGCGGGAGATCGTGACCGTCTACGAAAACTATGGATTTGCTA
>JADHWK010000067.1 GCA_016783505.1 Candidatus Zhuqueibacterota bacterium | reverse complement strand
TTATGGATGGTTCTGGCCAGCAGCCTCTTGCCGTTGCCCTCCTCACCGGTTATCAGAACGGGATCTTCGCCATCTACAACCAGCCTGACTTCCTGCCGGACCTTTTTCATGACGTCACTATTACAGATCAGGTCTTCAGTGGTAAGGCGTTCCTCATGGGTGTTAGAACTCTTCATTTTAAGCTCCTTTTATTAACAAACCTATCTTTTCCCTTCTTTTTGCCAAAATCTGGTATATCATGATCACCGTGTAAGTGATGGCAACCACCAGAAACATATGGGCAAATACAAAAGTCCAGGGATTTATCAGTTTTTTCTGAATGACGTTGAGATATAGAATGGTGGAGAATCCAAACAGGGGAAATAAGATATTAATTAGAAGGACGATGGGATCATTTAAGAGATGCCGGAACCTCTTGATAAGTTTAAACCAGATACCCCTTCTCCTTCCTATCCAGTCTGACCCCGATTGAACGACCTCCTCATATTGTCTCCAAAAAGGACTTAAGCTGTAGCTCAGTTTCAGAAAAAGCACCAGAGATAACAGGATTAAAAGACCGGTATAGATATGTTGACCCAGCGAAAAAAGTTCCGTATTATACAGAAGGCTGATATGATGCAGAATACTAATTAGAACTTCATAAGTAAAAATCACTATAATCACATTTATGTATTCACCTAATACCGGGTCGTTGCGAACATAATTCTGCCAAAATCCTAACAGGATGGAGAGGATAACCAGGTTTGAATAGATATTTTCCCTGAAAAGAGGGGCGTAAAAATTGTTTAGACCGAGCTGATAAAGAAAATTCTTATCCAGAAAAAAACCGTGATAAATTAAAAAGATAACCGGGGTGATGATTGAAAAGGCGATTAAGTAAATAAATTTTGGTGGCTTGTTGGGAAAAAGGATGAAGAGGAGGGGATAAAGTACCACCAGAATTTTAAGGAAATATAAACCGACGATATGGTATTGATATATATACAGATATATATAAAAATTCCCAAAAAGATTATCAGAACCGATAAAACTGATGAAATATTGTAAAGAAATGTACAGGAAGTAGATGGAAAAGTTCAGGAAAATATTTTTATAATAAATGTCCGCCCTGAAGATAGAAAACGCAAGGATTGCGGCTAAAAAATAAAGACAAAAGTTCACGTAACTTGACCAGGGGATTGGTTCATGGGGTAAGTTAGAGGTTAAGAAAATAATCCCCAACCAGATAAGAAAAGCCATACCGATTTTATGATAAACATTCTGCTTAATTTTCATGGAAGACCCGAACATAACCTATTCAAATTAATTAGGATATTTACAAGATTAATTCTAGTAAACAACTAAACTATTGTATTTTTCCTAAACGTGGTATATTGGGCTTGGCATTTACCGATATTTAGGTTATATTTAGTTAATTCTTGATTAGGTAAATGGAGGCCCACAGATGTTTAGAATCACAGATTATCCGGTAGTTGTGAAAGATCATCTTGATCAATTTAAGGATCTCTTTTCAAAACCACAGCTAAGCCATTTTGCGGAATACTTAACTGGGTTGATCGTTTGTGATCGAGCCAATATAAAACAGATCAATAATTCTTTTGTTGGTCATCGTGAGTATAGCAACAAAGACCGTTTTATGACCCGAGCTCGATGGCCGGAAGAAAAAGTTGACCGTCGCCGGATTGAACTTATCAAGAGCCGTATCGGGCATCTGAATCCAGTAAAAGGCTGCTTGGGCATTGATGATACCATTCTTGAGAAATTCGGCAAACAGATCGAGGAAGCGGGCAAGTATTATGATCATGCCGAGGCCCGCTATGTGTGGGGTCATAATATTGTCACCAGTCAATATGTTACCCCTCGGGGTTGTTTTCCCATTGGGTTGCGGCTTTATCTGAAAAGGGATAAAAAAGATAAAGCCTTCAGGACAAAAATCGAGTTGGCCCAGGAGTTGGTCGAACACGCCCTCTTAAGTGGACTTCGTTTTAAAACAGTTGTTTTTGATGCTTGGTTCCTTTCAAAAGACTTTGTTAAGTTTATAGAATCCAGAGAACTAAACTGGGTGGGTGCAGCCAAAAGCGATCGTATCATCTTTCCTGGTGGACAGCGGATGAATCTGGAAACATTTCGCTGTACCCTGAAGAAATCCGATTTTAAAAAGATTGATATAGATGGAAAAACCTTTTATTGCTTTACAAAAACCGTGAAAATGTCCAAGCTGGGTAAAGTCCGTCTTCTCATCGTGCACGAGGAGGAAGATTTGTCTGATACCCCTAAATATCTGGTGACTAATAATCTCAGATGGGAAGCCCGGCGCATTCTCAAGGTTTACCAAGGCCGCTGGCCTATTGAGACCTTTTACCGTAATTCCAAACAAAACTTAGCCCTCGAAGATTATGAGATGAGAGACCTTGTGGGTATCAAGCGTCATTGGTATCTGGTCTTCTTATCCTATACACTTCTTACACTAAGTTCTATGGATCGGAGTCTCCGTATATGGGTTAATGCCAATGTTAGAACCATTGGTGAAAAATGCCGGTGGGCTGCCAGCGAGATTATACGAGACTTTACCCTCTGGGTTCTCAAACAAAATAGTCTGAAAAGAAGTGCCAATGAGATTTTGACTATCGTCTTTGCACCAAGATCCAAAATCGGACAACGATTCCAAATAGCTTAATATAACCCCAAAAACCGATTTTTACAATAGTTTAGTAAACAACTTATTTTGGAGGTGGTCGTGGGGGCAGTGGATATTCAACTTGCAATGAAGCATAATCGTTTCCATCAATTTGCTGGGTTGTCTGGTCGTATTTATCAACAATATTCTTAATGGCACCGGGGCTGTCCACGAAGTAAAAACCAACGACCAGCACTACACACGACAGGATTACGGCTAAGCCCGTTTTTATCCTTTCCATAATACCCTCCTTTCAGGGTTTTCTGTTCGGGTCTTAGTCGTAATATAAGAAATATTATAATAAAAGTCAATAAAATAATAAATATTGCGACATTTTCTTTAATGAAAATTTCATATAATCTTTTAAAATTATTGCAGGGTGATTAATACTGAATTTAATGATTAGGAATCACATCCATAAGGAATAAAATAAAATTAAAATAATTTGCGAAAAAACACTTGACAAAGTAAAAAAATATTATTATATTGAAGATGTTATGAATTGATGATTTTTCAGGATCATTTATTGACGATAACTTCGTGTCGTTAATATAATGATTTTTCCCTGATTTGTCAAGACTTTTTTAGTAATTTTTCTCGTAATTCAATGATAATAATAGAAAGGAAGAAATCCATGAAAAATGAATTAGAAAAAGAGATGACAGAGGTTGGCCATGCCTTTCGTACAGGGGAAAGAGCCCCGGTATCCGGGATTTATGAATACGTAGGTCACATCACCTTGCCAGGTTGTAATCCCAACTCTAATGACAGAAAGGTAACCCTCACTGCCGGGGAATTCTTCCCCCCTCACCGGGGCTGCGGTAAGGGGGTAATCTGGCGGTTGTTTAAAATAAGCACGAATTAAACCCGGGCTATTTCCGTTTGCCTTTTCGCTTTTAAAGAAGGAAAACGTTATAAGGAAAACGTTATGTTGTTGTCACTTGCAAAATATATTTAAGGTCGTAAGAGAGGCCGCCTCCGGCATCGAGAAGCTTGTTATTACCTAATAAAATTAAGCTCAACCCCCCTAAAAACCCGAACCCTTTTGGTTCGGGTTTTTTCTTGGTACGGATCCAAAAATTTTCCGCAGAGTGAAATGATATTGACATTTTCTTTTTTATTGTGTAAATTATAATAATGCTGGACATTCTAAAAATCGGGCATCCGGTCCTGCGGGAACGGACCAAAAGGGTTAAAAGAATTGACAGGGGGATAAAAATTCTGGCTAAGAGGATGATCGAAGCCATGGGGGAGGCGGGGGGGATCGGTCTGGCCGCCCCCCAGGTGGGTCAGTCCATCCGTTTAATCATAGTTGACCACAGCTATATTGAGAAAGGCGCCGGTCCGAAAGCCTACGTGAATCCAGAGATCCTGAAAGCAGAGGGCGAGGCCGTCATGGATGAGGGATGTCTCTGCATCCCGGGCGTACGGGGAAAGGTCGTTAGGTCGGAAAAAATCACCCTGAAATGCCAGAACCTCGAGGGCGAAGAACAGGTCATCACCTGCGATGACCTACTGGCTCGGGTGTTCCAACACGAAGTTGACCACTTGAAAGGGATTCTGTTCGTGGACCGGATCCAGATCCCGGATAAACAGATCACTGAAGGCCGGATACCAGATCCCTCACTGCTGAGACCGATTCCCTCAAAAGCTTTGTAGCGATGGAGAAATGACCTGAAAAGATGGATGATATTCATCTATGTGTCTCATTTTTCCTTGATCTTTACTAAAAAATTGACTATAATTTGATGGTTTTGAAGAATTATTAGGAAAGGTGGTTGAGATGAAGCTTGAAGATCTGCAGAAACTGACGGTGACTAAGCTGCGGGAAGAGGCCCTGAACTATCCGGAAATCGCCGGGGTGCATGCCATGAAAAAGGCCGAGTTAATCCAGACCCTGGCCGAGGCAAAGGGAATTTCTCCGGAGAAAAAGAAGGACGAGAAAATAGTTGATGATAAGGGGGTGGTAAAAAAAGAGATTCGGAGGTTGAAAGCCCAGAAAGAACAGGCTATTGCTAAGAAGGATCGTATGGAAACCAAAAAGTTGAGGAAAGAGATCAAAAAATTGAAGCGAAGGGTCCGCAGACTGGTTGCCGAAGCAGCCTTAGAGGGTTCAAAAAAATAAAACTGGGACGGTAAAAACATGGAATTATGCATTTTTGAAGATAGGGAATTTTCAAATTTATACCCATTGAGTTTGACCCGGCCGGTGTACGACCTCCGGTGCGGGATGACCACCCTGCGGGAGAAAATCACCCGTTGTTTTCCGGAATATGAGGTCGTGCTCCACTGCCGGGATTATCTGGCAGAGGCGGTGTCTGAAGAAAACCCTGGTTTAAGTGTCAATCAGATTAGCGGACAAGAATGCCTTTTCGTTAATGGTCGCCTTCTGGCCCTTTCGGATTTCAGAGAAGTTTCAAAACAGGTCAACATGAATGAAGTTTACCGAAAGGGTGATACTGTTTTTGCGGCTAAGATTGCTGGCAGTTTTCTGAATAAATTAAAGGGGCTCTTAAATCAACCGCTATCTCCTGAAATTTTTGAAGATCTTCCCTCGAAATCTGCCAGTGAAGAATATATTACCTATCCTTGGGATTTGATTCACAAAAATGGGGTGCAAATAAGTGAAGATTTTGACGCTTTAAAGAAAGGTGGATTAATTCAAGGAAGGATTTATGAAAAAGTAACCCTGCTTAACAAAGATGAGATTTTCATAGGCAAAGGAGCTAAGGTCAAACCGGGGGTGATCTTAGACGCCGCGGGAGGACCGATTTATATTGACGAGGGGGCGGAGATCTTTCCCAACGCCGTCATTGAGGGACCGGCCTACATCGGGGCGGGGACCAAGATCAAGGTCGGGGCCAAGATCTACGAGGGTACCTCCATCGGGCCGGTGTGCAAGGTGGGCGGGGAGGTGGAGGAATCCATCATTCATTCCTATTCCAACAAGCAGCATGACGGATTCTTGGGCCATTCCTACCTGGGATCTTGGATCAACATCGGGGCCGATACCAATAACTCGGACCTCAAAAACAACTACGGGAACGTCAAGGTTTACATTAACGGCAGACTGGTGGACAGCGGCTCCCAGTTCGTAGGCCTGTTTATGGGGGATCACGCCAAGTCGGGTATCAACACCATGTTCAACACCGGCACGACCGCCGGGGTGATGGCCAATATCTTCGGGGGGGGCTTTCCCCCAAAATTCATTCCCTCTTTCTCCTGGGGTGGGGCCCACGGATTTGAAGAATACCGGCTGGAAAAAGCCCTGGAGGTGGCCCGCCGGGTAATGGAACGTAGGGATATAAAACTAAGTCCCGCTCAAGAGAAGGTGCTGCGACAGGTGTTTGAGATCACCCGGAAGGAAAGAAAGACAGTTTAGAACCTGCGCCCAGAGCGATTTAAAAAATAACACCAGGATTTTAATTTTTCCATTTTTCGGGATGAACAAATAAGGTTAGAGTCTAAAGGAGGGATCATGTTAGTGATCGTCAAGGAGGATTACGATGAGATGACCAGGGAAGCAGCCCGCCGGGTAGCCAGCTTGATTCGAAAGAAACCCGATTGCGTCTTAGGACTGGCCACCGGCAGTACCCCCTTAGGATTATATAAGGAGTTGATCCGGATGTACAAGGAAGAAGGCCTCCGGTTTTCCAAGGTAACTACGTTTAATCTGGACGAGTACGTGGGCTTGCCCCCTACACATCCCCAGAGTTACCATTACTTTATGAGGGTGAACTTCTTCGATCATATTGACATCAACCCCCGTTACATCTACGTCCCCCATGGGATGACTGAAGATGTGGCAGCCTTCTGCCAGTGGTATGAGGAGGAGATCCAGAAGGCGGGGGGCATTGACCTCCAGGTGCTGGGTATCGGGGCTAATGGTCACATCGCCTTCAACGAGCCGGGTTCTTCCCTGGGCTCCCGCACCCGTATCAAAACCCTGTCCGAGCAGACCATCAAGGACAACGCCCGGTTTTTTGAACGGTTTGAGGACGTACCCCGTTATGCCATCACCATGGGCATAGGTACCATCATGGAGGCCCGACAGCTCGTCTTATTGGCCGGTGGCAGGGGTAAGGCCCAGGCAATCAAGGAAACGGTGGAGGGCCCTATCACCGCCATGGTGCCGGCCACTATCGTCCAGATGCACCAGTGGGCCACCATCATTGTGGATAAAGAAGGGGCCTCCTTACTCAGCCGTACCTACGATGGGTAGGTATGTATGCGGTGATCCAATGTGGTCTCCTTGAGGTTGGGCGTGCAAAAGACCGTCTTTTTTCTCGTTCAATTTGTCCTCATCACCCTGGGAGTGGTGTTTTTTCCCTGGGGGGCCATTTGCTGGTTGGCCGCCTTTGTTGTGGCTAAAATTTATATGAGGAACGTAAGGAAAAAATAAAATGAGAGTGAATATGTCAGAGAAGTTCGTTTACTTCTTCGGGAACGGAAAGGCCGATGGTAGTGCGGAAATGAAAAACCTATTAGGGGGAAAGGGGGCTAATCTGGCGGAGATGACCAATCTGGGCATCCCCGTCCCCGCCGGGTTTACGATTTCAACCGGGGTATGCACCTATTTCACCCAGCATGGCCGTACCTATCCCCCAGGTCTGGAAACGGAGGTAAGAAAGGCCCTGTCAAAGGTTGAGAGGGCCATGGAGGCTGGGTTCGGGGACCCGGAAAACCCTGTGCTGATGTCGGTCCGATCCGGGGCCCGGGTGTCCATGCCGGGGATGATGGATACGGTGTTAAATTTAGGTCTTAACGACATTACCGTTCAGGGGCTGATCAAGCAGACGGGGGATAAGAGGTTCGCCTACGACTGCTACCGCCGCTTCGTTCAGATGTACGGGGACGTAGTGTTGGGACTTAAGCCCAGGGGGAAGGACGAGATAGATCCCTTCGAGGCGATCCTCGATGAGAAGAAAAAGAAACGGGGCATAAGCTCGGATATGGGATTGACAGCGGAAGATTTGAAGGAACTGGTGTCTGATTTCAAGGGGTGTATCACTGCCCGGACGGGGAAGGAATTTCCCCAAAACCCCTATGAGCAGCTCTGGGGGGCTATCGGGGCCGTATTTGGCTCCTGGGACAACCCCCGGGCGATGGCCTACCGGGAGCTGAATAACATACCCCCTGACTGGGGTACGGCGGTGAACGTCCAGGCCATGGTCTACGGCAATATGGGGGAGAACTCGGGCACCGGGGTGGCCTTCACCCGGGACCCGGCTATTGGGGAGAACGTTTTCTACGGGGAATATCTAATGAACGCCCAGGGCGAGGACGTGGTGGCCGGCATCCGCACTCCTCAGCCTATCAACAAAAAGCAGAAAGGGGAAAGCGATCTTATGTCGCTGGAGGAAGAGATGCCGGAAATCTACCAGCAACTGGAGGAAATCCAAAAAAAATTGGATCACCACTATCGGGATATGCAGGATGTAGAATTCACAATTCAGCGGGGGAAGCTGTGGATGCTCCAGACCCGGGTCGGCAAGCGCACCGGGTTTGCTGCCTTCCGGATGGCGGTGGACATGGTGGACGAGGGGTTGATCTCCGAAGAGGAGGCGTTGATGAGGGTGGAGCCGATCCAGCTTAATCAGCTCTTGCGTCCGGTCTTCGACCCGGACGAAAAGGGAGAGGCCTTAGCCCAGGGGAGGCTTTTAGCCCGGGGCTTGAACGCCGGCCCCGGGGCGGCCACCGGGAGGGTGGTCTTCAACGCCGAGGATGCGGTGGAGTGGGTCCGGCGGGGGGAGAGGGTCATTTTGGTGAGGCTGGAGACATCCCCCGAGGACATTCGGGGGATGAACGCGGCTCAGGGGATCCTGACCGCCCGGGGGGGGATGACCTCCCACGCCGCCTTGGTAGCCCGGCAGATGGGAAAGGTCTGCGTGGCCGGCTGTGGAGCCCTCCAGATCAACTACGCCAAGCGGCAGATGGGGGTTAAGGATCAGATTGTCAAAGAGGGAGATTTCCTCTCCATTGATGGGACCACGGGGGAAGTCCTTCTGGGGGAGATAAAAACAAGTCCTTCTGAGGTGCTTCAGGTGTTGTTTGAGGATACACTGAAGCCTGAGGATTCGCTCGTTTACCGCCAGTATGAGCGGCTCATGTCCTGGGCCGATCGCTATCGTCGCTTGAAGATCAGGACCAATGCCGACCAGCCCGATCAGGCGGCTCAGGCGGTCGCCTTCGGGGCCGAGGGCATCGGATTGTGCCGCACCGAGCACATGTTCTTCGGCGGCGACCGCATCAACTCGGTCCGGAAGATGATCTTAGCCGAGGACGCCGAGGGCCGCCGCCGAGCTTTGGCGAAACTCCTCCCCATGCAGAGGCATGATTTTATCGGCATATTCCGGGCCATGGAAGGGAAACCGGTAACCATCCGCACCCTCGACCCCCCCCTGCACGAGTTCTTGCCCCACGAGGAGGGGGAAATTGCCCAACTGGCCCGGAGCATGGGTGTTGATACAGCGCGGCTGGAAGCCAAAATAGAAAGTCTGAGGGAATTAAATCCCATGCTCGGTCATCGGGGCTGTCGCTTGGGGATAGCCTACCCTGAGATCACCGAGATGCAGGCCCGGGCCATCTTTGAAGCTGCGGCCCAGGTAAAAAAGGAGGGAACCAAAGTCCTTCCCGAGGTGATGGTCCCCTTAGTGGGGCACGTGAATGAGCTAAAGGTGCAGCGGGAGATCGTGGACCGGGTTGCCAAACAGGTAAAGAAGGAGTCCGGAATCGAGTTTGAATATACGGTGGGGACAATGATTGAGCTGCCCCGGGCGGCGCTGACGGCTGACCAGATCGCCCGGGAGGCTGAGTTTTTTTCTTATGGAACCAACGATCTCACCCAGACTACATTCGGTCTCTCCCGGGACGATGCCGGGAAATTTTTACCCAAATACGTCCAGGAGAAGATCCTCCCGGCCGATCCCTTTCAAACCATTGATCAAGAGGGGGTGGGGTTGTTGATGAAGATAGGGGTGGAGAAGGGGAGGCGGGGTAGACCCGGGCTTAAGATCGGCATCTGCGGGGAGCACGGGGGGGAGCCGGCCTCGGTGGAGTTCTGCCACCGCATTGGACTGGACTACGCCTCCTGTTCCCCCTTCCGGGTGCCCATCGCCCGGTTAGCAGCAGCTCAGGCGGCGCTTAAGGATAAAGAATAAAAGCACAACACGAAAAACAAAAAAGCCTTGGCCGATGGTCGGGGCTTTTGTTTTTATCCCAGATTCGGAAAACAACCTTCTTAGGTATCCACGATTAAAATCGTGGTGTTTTTTCCCTTGAGGATTTCAGCACCTAACACTAACGTCATAAATAAATTTTCCAAATGCAGGATGAGGTAATTAGCCTGCTTTGCCAAATCCTGCAGACAGAAAATTGGGGATGTCTACTATAAATTAACCCAAAGGTTTTTGTGATGTTTCAAGCTACGACCTTGAAGCAATGTTTGATTAGCTTCTGTGGGCCCGAAGGGTCTTGGGAAATGACCCGAAAAATGGGGGATACTCAGACTCTATTAAAAAATCCTTGCTTTTATGGGAATATTTTGTATATTTAATGAAAGGCAACCTTCGTATCATTAAATAAGGAGATGAGTATGGGGTTAGCCACAGAAGAGGAGGTCAATCTTACCTGGAATATTTTGAAATCAACTGGCGCCTTTAGGGAAGGGCATTTTTCCTTGTCGGTGACCGGTTTTCACTACGACAAGTTCTTTCAGCTTCCCCTCGCCTTGCAGAAGGTGAAGAACGCCAGGACCCTGTGCGTCAATCTGGGCCGTGTCCTGTTGCGCTCTGGAATTTTGAACCGTCTGGATAAGGACAAGAGCTTCACTCTGGTGGGCCCCACCGACGCCGGGATCCCGGTGGCTTTCTGGACGGGGGAATTCCTAAGGGCCGACCGCATCCTTTGGGCCATAAGGCAGGATGATGACTGGACCTTTCGGCAGTTCATGGAAGTGGGCGCTGGCGATCAGGTCATCGTTGTGGACGATATTTCATTTACAGGGCAGACCCTCGATTCCTTGGTAAAATTCATCTTACGCCAGGGGGCTCACATCGAAGCGGTGGCGGTCATCGTTGACCGGCGGGAGGTGAAGGAAGATTTCGGCACCATTCCCACTTATTCCTTACTGCAGGTGGATTTCTCGAAATATTCGCCCCAAACATGTCCCCTATGCCGCCAGGGTCGCCAATGCACTGAGGTTTGGGTCCAGCGTCCTAATCGCTAGGGAGAAAAGTAATTAACCATAGTCTTTTAAGGGATGATATTCGAACGGCCAAGATTGAGCCTTTGGCTAAAGGCGACCTGGATGAGGTAATGGCCATTGAACGAGAGGCCTTTCGGTATCCCTGGACCCGGTGGACGTTCCTGGAGATGGCCGGTGACCGCAATTTCTCATTCGTGTTAAAGCTCGGGGGGATGATTGTCGGCTATTTAGTGGCCCACCGGACAGGGGAGGAGGTTTACATTTCCAACCTTGCCGTTAAGGGGTACCATCGAGGGCGAGGGTTGGGACTTAAGTTGGTACACGAACTGCTCTCACGGTCCCGGGAAAGGGGGATGGACTTGGTGACCCTGGATGTTCGGGAATCCAACGATGGGGCCATCACCTTTTACGAGCGGTTGGGTTTTCAAAAGGTGGCCATTCGCAGGGGTTGCTACCCCAACAGCGGGGAAGATGCCTACGTGATGGCTCTCCGATTAAAGGCAAAGAAATAAATTTCTTGGTAGCAGTTCATTACTAAATTTTATTTCTGTATCTTTTGTCCTTTTTGGCCTTTACCAAAGTCCCCCTTTGAAATCCCCCCTTTAATAAAGGGGGGCTAGGGGGGATTTAGGGGGGAAACGACATAGAGTCAATTTAAAGATTATCATATTCGTTTATCTTTGTACCTTGGTGACTCGTCATGAAGTGATCCCGATATTTCGGGAGTGGCTGAACTGTTACGAAAAAATTAAACTTTTTAGACCTTGTCAAACTAATTTGCTTAGAAATCTTTAGAAATGCTTAGTAATTAAAGCTTTGATTAAGGGAGGGGTAAACAATGAAGAAGATGGTTTTGCCTGTTCTGATTGCGACGGTCCTGCTGGTGCTGGTCGGCTGCGGGAAGAAGGAGAAGGAGCCGGAAGGGGAGGTGGTGCCCGAAGAGAAAGCCCCGGTCGAGGAGGTTGCCCCCGTGGATACGGGTGTGGTGGGGGAGGAAGAAGGGTTCCCCCCGGCGATTGTTCCTGAAGAAACCTTGAAAACGGTTGAAGAAGTGAAGCCATACACCGAAGTTCCCACTTATTCCCGGGGAACCGGTTTTACGGTTCAGGTATCCGCCTGGCG
>JADHWK010000004.1 GCA_016783505.1 Candidatus Zhuqueibacterota bacterium | reverse complement strand
TCCTCTCCGACCCCCATTACGCCTGCTATCCCAATACCGTCTCCTTTATGGGGGGAAAACCGGTGTTCTTTGATCTAAAGGAAGATGAGGGGTTCGTCTATTCGGGGGGGAGGGTAAAGGAGAAAATTAGTCCCCGCACCAGGGCCTTAATGGTAAATTCCCCCTCCAACCCGACCGGCATTGTCCTCGACCGGGCTAACCTGGCCCAGATCGCCGATGGGTTCCCGGGGTTCATCATTTCAGACGAGATCTATCACCGGGTAGTCTATGGGGAGAAGGCCCATTCTATTCTGGAGTTCACTGACCGGGCCTTCGTGCTGAACGGATTCTCCAAGCTGTATGCGATGACGGGCTGGCGGCTGGGGTATATCATCGCCCCCATGGACTTTATTCGCAGCTTACATAAAATTCACCAGAATTTTTTTCTCTCGGCTAACGCCTTTGTCCAAAAAGCGGGGGTAGCGGCCCTCAAAGGACCCCAGGATTCCTCAGCCCAGATGGTCCGGGTTTACAATCAGCGGCGGCAATTCTTGATCCGGGAACTGCGTAAGCTTGGTTTTGGTATTACAGTGGAGCCCACCGGCGCCTTCTATGTGCTGGCGAACGCCAGAAGATATGGGGCCGATTCGGTAGCATTAGCGAACCGAATTTTGACCCAGGCCGGGGTTGCGGTGACCCCGGGGATTGACTTCGGAAAAAACGCCGAAGGCTATCTCCGGTTTTCCTACGCTACCTCGCTGAATGAGATCAAAAAGGCCATCCATCGTATTGGGGAATGGCTGAATAAGTGATAAACGATCAGAAAATAGGGAGGGAATATGGCAGCATTTGATGAGACGGGAAAGATCTGGTTTTCGGGCAAGTTTGTGGACTGGAAGGAGGCCACCGTTCACGTCTGTTCCCACGTCATCCACTATGGATCGGCGGTCTTTGAGGGACTGAGATGCTACAAGACCCCGAAGGGATCGGCCTGTTTACGGCTGAAGGACCATACCCGGAGGTTGTTCGATTCAGCCAAGATGTATCGTATTGATATTCCGTTTTCCCAGGACGAGGTGAACCAGGCCTGTATTGATACAGTGAAGATTAATGGCTACGATGAGGCCTATATTCGACCCATCGTTTTCCGGGGCTATCACTCACTGGGGGTAGACCCGACCTCCTGTCCCATAGAGACGGTGATTATTACCTGGAAATGGGGAAAATACTTAGGTGAGGAAGCCCTGACAAAGGGGGTGGATGTACGGGTATCCTCCTGGACACGGATGGCCCCCAACACCCTGCCCGCTTTAGCCAAGTGTGCTGCTAATTATATGGATTCCCAACTGATTAAGCTGGAGGCCCTGGCCGATGGTTACGTAGAGGGGATCGCCCTGGATGCGGCTGGTTATGTCAGCGAGGGGTCTGGCGAAAACATCTTTCTGATCCGGGATGGGAGAATGGTTACTCCCCCCTTAGGGGCTTCCATCCTGCCGGGGATCACCAGGGATTCCATTATCAAGATTGCGGCCGACATGGATATTGAGGTTGGGGAACAGTTTATCCCCAGGGAGATGTTATACATTGCTGATGAGGTGTTCTTCACCGGGTCGGCAGCCGAGGTAACCCCGATCCGTTCCATTGACCGTATTGTCATTGGTGAGGGCCGGAGAGGACCGATTACCGAAGCCCTGCAGAAACGGTTCTTTGAAATCATCAACGGGGAAGCAGAAGATAAATATGGATGGTTGACCTATCTGTAGGATAAAACTTTGGTTGAGCCGGTTACAGGATGCATTAAAAATCCGAAGCTCGAAACAAATTCGAATGTCCAAAATCCAAATGACCAAAATAGACATCCACATAAATTCATCTAAACATCATCAAATAGTTTAGAGCATTTGAGCATTTGAATTTTGTCCCGAGCATTCGGGACGAATTTCGATATTCGAATTTCGGATTTATTTAGGTGGGGGTTTCCTCAGCTCAGTTGTTAGCGGGAGTAGGGTATGGGCACCAGGCGCCTGGGACGGGAGCTGTCCCTTAAGGTTCTTTACGCTTACGAACTAACCCAAAATGATCTGGGTGATTTATTAGAAGATCCGCTGTTTACCCCAGATGGTGAGTCGGTCCAATTCGCCCGGGAACTGGTTCGGAAGACGGTTGAACACCAATCGGACATAGATATGGAGATCAGGGTTAAGGCCCAGAAATGGCGGCTGGAGCGGATCGCTTTGATTGACCGGCTCATTCTGCGGATGGCCATTAGTGAACTGTGGTATTTCGACGATATCCCCCCCAAAGTAACCATCAATGAGGCCATCGAGATCGCTAAGAAATACAGCACCGAGAAGAGCGGTCAGTTCGTAAACGGTATCCTCGACGCCGTTTATGGGGACATGAAGGCCGGGGAAACAGAAAATAACCCCGAATGTTCGGGGTAACTTTGGGGTTCTCTCTTAGAAATTTCAAAACTTGAAAAAGTAGGGAAGAAGGGAGGCAGAGGAGCGGGGGAGAAAAGAACTTAGCCCCGTCCCAAGATCGTTCCGACCAGAAACTCTGGAATCGAAATTTTCATGAAGTTTTAGAAATTCCAAGGCATTTATTGATAATGAAACTGGCCATTATATCGGACATTCACGGAAACTTGGAAGCCCTCCAAACCGCCCTTGATTTAATTAAAGAGGAGGGTCTAACGGGGGTTATCTGCCTTGGAGACTTGGTGGGTTATGGGGCTAATCCTAATGAGTGTATCGAGGCGGTTCGGGATCTGACCCCCCATGTGATCGCCGGCAACCATGACTGGGCGGTGTGCGGGAAGTCGGACATCTCTTATTTTAACGTTTACGCCCGGGAGGCGGTGCTCCGACATCAGGGGATGGTTACCCCTGAGAACATGGAATATCTGAAAAATTTGCCCCTGAAGATAGAAAGGGATGATTGCCTGTTCGTCCACTCCACCCCCGAAGAGCCGGAGCAGTGGAATTATATCTTTTCACCGATGGAAGCAGAACGGCAGTTTGGGTATTTCACCCAAAAGGTCTGTTTTATCGGTCACTCCCATCATCCAGGAATTTTTAGTTTGGGGACGCGGCGGATCATTAACGTGGGGTCGGTGGGCCAGCCCCGGGATGGGAACCCCGAGCTCTGCTTCGGGGTTTACGATAATGAAAGGGACGATTTCAGCTTCCGACGCTCGGAATACGATAATCAACTGGCGGCTGAAAAGATCCGCCGGGCCGGGCTGCCGGGTTTTCTGGCGGATCGGTTGTTGGTGGGGAGATAAGAAATTTTGAGGTGATATTTTAGTCAGTGATGTTTATGAACAGCAGAGGAGCGGAGGAGCAGGGGTGCAGAGGAGTGAAGGGTAAGCTATCCATTTAATTCAAAAACATCCGTCTTTTTTTCGATTTATGGATAAGTATGGGGTTTTTTATGAAGAAGAATTTCAAGAAAATATTGACGAAATACGTTGCTGAATTTCAGAAAGTATTATCAGCCCCTGATGGTTCTTGGACGGTCAAGGGATTCATTGATATCGCTAAAAATATTTACACCATCTCTGTTGATACGAAAGTAATATCAAAGATTCTTGAGCTGATGCTTTTCCCGACTATTCAGAAATTTGCCCAGGAAAATAACTATAAAATGGTCTTAAGCAAGGAACAAAATTTCTATCCCGATGTTAGCTTCATAGATGAAGATGGCTCCCAAATTGCTCTAGATATTAAAAGCACCTATCGAAAATCTGTCACTACGGTATCAGGTTTTACCCTGGGTGCTTTCACCGGATATTTTCGTGAGCGAACAAGTCGTAAGAATATCACCTTCCCTTATGACGAATATGAGAAACATTTTGTCTTAGGAATCATTTATACTCAGCAGGAAGAAAAAATTGATGAAAAACGAATTTATACTATTGATGATCTTGAAGAAATTTTATCTGTGGTTACAGATTTTGAGTTCATCGTTCAAGAGAAATATACCATAGCTGCAGATCGGCCGGGAAGCGGAAATACAAAAAATATAGGTTCGACTAACAAAATTGAAGAATTACGAAATGGGACAGGTGTTTTTTCAAAATTAGGAGTAGGTGTCTTTGATGATTATTGGATGAACTATTTGACAAAGGACATGGCGGAAAGGGCAAGGTTAGTTAAGGTGCCCTATTCTAATCTCAAGGGATATATAGAATCAAAAAAAATTCCCTTGATTAGAGAAACTGGAGTTGCCTACAGAACTTCAAATCAATTAGAGCTTTTAGAAAAAACCCCAAAATTTCCATCAACAAGATTTCAAGGAAGTAAGTTAAAAATTACGGAGTGGATTTGGGATAATATTAAACATTTAAATTTTTCTTCTGTTCTGGATGCTTTTGGTGGCACAGGCTGCGTCAGCCATTATTTTAAAAGTAAAGACAAACAGGTTACTTACAATGACATTTTGAAGTTCAACTATTTTATTGGTTTGGCCTTGATTGAGAATGATAAAGTGACCCTCTCCCGTAAGGACGTTGATTATTTGCTTCAGCGGCACCCCGGAATAAGTTATCCCTCATTTATTTATGACACCTTTCACGATATTTATTACACTGACGAGGAAAGCCAATGGCTTGATGTGGTAGTGACCAATATAGACTCATTGGACAATCGCTATAAAAAAGCTATGGCATATTTTGCCCTTTTTCAAGCCTGTATTATCAAAAGGCCTTATAATCTTTTTCACAGAAAAAATTTATATATACGTTTTTCTGATGTTGAAAGAAATTTTGGTAACAAAACGACATGGGATACCCCTTTTGAAGTGCATTTTAAAAAATTTGTTGAAGAGGCTAATAATGCGGTTTTCTCAAATGGTTATAAAAACAAGGCGCTGAATAAAGATGTTTTCGGCATTATGAATGAATATGATTTGGTATACATTGACACCCCGTATATTTCAAATAAAGGGGTTGGGGTGGATTATTTTGAATTTTATCATTTCTTGGAAGGGTTGCTTAATTATTCTAATTGGGACAAATTGATTGATCACAGAAGTAAACACAGGAAACTTAAGCATCAGAAATCAATTTGGACGGATAAAAGCAAGATCCATGATGCCTTTGGTAGACTTTTCAATAAATTCCAACACAGTATTCTTGTCGTTTCCTATCGCAGTGATGGGATTCCTTCAATTGAAGATTTAGTGAATCTGTTAGGCAAGTATAAGAGGGATATTGTAGAGGTAAACAAAACGGACTATAAATATGTTTTGAGTAACAATAAGGCGGCTAAAGAGGTTTTATTGGTAGGGATTTAATAAGGGGGGAATAACCAATATGTTTAATGATGTCATAACCAAGGTCTTCGGCACTAAGCACCTGCGGGATATTAAAAAGACCATACCGGTGGTGGAGGAAATCAATCGAATTTATGAGACCCTTCACGAACTTCCCGAAGAAGGGCTAAGGGCCAAGACTGAGGAATTTAAAGAGCGTATTAGAAAGGAACGGGAGCGAACCCAACAGGAGGGTCAGGAGAAGGGGTGGAGCAAGGAGGAGATGTATGACAGGGTTCTGGAGCGGGAGGCGGAGATCTTAAACGAGATTCTGCCGGAAGCCTTTGCCTTAGTCAAGGAGGCTTGTCGGAGATTGGTGGGCAAGTCCTGGATGGCCGCCCGGGGGAAGGTTAGGTGGGATATGGTGCCCTATGACGTTCAACTCGTCGGCGCGGTGGTCCTTCATCAGGGGAAGATCGCCGAAATGGCTACCGGTGAGGGGAAGACCTTAGTAGCTACCATGCCCTTCTACCTGAATGCCCTTTTGGGTCGGGGTGTCCATCTGGTGACCGTCAACGACTATTTGGCCCAGCGGGACGCCGAATGGATGGGAAAGATCTATGAAACCTTAGGGCTTTCGGTGGGCTGTATCCTCCACACCATGACCCCCGAAGAGCGGAGGGTCGAATATAATAAGGACATCACCTATGGTACCAACAACGAGTTCGGTTTCGATTATCTCAGGGATAACATGGCCATTCGGCCCGAGGACCAGGTGCAGCGGGGCCACCATTATGCCATCGTGGACGAGGTGGATTCGGTCCTGGTTGACGAGGCCCGCACCCCCCTGATCATCTCGGGACCGGTGTCCACCTCCACCTCGCAGAAGTTTGACGAACTGAAACCCGAGGTGGAGCGGCTGGCGAGCAGCCAGACCCACCTGGTCAATCAAATCGTATCCGAGGCTGAAAAACTGCTCGAGGATGGGAAGGAATATGAGGCCGGGGAGCTGCTTCTGAAGGCGCGGCGGGGGGCGCCCAAGAACAAAAGGCTGATGAAGCTGTATCAGGAGGTGGGCACCCAAAAGCTGATCACCCGGGTGGAGAACGATTACCTTCGGGACAAAAAATTGCACGAAATTGACGAGGCCCTCTACTTTTCCATTGACGAGAAGAGTCACGTCATTGACCTGACCGAAAAGGGACGGGAGGTCCTTTCCGACCACGGGGGGGACCAAGACATGTTTGTCATCCCCGACCTCTCCACTGAACTCTCCCAGATCGAAGGGGACCCCCAGCTTTCTGTTCAGGAGAAGGAGAAGAAGAAGGAGGAATTCCACCGCCTCTACAGCGAGCGGTCGGAACGCATTCAGAACATATCCCAGCTCCTCCGGGCCTATTCCCTGTTCGAGAAAGACGTGGAATACGTGGTTCAGGACGGCAAGGTCTTAATCGTTGATGAGTTCACCGGCCGACTGATGCCAGGGCGACGGTATTCGGACGGCCTGCATCAGGCCCTGGAGGCCAAGGAGAGCGTCAAGGTAGAGCAGGAGACCCAGACCCTGGCCACCATTACCCTGCAGAACTACTTCCGACTCTACGATAAGCTGGCGGGTATGACGGGAACGGCGGAGACGGAGGCCAAGGAGTTCTGGGACATCTACAAGCTTGACGTGGTAGTTATCCCCACCAACGAGCCCGTCCGCAGGCTAGATTATGAGGACGTCATCCACCGCACCAAGCGGGAGAAATATAACGCCATTATCGAGGAGATCGAGCAACTCTATAGCCAGAAAAGACCGGTGCTGGTAGGTACCATCTCTGTGGAGGTCTCGGAGCTTTTGAGTAAAATGCTAAAGAGGCGGGGCATCCCCCACAACGTATTGAACGCCAAGCACCATCAGCGGGAGGCGGAGATAGTGGCCTTTGCCGGTCAGCCAGGGGCGGTGACCATCGCCACTAACATGGCCGGCCGGGGGACGGACATCAAGCTGGGCTCCGGGATAGTTCGCCATCCTAACTGTGCCCTGAAGGACCCAAGACCGGACGAGGAGATCTGTCCTTATTTTGAAGAGTTGAACTGCCGTCCCGAGGTGCCCTGCGGTTTGAGGATCATTGGCACCGAGCGCCACGAGGCCCGACGCATAGACCGCCAGCTCCGGGGCCGCTCCGGCCGCCAGGGGGACCCGGGTTCTTCCCGCTTCTACCTCTCCTTAGAAGATGACCTGATGAGGCTGTTCGGCTCCGACCGCATAGCCGGAGTGATGGATCGGCTGGGTGTCCAGGAGGGCGAGGTGATCACACACTCCATGATCACCCGGTCCATCGAACGCGCCCAGAAACGAGTAGAAATGCACAACTTCGACATCCGCAAGCACCTGCTTGAATACGATGACGTCATGAACCAGCAGAGGGAGGTGATCTACGACCGCCGGGCTCACGCCCTTACGGGGGCGAGGGAGGATCTGGAGGATGAAATTCATCAGATGATTGACGAATTCATCGAAACCGAACTGGAGAGGCACACTAATGGCAGCCCCCACCCCGACGATTGGAACTGGGCGGGTTTGGAAGAAGATTTGATGAAGGTATTGCTGCTGCAGACCGGGGTCTATGAAGATGAAAAACCCACCATGAAGCCCGAAGACCTTACTGAGAGTATTCGACAGAAGGCCCTGGAACTTATGGAGCGAAAAAAGGAGACGGTGGGCGAGGAGCTGATGGAACGGTTGGAGCGGTTCGCCATTCTGCGGATCATTGATGAGCGCTGGAAAGAGCACCTCTACGAGATGGACCAGATGAAAGAGGGAATCGGCCTCAGGGCCTATGGTCAGAAGGATCCCCTGCTGGAATACAAGAAAGAAGGCTTTCTGATGTTCAGGGATATGCTGGATCGCATCAACGAGGAGGCGTTGGGTTTCATCTTTAAGGCCCAATTCCAGATTGAGCGGGATCGGGCGCGGGGACCCCAGCGGGTGACCCTGGTCCATCAGGAAGCGGTGGGGTTGGGCTTCCAGGCCCGTCCCCAACTCGCCGAGGGGGCACCAGAAGGCGAAGGTCCTCCCCAGGTCGGCAAGAGGGTTCCGTTCCGCCGTGAAAGGGCCAAGATAGGACGCAACGATCCCTGCCCCTGCGGGAGTGGGAAGAAGTATAAGTATTGCCATGGGAGATAGAATTCGGCAGGGGGCAGAGGGGCGGGGGAGCAGAGGAGAGGGGGAGATAAGGGGAAACGGTGATTTTTTATGGTTAACATTTTAGTTTGAACATTCTGCTCCTACAGAGCTAAAAACGGATGAATATTATATCAATCCATATCTGCCGATTAATAGCCCCGTCGTTTACGGCGGGGTACGGGGAGTATTAATTGTAATATTACGTCGTTTACGGCGTTTAAAAAAGGGAATAACTGAAGGGCGTGAACGCCCTGGGATTTTCGTTTGTGAATCTTAATTCCTGCCCCGAAGCTTCGGGACAGGCTATTGAAACGTCTGTCTGATTATCTAACGCCTGAATGAATTAACCTGAAAATTACTTATGCCCAAATCCTTAGTCATCGTCGAGTCCCCCGCTAAGGCCCATACCATCCATCGCTTTCTGGGGGATGATTTTTTAGTCAAGGCCTCCATGGGTCACCTGCTGGACCTCCCCCAAAAAGAAATGGGGGTGGACATCGCAAACGGGTTTAAGCCCCGGTTCGTGATCATCCGGGGGAAGGGGAAGATCTTAAACGGATTGAAGAAATCCGCCGCCGGGGTTGAGCACGTCTATCTGGCCACTGACCCCGACCGGGAGGGGGAGGCCATTGCTTACCACATTGCCAAGTCCATCAGAACGGATAATAGACACGTGTATCGAGTGGCCTTCAATGAGATCACCAAGATGGTGGTGAAGAAGGCCTTTCAAAATCCGGGCCGGATTGACCGGGCCAAGGTTGAGGCCCAGGTGGCCCGGCGGGTGATGGACCGGCTGGTGGGATATAAGGTCAGCCCCCTGTTGTGGAAGACGGTGGCCAAGGGCTTATCGGCGGGACGGGTGCAATCGGTGGCCTTAAGGTTGGTCTGTGATCGGGAACGGGAAATTGTCGGTTTTGTCCCCGAGGAATACTGGACGATCATCGCCGAGTTAAAGGGAAAGAAGGCAAAACCCTTTCTGGCCGAACTGATCCGTATTGATGGAAAGAAACCCCGCATTCCCGACCAGCCCACGGCGGATGCTTTTGTCAATGATGTCAAAAAGAAGCCATTTGTCGTCAGCGACATTACCGTCAAGGAGATCAAAAAGGAACCCCATCCCCCCTTCATCACCAGTACCCTGCAACAGGAGATCGCCAGCCGGCTGGGATTTTCCCCCCAGAAGACGATGGCCATCGCCCAACAGCTTTACGAGGGAATCGAGCTGGGAAAGTCGGGTACTCAGGGTCTGATCACTTATATGAGGACGGATTCCTATCGGGTCTCCCAGCAGGCCATAGGGGCGGTTCGGGAGTATATCCTCAACACCTATGGCCTGGAATATGTGCCCCGGCGGGCCCGGATGTTCAAAAAGAAGGGGTCACAGGAGGCCCACGAGGCCATTCGTCCCACCTCCATGTCCTTAGAACCCAAGAAGGTTAAGAAATTCCTGGCCACAGATCAATGGAAGCTTTACTATTTGATATGGTGCCGTTTCGTAGCCTCACAGATGGCCGTCGCTCAGTTTAAACAGACCACCATTGATATTAATGCTGAGGAATATCTATTCCGGGCCCGGGGACAGAAGGTCATCTTCCGGGGGTTCCTTCAGGTTTACGAGGAGCCCAAAGAGGAAAAGGAGGGGGCCGGGCAAGAATTGCCCGCCGGGATTAACGTGGGGGAGAGGCTTACCCTCCTTAATCTGCTGCCCAAGCAGCATTTCACCAAGCCACCCCCCCGCTACACTGAGGGAAGCCTGATTAAGGAGCTGGATGAACGGGGCATCGGTCGGCCCAGCACCTATGCTGCCATCATCGGCACCCTATACCTTAGAAATTACGTAGAGCGAAGGAAGAAGTCCCTGTTTCCCACCGAATTGGGGATAGCGGTTTCCACCATTTTAGTCAACGGTTTTCCCCATATCTTCAACGTAAAATTCACCGCTCAGATGGAGGAGGCACTGGACCGTATTGAAGGGGGCAAGGCCCACTGGTCGGGGGTGGTGGAGGAATTCTGGCGGCCGTTCAGTCAGGCCCTCGTGGAGGCTGATGCCAAAAAACAGGAGATCCGCCAGCAACTCCAGGAGCCGGCCGGGGTGGTCTGTGACCGCTGCGGTTCTGAAATGGTGATCCGTTGGGGAAAAAGGGGCAAGTTTCTGGCGTGCTCGGCTTTTCCCAAATGCCGGAATACCCGGCCTTTGGTCGAGGTAGAGGCAGACTCCGAGGAGGTATGTGAAAAGTGTTCCGCCCCCATGGTGTTGCGGGAGGGGCGGTTCGGAAAGTTCTGGGCCTGCTCGGCCTATCCCAGGTGCAGAAACACCAAGCCCTATACCCTGGGGATCCCCTGTCCGGAGGATGGCTGTGATGGTGAATTGGTGGAGAAAAAGTCCAAACGGGGACGGGTTTTCTACGGGTGCAATCGCTATCCGAAATGCAAATTTGCTTGCTGGGACAAGCCCGTCGCCCGGAAGTGCCCGGAATGCGGATATGGGCTTCTGGTGGAAAAATCATCAAAGATCAAAGGGGATTATCTACTCTGCTTGAAGTGCAAGGCGGAGATTTCCGTGGAGACTGAGGATCGGTAAACCTGCCCGGTCCTGGCCTTTCGTCAATTTTCTGGTTTTCCGAAATCTGGGCAAAAAGAGGGGATTAAAATGATAACAGAAAAAGAAAAAGAGATAATTTTAAAATGTGCTAAAAAATATAATGTTTCTTCGATCTTTTTATTTGGTTCATCAGTTAGGAAGGGCAGAGAGGTTAATGATATAGACATTGGGGTGAAAGGAATTGAACCTCGGTCATTCTTCAAATTTTATGCCGAGTTATTCAAATACTTACCCAAACCTGTTGATCTTGTTGATTTATCTAAGAAATCATTATTTAATGAACTTGTTGAAGAAACTGTTGTAAAAATCTATGGATGATCTAACTAAGGAAATACTCGCAGAAAAAGAGAACGTGGAGACAGCATTAAGCAGTCTTAAAGAAGCTATGGCGAGGAAAAAGAAGTCGGTTATTGAACTAGCTGCTATCGGTACATTTCTTCATAACATATATAACTGGATAGAAAATATTTTGAAGCAAGTTCTGCATGCAAAAAATGTTGAGGTGCCTAAATCTGAGACATGGCATAAGGAGCTACTGAATCTTTCCGTATCCCTTGGTGTTATTTCGGAGAAGCTTTCTGATGAACTTTATGAAAACCTAACCTTTAGACATTTTTTTTGTTCATGGATATGGATTTATGCTTGATGAGGCTCATTTAGAAAATCTGGCTAATAGAATTTCAGAAAATTGGTCAAGATTTATATTAGAAATAGAAAGGGGATGAGATCCTACATAAAAAAATATCTTCTCTACCTGGGACTTCAGCGGAACTTCTCAGATAACACCATCAAATCCTACGGCATTGACCTGGAGCAGTTGGTCGAGTTCCTTCAGGATCAGCTGGGTAAGAAAGAGGTGGGCCTGGGGGATGTGGATAAGCTGGCTATCAAGCATTTTCTGGGTATGTTGTTGAAGGGTGGTCTCTCCAACGAATCGGTGGCCCGCAAGCTGGCCAGTATTCGCTCCTTTTTCCGGTTCTTAGTCAGGGAGGGGATTCTGGGGGTTAATCCAGCCGCCGGTATCCCTACCCCCAAGCTGAAGAAGGGACTGCCCAGTTTTCTGAGCATAGATCAGGCCCAGAAGCTGATGGAGATACCGGACCGACACACCCTACAGGGGGCCCTGGATGCCGCCATTCTGGAGTTGTTCTATTCCTGTGGGCTGAGGCTGTCTGAGTTGGTGGGCGTTAACCTGGATCAGGTGGACTTTACTAACACCCAGGTTAGGGTAATGGGTAAGGGTAGAAAGGAGCGCATAGTTCCCCTGGGGAGCAAGGCAGTAGCGGCTCTCAAGAATTACCTCTCCCTTCGGGGGGACGGTGGAAGTGAAGCCTTGTTTTTGAACCGCCAGGACAACCGGATTTCAGCCCGTAGCGTGCAGCGAATAGTCCACCGCTACCTGACCGCCGTCTCGGAGCTAACCCGGCTGTCCCCCCACCTGATCCGCCATACCTTTGCCACCCACATGCTGGATCGAGGGGCGGACCTTAGGGCGGTGAAGGAACTCCTGGGTCATGAGAGCCTCTCTACCACCCAGGTCTATACCCACCTGACCCCGGAAAGATTGAGGAAGGTCTATGCTCAGGCTCATCCCCGGGCGGAGAGGGGAAAATCCTGACTTAGTAAACTTTTAAGCTTGAAAAATCGTGAATCCCGAAGCTTCGGGATGTGATTTGGTTATAGTAAAGACGCAACAATAACCGGCGGTCTTTAAGGACTAAAAAGTCGGAAGTATCCTATGGTAATAAGTATATCAGGTGATCAGAAGATCAGCGAGAAGAATATCAGAAGACCACAAGAACAGGACAAGATAAACAAGTTAAACATTTCACGGTGAAAATAACCTGGTATTCTGATACTCTGATAACCTGCCTATCCCGAAGCTTCGGGACTGATATTCTGATTTACTTTGATCTATATGATTCTTATCGCTATGAGTTTATATAAGTAAAGGTTTAAAAACGGAGGAGCAAAATGAGGATTACGGTCACGGCCAGGCATTTTAAACTTCCCGAGGAGCTGAAAGTGTATGCTACTGACGTCGCTAAAGGACTGAAGAAATATTATGACGGTATCATTGATTGTGATGTGGTGTTGGATTGGCAGCGGGAGAATAAGATCTGTGAGATGCGACTGGGTGTTTTAGGTAGAAGTCTCGCCGCCCGTGAAAATTCAGATAATATCTATAAATCCATAGATCGTGCCGGGTCGAAGCTGGAGAGACAATTGCGTAAATTTAAGACGAAACTTAAAAATCGGAATAAAATTGCTAAACAGGGGATAACCTATGGGCTTGACCGTTGATACCTTCTGGAGGGATAATAGACATCGTCTTAAGCTGAGATTGGTGGCCGGGGAGAAGGGCCTTAGGCGAAAAATCGTCACCAAGGAGCTCCATCGGCCCGGGCTGGCCCTGGCCGGCTTTTTTGACCTGTTTACCTATGACCGGGTGCAGGTTCTTGGGAATTCTGAGATTTTATACTTAAAAAAGCACGATGCCGCTGAAAAACGCCGCATTTTTGAAAAGTTCTTCAGATTTCAAATTCCCTGTCTTATCATTACCAGCCGCAGCCGTCCCCCTAAGGAGCTGGTGGGAATGGCGGACGAGAAAGGGGTTCCCATCTTCCGAACCCCGCTGGTCACCACCGAGCTGGTCCATCTGCTCAGCGACTACCTGGATGATCGTTTTGCCCCCAGCACCACGGTTCACGGAACGCTGGTGGACGTTTACGGCACCGGCATTCTTTTCACCGGCCAAAGCGGCATCGGTAAGAGCGAGATCGCCCTGGATTTAGTGGAGCGTGGTCATAGGCTGGTCAGCGACGATGTGGTGACCATCACCCGGAAAGCTGAGGGGGTGCTCATCGGCTCCGGCAGTGAGATGCTGAAGCACTTCATGGAGATCCGGGGCATTGGCATCATCAACGTCCAGCGCATCTTCGGGATCCGGGCCATCCGCCTCCATAAACGGGTGGAGACCGAGGTGGAACTTGAGGAGTATCGGGATGACTTAGACTACGAGCGGATCGGATTGGACGAACAATACCGGGAAATCCTGGGGGTCAAAATCCCCCTCATCAAACTGCCCATCTTCCCGGGTAAGAACATCACCGTCATCGCCGAAGTCATCGCCCTGAACCTTCATTTGAAGGTTTACGGCTTTGATCCAGCCAAGGAATTTAACCGCCGGCTGTTGGAAGGAATGAGGGCTCGGAGGCAGATCAAGGATTATTTGCTCCATGATTTTGAATAAGGGGACCACAGGGGCCAGGGTTGAAGGGGTCTTGATCACTCATGGGAATCTGGGGAAGGCATTCCTGTCCACCGCCGAAGGCATCCTCGGCCGGCAGAAGGATATAGTCTGTCTTTCTAATCATAACCTGAGCCTTAAGGACTTTTCAGAGTCCATAAAACAGGTGTTGAAGGGGTCGGATCGGACCCCGATGTTTTTGTTCGTTGACTCCAAAGGGGGGAGCTGCTACAACGCCGCCCGCTTGGCGGCCAAGGGGATGAAGAACGTTTTTCTGGTCTGCGGGCTCAACCTTCCTATGCTGCTCTCCTTTCTAACTAAAAGAAAAAGCTTTTCGACTAAGGAGTTGCTGGGCTTGGTTAAAGATGCTGGACTTAAAGGTATTGGGGTATCATAAAACTTAAGGTATTGTCGGATGGTTATTCCCGAATCTTAGCGGTTGGTTAGGCAGAACAGAATACATTGAAAAATCCGATCAGTCCGGCGCCTGACCGATTTGTTTCGGATTTTCCGCCAAAGGTGGATCTGCCTTCGGCATGACGATATTCGAATTTCGGATTTATTTAGGTATGGATGTAGAACATTTGTCCCGAGTATTAAGAACTAAAACCGAGGAAGAGGGTGTCGGATTAATTATGAACCTCTGGGTGCGGATTGATGATCGGCTGATCCACGGCCAGGTGGTGACTGGGTGGGGGAACCATCTGCGGCTGGACGTTCTCATTCTGGCGAATGACCGCATTCGGGGTGATGCCTGGGAGCGGTCTTTATATGAGAACGGGTTCTGCCCCGATATGAGAACCGAGGTTTTGTCCATTGAAGAGACGGCAGCAGCCCTTATGGGGGGGCATTCCAAGGGGAAAAACGTGATGGTGTTGGTGGAATCTCCCCGGGACGCCCTGAGACTATTGGAAGAAGGCCTGCGATTGGATAAGATTAATCTGGGGGGGATCCACTATCGGCCGGGCAAAAGGGAGATTTTGCCCTATCTCTTTTTGAACCCTGCGGACATCCAGGAACTGGCAAAGATCAAGGCCCTGGGGGTAAAACTGGAATGCTGCGACGTCCCCACCGGGAAGAAGGTTGATCTGTGTAAGTTGATAAAGTTCGATTAAGCTATAGACACTTTTCATTCAGGTACCCGACTGACGTTTTTGTTGCTTCAAGGTTACACCTTGAAGTATTACAGATACCTTTAGATTATTCCATAATCGTAGAAACACCCCCCCTTTGGAGCTAAACAGCCTGATCATGTCTTTAACCTAAAGGTAAAATAATTCTTTCAAGGTTCAACCTTGAAAGAACAGAGGACTGATCAGGTTTGAATAAAGTGCCACTAACCGACTGGGCTGGCTATTGGTTCAGGAAATTTTTAATAAGGGATTGAAACGTAGGGAGGCCGGTGGCTTCCTTTTTTGTATCCGATTTCCGAAAGAGCGGAGCTGATAGACCGGGGGAGCGGAATAGTGGATTGTTGGTTTGCCTGAGTAAAATATAATATTCGGTCCCCAACATTATTCGTTTATTTATTCTTTTTATCCTATAAAAAAGGAATTTTATTAGTAATTACTAAGATGATTACATTTAAAATAATCTTATTTTTTTTTTTTTAAGATTTTTACTTTTTTTCTTGACATTTCGAAAAATAATTGTTATCTTAAGCACTGAAGTATCCAATCTTTTTTTCTGATTATTGGGACGATATTTGTGGAATTGCTGTGAAGATAAGATAAAAGGAAAGAGAAGGATATTATTAAGACAAATCAAATAACCTGGATAATAGATATTTGGAGGCTAAAATGAGAGGGTTTTGTCGTCAGCATATTTGCTTGTCTATTTTGATAAGCAGTTTATTTTTCAATTATGCCGGTGGGCAAGTGAAGTTTGAAGTGATCCAGCAGCTTTTCCCCAATTCTTTGGTTTCCTGGGAAAAAGAATTTGATGGGAAAATCAGGGATGTGCAGGTGGGTGGAGAAAATATATTAGTATTTAGTTATAAGAGGCCACTTACTACACCTTCATACATCACTAAAGTCTCATACTTGGATTTTAATGGGAATGTCTTGTGGGAACAGAGTAAGGTGATGAAACATGATAAAGAAGATCGCATAATCAATATTTCCTTGTCCAGGGATGGGAAGTCGTTTATTATAAATTCGGCCGAGCCATATGGGGAAATTCTTGTCTCTAGAAGCTATGATAAAGATGGGAATCTGAAATGGAAGGCTTCTGTCAGGGATCCTGGTTTAACGATATCCCCATTGGGGAATTATGCCATTACTACCCAGCAAAGTGGGGAGGAGATTACGGGTTTTTTTCATCTGTTTGACAATAGGTCTGGTGAAGAAATCTATCGTGATCCAGAAGCCTCCAGCTGGTTTGCTACTTTTCTAAATGACAGCGAAATTGCTTACATCAAAACTAAAGAGAAATTCAATACAGAGAAAAATAGGTTTGAGATTGCCTATACCAGGTTAATTCTTTTTGATGCTAAAAAGTGTCAAAGCAAATGGGAGGTGGACATTAATGATGTAATAGAGAATCCCCATCCATTGTGGGTAAGTGAGGCATGTCCCAGAATCAAGGCAAGTAATGATGGTAGATTTATTGCTTTAGGTGTCAAAAATTTTGGAGTTCACCAAGCTTATGCGCAAACTTTAATTATGTTTGACAATAAAGGTAACCTTTTATGGTATGACGAAGATAGTGTCTACATTGATGGCATATTATGTGGAATAAGTAGTTTTTCTTTTTCCTGGGATTCAAAATATATATTTGTTCAACGACCAAGGGGAGGCTTGGAGCTACTTAATTGCAGGACGGGAGAGGTAAAATGGCGTAAAATTTTTAAAAGATTTTACGGGATCCAGAATGATTTTAGTTCAAACCACAATTATATTATTTCTTCCAAGTGGGGTAGAGACAAGAAGATCGCCATACTTAATATAGAGACTGGCGAGTTGCAAGAAAACCCAGATGTCTATAGTGCTTTTGGTTCCATTGTTCCCATTTGGGATTTACAGGAAAGCCCAACTTCGTTTATTATTCTAAGCAAAGATCAAACCACTATTCAAAAGATTGATATAAAGCCTTAAATTTTAGTCTTTATGAAAATTACCAATTAATTGTCATTGTTTAAATTGGGGTATACAATGAAGTGTTTTATTCGATGGATCTTCACAACAAATTTTCTGGTGCTGACCATTCTTTCATTAATGACCATATTTTATATTCCTGATTGTTTTGCCTCAAGTCGGCAATCTACAAGAAACAGGCTAAGATTTTCACAGAAAGATATCGTCCTTATAAAGATAAGGTCAATTTCCTCAGTGCAAATTGAACAGTTGAGGAAATTAGGGATTGATTGCAAATATTTTCAAGATAGACTTATTCCTGTAGAGCAATATAAAATTTCAACACTCAGAAATCTGGGGATTAACTTTATAATAGCCAGAAAGGGGATACTAATAGAGGGTCGAAGGTATAATCCAGAAGAAATAATGGCTCAAATCGAATATGGTGAAAATACTACTCATTATAATATTCCTGATTATGATTGGGGAGGTCGCACTTCCACTATTACGATTTCGGGTGTAGAGCCATATGATGCAGTAGTTACTTGTGTGGATGTTCAGTTACAAATTGTTCACTCATGGCTGACAGACTTATACGTGGAATTTTATAATGATTATGCGAATTATATTGTAGTATGGGATGGATTGGAAGATGGTGATCCTTTTGATGGATCAGACGATGGGGATGACGATGATTCCGAAGATGATTATGATATTTATATGTACCGATATACATTTGCCTTTAATGGTGATCCTGTAAATCAAACTTGGACTCTTTTTGCCAGGGATGAAGTGGAATTATATACCGGTTATATTGACTATTTGAAGATATGGATTTACTACAACGATGATGGTGGGCAATATTGCTGGCCATTGTCCCGGAGTTCATCGCCAGCCCATGGTCTAACAGCCCCTTACGGACCCGGACATTATCCTGACGGTAGATACAGGTTCCACCGGGGGTTAGATATTCAAGATGATAATATGGGCGAAGAAGATGTTTATCCGGTTTTCTCTGGAAGGGTGGAATTGATATCGGGTGACAGACACACAGTCATCGCTCAAGATGTTCTCGATCCTTGGCATTTTATGCGTTATTACCATATTACAGCAATTGCAGGACTTTCGGTAAATGATGATTTAAAAGCCGGTCAGACCCATTTTGCTGACATATACGACGACCATTTGGATATTAAGGATTATTGGGGAACTTGGGAAGGCAATCTAGGCAAACATGATTCACGAAACCCTATGAACATCTTGCCCTATAACGATACCTACGGAATGATCATAGCATTGGATGAGGATGCCTCAACGGCCACCAGTGTGGTCTTTGAGGTGACCGTGCCTGGGGGCGAACTTGATTTAAATCAAGTAACAGTTTGGGGTACTTCAGCAACTGGGCAAAATTTATACAAGGAAATAAATTATGATGATAAGATTAATGTAGATTATATTGAAGATGATTACGGTGATTTTGACCAAACAGTCAATGGTGTTACTGTGGATCCCTATACATTTGGTGAGTGGCCGCCAGATGATCATACAACCAGATTTACATTTGATTTTTCACCTCAAGAGATTGATTGGGTATATATTGATGTTTACAATGTACATGGAGTAATGGAAGCTTCAGAGGAATATTCCCCAATTTTATTTGTTGACGAAAAAAGTAATTCAAACAGTATTCCTACTTATTTCTCGGTTTTACAAAATTATCCCAATCCCTTTAATCCATTAACTGCCATAAGATACCAATTGCCTGAACCCTCAAAAGTATACCTCACCATTTTTAACTTTCTCGGTCAAAAAGTTACCACTTTGATCAATCAGGTTCAAGATGCCGGATATTATTCTGTCAATTGGGATGGAACTGGTTTCAGTAGCGGAATATATTTTTATAAGATTGAAGCTACTTCTGATCAAACCAAATTTTTGGATGTCAAAAAAATGCTTTTGATAAAATAAGGGAGAAATCAAAATGCGTAAGATAATAAAGAAAAGAAAGGGCACATTTTTTATTGTCATTTCAGTTTTGATACTTTTGTTTTCCGGAAATGTTGCTGGCCGTGATCTTTACGAAGGGGTAGAAGTCCTTCAATCTACCCAATCTGAAATCATCCTTGAACTCACCCCCCAGAATTTAGAATTCGGGGAAAAGATCGAAAATGGTCAAAGCTTTAAAACCTTGGAAATGGATGGTTTCATCCCTTACGGGGAAGCGGGCAAGCCCCAGCTTCCGGTGAAGGGGTTTAATGTGGGGATTCCGATTATTGGGAAACCAACCGTTTCCATCATTGATGCAGAATATGAAACCCGGGAAACAGGTAAAGTCTATCCTGCTCCGAAATTGAGCCCTCCTTCTGATGGAAGCGGATTTTATCAAGAGGAATTTTATATTGATGATAATCTTTATTCCCAAAACAAATTTTTCCCGGAAATTCCGGTGAAAATCAATCATGTGGGGTTTCTGCGCAGCCAGAGGTTGGCCAACCTTTCCTTTTTTCCGGTTCAATACAATCCGGTTGAAGGGGAACTGAGGGTTTACAAAAAGATAAAGGTCAAAATAAGCTTTGATGAAACATTCATCCCTGCTGAAGTTCAACGGAGGCAATTGGGCGGGGGAGCGGTTGGGGGTGAGGGGGATTTTGCCTTTGAAAAAATTTACGAGAAAACAACGGTTAACTTCAGTTCGGCTAAAGACTGGCGATTGCCCGTCCGGCGTTCGTCTTCGGGTAATTCAGATCCTAATCCTCTTTATAGACTACCGCCAGGGGAACCAGAGGACCCAGATCCGGATCCCCCGCCAATTCTTGTTCCCTTTAATGATGCAGACTACCTACTCATTGTTCACAATTCACTCTACGACTATGAAGGTTGGGTATATACCCTTGCATTGCTTAAAGACTCTCAGGGTCTATCGGTGGGGGTTAAGCAAATCTATGACGGGGAAACCACCACCGATATTAAGGGATACATCACGGAGGCTTATTATACCAGCACTACGCCCTCCTATGTTTTTCTAGTAGGGGATGCCTTTAGCGAGGGGATGGCTGATTCTAGCCGGGAAATTGCCGATGCTTCCTCGGGAAATATGGTGCCCGGTTATTATGAAGATATCCCTTGCTTTTTTGGAACTATAGAGGAGGTTTGCCGGGACGATGGCTATGTGTGCATCACCACTTCCTGGAATGAGTATGGTGGTGAGCAGGTGGATTATTTCCCAGACTTACATGTAGGGCGAATTCCGGCAGAGACGATTACTGAAGTCAATAATTTTGTTAACAAATTGGAGGAATACGAGAATAATACTTTCTATGCCGACTGGAAGAACAATGCTCTGTTTATCACCTACGATTATGATAAACCCGGTTATCCGGGTTCTGGTGCAATGATAAAACGGATGACTGAGTTAATGCGGGATAATTTTTTCCCTCTCAATTGGGATAAAATCACTGAATTAGGCACAGATTACCCGCAAGGCAATGCTGGAAGAGCGGACCGGGAGGCTGCTTTTGAGAATGCCGTCAATACCGGGCAAATGATCATTAATGGATTTGGCACGGGAGCTAGGTGGGATAATCTGGTCTATTTTTACTATGACTCCAGCAATTACAACAACTTAACTAATTTGGGAATGTATCCTTTTTTAGTGGCTGCCTCCTGTGATAACGGAAGTTTTCAAAAATGTGACCCGGACGCCACCCCTACCCAAGAGGCGCCCGTGGTCGTTGAAAAACTTCTCCTTCATCAATACGGAATTATCGGGGCCTTTGCGCCTACTGGAGGAACCGGTCAAGGCGGGAATATTATTTTATCTTTTGAACTTTATAAATGCATTTTTGAAAATAATATCATTGCCCTGGGACCAGCTATTACCATGGCCAAGATAAATTTTGAATCTGTGCTTTGGTTTCGCGTCTGGCAGGCTAAAAGATATTCCCTCTTCGGCGATCCGGCCATGGAGCTGGCGTTTAATTCGATTGATTACACCGATGAGATTATAATGAGCTGTGATGATGCCTATGATCTCTACGTCAATAGCCGAAAGATCGGTAGCAGGGAAGACTGGCATGCGGCGGGAACCCATCACATTTTATTTAATTCCGGGGAAAATGTTATCGCTGTGAAAGGCAAAAACGACCTTCTTTACGGCGGCCTTCTTTTTCAACTGACACTTCCCAATGGGATAAAGATCGTCTCTGATGGTTCCTGGAAATATTCTTTAAACAATCCCGCCCGATGGAATTCCATCTATTTTGACGATTCCTCCTGGCCCAATGTTACGGATTATGGTGCCTATGGGTCAGATCCCTGGGGCTATAACGTTTCCGGTATGCCCACCGATACCCCGGCCCGGTGGATCTGGTCTGATGGCTGGTACGATGATTTGGTCTATTTCAGAAAGAATATCTACTATTATGGGTTTGACCATCCGGTGGATACTTCGGGCTGGGTTACCTGGTACAATACCAGCCCTGGGGAATTTCTGATAGAAGATGGGGAATTGAGTTACTACGGCGCTAACAACACGGGGTGGAAATATGCCAAAAAATCATTTTATACCACTGTTCCATTAAGTATCGTAGGCAGCGGGGCGGTGACCACCATCTCATTTGACTTCAAGCAGGTTGGTGAAATGTATATGGATTATTTTTTAATCAAGTTTAGGAATAGGGATAATACCCAGGATTTTGGGGTAAGATACTATGAACGTAATAAGGACTTTAAGGCCTGGCAGCACAGTAGTGCCAGCGGTCATGTTACCATTTATGAAGATTTGGATCTCTATCTCGATTTCAATACCTTTTACAATTGCAAATTCGTGATTGATGATCTAAACGGGACGGTCAAGTTTTACATGGATGATGTCCAGAAGGGAACAACGGTGTCCTTGGCTGATATTACCCAGCTTGATGAAATCTACTTACAAACTGCTGAGTCCCATTATCATTTGGACAACATCCTGATCACCACTTCCACCAGCGATTGGCCCCGCAAGCCCATTACTGCATTGGCCGATTCATCCCTACTCCCCCAGCATTACGATCTGGCACAGAACTACCCGAATCCGTTCAACCCTATGACTGTAATCAGATACCAGATGCCTGATGACGGTCAGGTGACCTTAAAGATGTTCAACATCTTAGGACAGGAGGTGGCCACTTTGGTTGATAAAAGGCAAGTGGCGGGCTATCATCAGGTCACCTGGGATGGGTCAGATTTTGCCTCTGGTATCTATTTTGTTCATTTCAAGGCCGGCGAATTTCATAAAGTGAGGAAAATGATCCTGGTGAAATGAGGAAGAACACATCCCAAAAAAGGCGGTAAGGGAATATCCTTTCCGCCTTTCTTATTTATGCCCCAACTCCCTGTGGATATTATCATTTACCTATTTACTGATTGGAATTATCGGATAAAAGACTTGATTTTATCCGATTTTTTTGTTATATTTGACACTACAATAAGGGTGTTTTAGTAGTAATGATTCAACAAGGGGATAACGATGGCTATTAATCCACACGGCGGCCGGCTGGTGAACCGGTCAATGGACGAGGATGAACGGAGGGAATGGGTAGCCAAAGCGGCCAAATTAGAAAAGATAGTTCTGAACGATAGAGAATTGTCGGACCTGGAGATGATCGCCTCCGGGGCGTTAAGCCCGTTGGAAGGCTTTATGGACAGCAGGAATTACCGGAGCGTGCTGGATAGCATGCATCTGACCAACGGTCTGCCCTGGACTATCCCCATTACCCTTTCAGTGGAAAGGGATCAGGCCCGTATGCTCAAAGTAGGGGAAAGGTTGGCCCTGACGGATTCTAAGGGAACCCTGCTTGCGGTTATGGATATTTCAGAGAAATATGAATTTGATAAAAGGGAAAGAGCCCAAAAAGTTTTTTTGACCACCGATGAGGCCCACCCAGGGGTGGCGGCCACCTACCGGATGGGGGAGGTTCTTTTAGCCGGACCCGTTGCCCTGCTGCAAGGGGTTCCCCATCGGAATTTTCTCAAATACCGCTTGGGGCCGGCCGAAACCCGGGCCCTTTTCCAGAAAAATGGGTGGAAGACGGTAGTAGGCTTTCAGACCCGAAACCCCATTCATCGGGCCCACGAATACCTGCAGAAATGCGCCCTGGAGATGGTGGACGGGCTCCTCATTCATCCCATTGTGGGGGAGACCAAAGAGGGCGACATCTCCGCTGAAATGCGGATGAAATGTTACGAAATTCTGCTGAATAATTATTATCCAAAGGATCGGGTGGCATTGGTGGTAAACCCGGCCGCCATGAGGTATGCCGGCCCCCGGGAGGCCATCTTCCACGCTATCGTCCGCAAAAATTACGGCTGCACCCATTTTATCGTTGGCCGGGACCATGCCGGGGTGGGGAACTTCTACGGCACCTACGACGCCCAGCATATTTTTGGCGAGTTCAAGCCGGCAGAACTGGGCATCACCCCCCTCTTTTTTGAGCATGCCTTCTACTGCAAACCCTGCGGCGGGATGGCTACCACCAAAACCTGCCCCCACGGCGGGGAGGATCATGTCTTCTTCAGCGGCACCAAGGTCCGAGAGATGCTGAGAAAGGGGAAAGTTCCCCCCCCAGAGTTTACCCGACCCGAGGTGGCAGAGGTGCTGATCAGCGGATTTAGGAATGATTAACATCCTGTGGATTGCTGATTGCTGATTTCGGAATGCGGATTAGTAATTGCGGATAAAAAATCCGAAATCCGAAATCATATTAAGGTTTGGCTATGGCTAAAAAAGTATTCGTTATTGGACTGGACTGCGCCACCCCGCAGCTGGTTTTCGGGGATTGGAAGAATAAATTACCCAATCTGCATAAGCTCATTGAAGGCGGGATTTACGGGGAATTGGAAAGCACCATCCCCCCCATCACCCTCCCCGCCTGGGCCTCCATGGTTACCGGCAAAAACCCGGGTAGGCTGGGTTTTTACGGATTCCGAAACCGGAAGAATTTTTCCTACGACGATATGTTTTTCGCCAATTCCTATTCGGTCAAGGAGGATACGGTGTGGGACATCCTGTCCCGTCAGGGGAAAAAGGTCATCGTTATGGGTGTGCCCCCCTCCTATCCCCCGAAACCGTTAAACGGTATCATGATCGGCTGTTTCCTGACGCCGGACACCGATAGTGACTACACCTATCCTTCATCATTAAAGGATGAAATTCGGGAGAAAGTGGGCGATTATATAATTGATGTCCACGATTTTCGCACCGAAGATAAGGATTACCTTTTACATCAAATCTACAAAATGACAGAAATCCGCTTTAAGACCGTTCATTACCTGGTGACCGCGAAAGAATGGGATTTTTTCATGTTCGTGGAGATGGGGCCCGATAGGGTTCATCATGGGCTGTGGAAATATATGGATCGGGAGCACATTAAATACGAACCGAACTCCCCCTATGAACATGCCATCTTTGACTATTACAAATACCTGGATGAAGAGATCGGCGGTCTGTTAGCCTTGTTGGACGAGGATACGGTGGTTCTGGTGGTCTCCGATCATGGTGCTAAAAAGATGGACGGGGGGATCTGTTTTAACGATTGGTTGATCCGGGAGGGGTATTTGACCCTCAAAACCGGGGTGGATGAGCCCACCCGTTTTAAAAATGAGATGGTGGACTGGGGCAAATCCCTGGCCTGGGGTTCGGGAGGGTATTACGGCCGGCTTTTTTTGAACGTTAAGGGCCGGGAACCCCAGGGTCAAATCCCGCCCGAACATTATGAGGGGGTTCGGGATGAACTGATCAGAAAGCTGGAAGCCTTGACCGATCATAGAGGACGGCCGCTGGGAACCAAGGTTTTTAAGCCCGATGACATTTATACCGAGGTGAGGGGTATACCCCCCGACCTCATCGTCTACTTCGCTGACCTGGACTGGCGGTCGGTGGGGACGGTTGGCAACCCGGGGGTCTGGACCTTTGAGAATGACACCGGCCCCGACGACGCCAATCACGCCCAGCAGGGGATTTTTATCCTCTACGATCCCCGTCAGAAGTTGGGTAGGAGGGTAAGTGGCCTCCACGTAATGGATGTGATGCCCACCGTGCTGAACCTTATGGGCGTTGACGTTCCGCCCAATGTGGAAGGGAAGATTGTTGTCTAATTTTAACTTCTCGGAAATTCTCCCGAAGTTTCGGGATTGGAAATATTAGTATTATTTAAGCATTATTCCAATTTCAGCATTTCTGGAATGATGGAGTATTGGAATGCTGGAATGTTGGGTAAAAGCTTAAACCAATATTCCATTATCCCATTATTCCAATTTGTTGCCCCATTATTCCATCATTCCAACATTCCATTCTTCCAATTGCCCTGAACCTTCGGGGCTAGGTTCATTAACATGACCGAACCCAAAGAGAATAAGGTCACCATCAAGATCCCCCGGGCGCTCTACAACAATTTGAAGTCCATTATCCAGGACACCGGGTTTAACTCGGTCACCGATTTTATCGTCTACGTACTGCGGGATCTGGCCTCCCGGGGTGGCGCTACCGGGGAAGGGGGATCCCTAACCCGGGAGGAGATCCAACTTATCCGAAGACGATTGAAGAATTTAGGGTACCTGTAACTTTAATGGAGGAGGATGTGGAAAAGGGATTTACCATCTGGTTTACGGGACTTTCTGGTTCGGGGAAGACCACCGTGTCCCGACTGGTGGAGAAGAAACTAAAAGAACGGGGGCTGAAGGTGGAGGTGTTGGACGGGGATGTGGTCCGCACCAATCTGAGCAAGGGGCTGGGTTTCAGCAAGGAGGACCGGGACACTAACATCAAGCGCATCGGCTTCGTCTGTCATCTGCTCTCCCGCAACGGGGTGGTGGCCATCGGTGCTGCTATCTCCCCCTACCGGGAAATACGGGATTACAACCGGAATCTGATTGGGGACTTCGTGGAAGTCTATGCCAAATGTCCCTTAGAAGTTCTTAAAAAAAGGGATATTAAGGGTCTTTATTCTAAAGCCCTCACTGGGGAAATCAAACAGTTTACCGGGATCTCCGATCCCTATGAAGAGCCGTTGAACCCTGAGGTCGTGCTGGAAACGGATCGGGAGACCCCGGAGGAAAGCGCCGCCAAGGTCATTGATTATCTGGAGAAACACCGATATATTGAAAGGGTCGAGGAGGGGGTGTATTCCGAGGAGGAAAAGAAAAAGATTGATAAAAGGCTTGAGGCTTTGGGTTATCTATAACTTTAGTTAAGTATGCAATTTTGTTGCAGAATGTAATACATTAAGAATTCGAAGTACGAAGTCCGATCCCGAGACTTCGGGACGAAACAAATCCGAATAACCAAAATTCAAAATCCAAAACAGCAATAAAAACAACGACAGGTTTTACCCCGTAAGTTAGGGGTTTATAATAAGCACAGATATTTTCGGGTCCATATTGTGTAGAAGTAAATACCGTTTTGAATCCGCCTGCAGCGGAATATTTGGATTTTGAATCAGTCGGGTGCCTGACCGATTTGTTTCGTATTTCGATATTCGAATTTCGGATTTTCTTGCGGGCTTCTTGGCTCATCGGTCAGTCAAGGGCTTGACTGCTTTGGGGCGAAGTTTCGCTAGACCTTTCGAAGAGAGATCATTTTGGGTTTGTTCGGACGGAGAAAAAAGGCCAAGGTAGTCGTTATTGGAATTGATGGGGTCGCCCATTCTTTTCTGAAAGAGCAGGCTGGGAAGGGAAATCTTCCCCATTTAGCTGAATTATTCCAGCAGGGATCTTTCCGAAGGATGAACTCGGTGATCCCGACGGTATCTTCGGTAGCCTGGTCGTCCTACATGACCGGGGTTAACCCGGCCAAACATAATATTTTCGGGTTTGTGGACCGGGTCGCCGATCCCTTCGACATTTTTATCCCCACCGCCCGACACATGGGCTGTCAGACGCTATGGGAGCTCTTGAGCAGGGCGGGAAAACGGGTGATCGTCATCAACGTGCCGGTGACCTATCCCCCCCGGGATGTCAACGGGATTCTGATCGGTGGGTTTCTGGGGACCGACATCAACAAAATAGCCTACCCACCCAGCCTCAACCCCAGGCTGAAAGAGATGGAATACCGCATTGACGTGGATGCCTGGATGGGCCGCAAGGATAAGGAGAAATTTTTCCAGGACCTCTTTTTTACCCTCAATAAGCGCATCGAGGTGGCGGACTATCTGATGGAAAAAGAGCCCTGGGATTTCTTCCAGTTACACATCATGGAGAGCGATCGGGTGAACCATTTCCTATGGGCTCAGTGGGAGGACGGTGATCCCCGGTATACCGACCGATTCTTGGCCCTGTATCAACGGGTGGATGACTATGTTGGGAACCTATCCCAACAGTTAGGAGAGGGAGTAGAGCTGGTGGTTCTATCTGACCATGGCTTCTGCCGTGTGAAAAAAGAGGTCTACCTCAATTACTGGCTTGAGAAAGAAGGATATTTATTATTCAATCAGGGAATACCGGTATCCCTGAAAGAGATGTCGCCGGCCACCTTGGCTTACAGCCTGGTCCCCGGGAGAGTCTTTATAAACCTCAAGGGCCGGGAGGCGATGGGGCAGGTGGAACCCGATGGGGAATATGAGACCATACGAAAAGAGATCAGGGAAGGATTGTTGACCCTGACCGATCCCGATACGGGTGAAAAAATCATTGACCGAGTATGGCTGCGGGATGAAATATATGATGGTCCCTTCTTTCCCCAGGCAGCCGACCTGATCGCCATTCCCCACGACGGTTATGATTTGAAGGGTAATCTAAACCAGCTGGCATTAACTTTCCTGGGGGATCTGGTGGGCATGCACACCTACGACGATGCGTCATTGTTTATAAAAAATCGGGAGATTGTCCCCAAGGACAATCAGCTTGGGATTACTGATCTTTTCCCTACCCTGGTGTCAATGATGAATCTTCCCGTTCCGGAAGGGATAGATGGAAGATCATTAATTTAACCCGGGAGCTTTTTATCGTGAAAAAGGCCAGCCTGAGGTCGGGCTGGCCTTTCCTTTTTCAGTTTATCCAGGCAATATCTTCATCCCCTTGCCGAAGCGTGCTGGTTTTTGAACCATTCCACAAACAAGGCAATCCCTTTTTCGATAGGGGTGTTGGGGGAATAGCCGAATTTTTCCCGTGCCTTGGAAATATCAGCGTAGGTAATATTCACATCCCCAGGCTGGGGGGGCAGGAGTTTGATTTTGGCCCTTTTCCCGAGATGATGTTCGATGAGCTGAATCAACCGTTTAAGTTCCACCGTCTGGGATTCCCCCAGATTGATAATTTCGAAAGAGAAATCGCTATTAAATATTCCCATTATCCCGTCAATGATGTCATCAATGTAGGTGTAATCCCTTTTGGTGGTGCCATCCCCGTACATGGAAATTTCTTTATCCCTGTGCATCAACTCCGTGAATTTATGGATGGCCATCTCCGGTCTCTGTCTGGAGCCGTAAACAGTAAAGAACCTGACGCAGGCGGTGGGGATGTGATAAAGCTGATGGTAGGTGTAGCACAGGAGTTCCCCGGCACGTTTGGTAGCGGCGTAGGGGGAGATGGGGTGATCCACCGGGTCCGATTCGGAAAAGGGGATCTTGGAATTGTTACCATAAACCGATGAGGAGGAGCCGAAAATGAACTTCTTTATCGGGAATCGCCTCATCGTTTCCAGAAGTTTTATCGTACCATCCACGTTGACGCTGGCGTAAAGGGAGGGATTGGCGATGGAGGGCCTCACCCCTGCCCGGGCGGCCAGATGGATAACCACATCAAAGGGGGTCTTTTCAAAGGTACGGATGAGAAGATTCTCATCACGAATGTCCCCTTCGACCAGCTCGTATTGGGGATTTTCCAGGCTGGAACTTATATTGTCCCGTTTAACAGTCGGGTCATAGAAGTCATCGAAATTATCCAGACAGACGACGGAATAGCCGTCCTTCAGTAACCGTTCTCCGAGGTGGGAACCGATGAAACCAGCCCCGCCAGTCAATAAAATTTTCATGGAGGTTATTAGGTTTGTTGACCTCTTTCTTTCAACAGATTCTTTATTCTAATCAGCAGGGTTTCATTATCGAAGGGCTTAACGAGGTAATCATCCGGCTGATAACCGGCCTGTTTCATTTTTTTTCGGGCATCATCGTGGTCAAAAATGCCGGACATTAGAATAATAGGGATGTTTTTTGTCCCTTCATCGCACTTAACAAGCTCGCATAGTTCCACGCCTGACAATTTGGGCATGATGATATCACACAGAATTATATCGGGGGATTCTTTTCTAATTATTGCATGGGCCTGTCGGCTATCCGCAACCGTGAGGGTTTGGTGCCCCTCTTCTTCTAAGATTTCCCGATAGAGGAGCAGATTGTTGGGATCGTCATCTATTACTACTATTTTTGCCATTTGAACATCCCCATGCTAATGTATTTTCCAAAAAAAATCTTTTCTTAAATTTAACCTTTTACAAACTAAATATCAAGAGAAAAAACCTCCTTTGATAGAACCCAGGGAATTAATTCATTAATGACTTGACTTTTATGAATGAACGTTGTAAATTTAGTAAGTATAAAAAGCAGGGGTCAATTACCCCGTAACTTCATAATTCCTAAATAATTTTGGGTTTGGCCACCTTAGCTCAGTTGGTAGAGCAGGGCATTCGTAATGCCCAGGTCGCCCGTTCGAATCGGGCAGGTGGCTCTTTTTCACCTGAAAATAGACTACAGATTACACGTATTTACACAGATTTTTATGCTGGGCTTATCCCAGTTCGATGGATTCAATCCCGATGTTTCGGGATTTTAAAAGGCTGACGCTCCGATGGAGTCCGATACTTCGGACTCATACGGAGTTATCGGACCTTAACTCCAATAATTTAAAAATCGTGGAGTTAATCCGTAAGATTTTTATTTTCTTTCCTCTGAAAATACTTTCATTGCAGGGTTCGCTGAGAACCCATAGTGGAGTATTTTCATCCTCCTTTTTCCCGAATACTCGGGATGGCGGTTTTATTTATTAGCACTTCGCACCTAAAACTTTGCACCAAGACGCTTGCCCCGTTAGATATGGCGGCTATCTAACCATGATAAACTCGGTGGGATAACGATCTAACGGGGCTTGGTGCACCCCAAAAATATTTTAGCGGACTATCTGGTATGAAACATCCAATTCCTCAGGGTTTAATGATCAGTATTTCCGGGGTGCGGGGTCTGGTGGGTAAGGGACTGAGTCCCGATACTATCGCCCGGTTTGCGACCGCCTTTGGCACCTTTACTGGAAAGGGACGGATTATGGTGGGCCGGGACGGCCGGGCCTCGGGGGAGATGGTCAAAATGGCCGTCTTTTCGGGGCTGACGGCTGTGGGGTGTAACCCCGTTGATATAGGCATCGTCCCCACCCCTACCGTTCAACTCGCTACCCAGCATTCCCGGGCGGTGGGCGGCATTGCCATCACCGCCAGTCATAATCCTATTGAATGGAACGCCCTGAAATTTTTCAACAAAGAGGGGCTTTTCCTGACCCAGGCTGAAGCTGACAATGTAGTCACCCTTTATACCGAGGGCCCTCTCGCTTTGAAACCTTGGGATAAATTGGGTCGGGTTTCATGTTATGACCAAGCCATCCCCGATCATATTAATGCCATCCTGGGTCTGAAGTTCCTGGATGCTCCTTCCCTGCGCGATCGTATTTTCCGCATTGTCTTGGATGGGGCCAACGGGGCCGGAGCCCTTTTGGTGCCCAAGCTCTTGCAGGAACTGGGCTGTGGGGTGATCAAATTGCACTGTGAAATTACGGGAAAATTTGACCGACCCCCAGAGCCCCTGCCTGAGAATTTGACCCATCTGGGCCAGGCTATCCGGGACGAGAATGCTGAAATAGGATTCGCCTTGGACCCGGACGGCGACCGGCTGGCCATCGTGGACGAATACGGCAAGCCCATTGGGGAAGAATACACCCTGGCCCTGGCCTGTAAATTCCTGCTGGGCAAAAAAAAGGGGCCGGTAGTGACCAATCTCTCTACCACCCGGGCCATTGATGGGGTTGCCGCCCAAGCCAACTGTCCTGTGGTTCGAACCAAGGTAGGTGAGATCCACGTGGTTGAAGGGATGAAAAGGGTTGGTGCTGTGATAGGGGGGGAGGGTAATGGGGGGGTCATCTTCCCCGACCTACACTACGGGAGGGACGCCGCCCTGGCCATTGTGCTGATTTTGCAATATCTGTCGGATTCCGGGGAAACCATCAGCCAATTGGTTTCTCAACTACCACACTATGTCATGGTCAAACGAAGGATGAAAGTCGACGAGGCTGATCCTAAGGTAGTTATTCGCAAATTACGGGAGAAATATTCAAAAGAAAGACTCGATCTTACCGATGGGATCAGGATTGACCGGAATGAGGGCTGGGTGCACGTGCGTCCCTCCAACACCGAGCCCGTGCTGCGGATATTCGCCGAGGCCAAGACTCAAAAAAAAGCGGAGAACTTGGTTCGGGAAATAAAGGCCTTAATGAAGATTCAAAAGCGGAAATGAAGGATGTTCTGGGCATCATTTTAGGGGGTGGGGAGGGGAAAAGGCTCTTTCCCCTGACCAAATACCGCTCCAAACCCGCCGTCCCCTTCGGGGGAAAATACCGATTGGTGGACATCCCTATCTCTAACTGCATTAATTCCGGGATTAACAAAATTTTCGTCTGCACCCAGTTCAATTCCGAATCCCTGAACCGCCACATTAACCAGTCATACAAGTTCGATTACTTTCATCAGGGGTTCGTGGACATTCTGGCCGCCGAACAGACCCTCAATAACCGCAGCTGGTACCAGGGGACAGCCGATGCTGTCAGAAAAAACCTGGTTCACTTCCGTAACTATCCCCAGGCTGGGGATTTTCTCATCTTATCCGGGGATCAACTCTATCGAATGGACTTTCAGGAAATGATCACTCAGCATCAGAGCCGGGGGGCTGAGGTGACAATAGCCGCAGTCCCCGTTCCAGTCCAAAGATGTGGGGAGTTCGGTATTATGAAGTTGGATGATTCCGGTCGCATCCTTGATTTCCTGGAAAAACCCGTCCCTGATGATAGGATAAAGGAATTTTTAATTGATACGGGGAATGGTCATGTATTGGCCTCCATGGGCATCTACGTGTTCAAGCGGGGGGTGCTAAAAGACCTGCTGGCTGATGCAAGCCTGACCGATTTCGGCGCCCATATCATCCCCCGGGCCCTGGAAGAAAGGAAGACCTGCGGTTACATCTATGGGGGCTACTGGGAGGACGTGGGCACCATCCGCACCTTCTACGAGGCCAACATTGACCTGACCCGGATCACCCCCAGATTTAATTTCTACGAGGAATGGGCCCCGGTTTACACCCATCCCCGCTATCTTCCCACCTCCAAGATTAACGCCTGCCGCCTTGAGGAAGCCATTCTGGCCGAGGGCTGCATCATTGACCGGGCCCAGATCCGCCAGTCCATTATCGGGGTGCGCAGCGTTATTCAGGAAGGGGCGAGGGTAAGAAGGTCGGTGGTCATGGGGGCGGATTTTTATGAGACCGAGGAGGAAAAGCAGGAGAACAGAAACCGGTGTATTCCAGATGTGGGAATCGGGGGGGATTCCTTAATTTCAGGGGCCATCATTGATAAAAATGCCCGCATCGGACGGGGGGTAAAGATTTGTAACCAGGATAATCTGACCGAATTTGACGGGGAGGGTTATACCATTCGGGAGGGGATTGTGGTGGTGGAAAAGGGAGCCGTGATCCCTGACGGAACCCGGATCTGATTCAATGAGTATTCAACAAAATAATATTGGCCGATCTAAAGGATCGGCTTTTTTGTTTTTTAGGTTGATTTTTTTAAAATTATCCTTTATATTAAACCAAATTTATCGTCTTGGGTTAATTATTGGGAGATGGAGATGGAACTGGAGAGAATTCAAGCGAGGCTCAGAGAGATGAAGATTGACGGCTGGCTGTTCTGGGATTTTCAGAACCGGGATCAACTGGCCTATCGGATTTTAGGATTGGATGGGTCTAAGATGACCAGCCGGCGGTGGTTTTACTTCATTCCCACCCATGGGGAACCCCGTAAACTAACCCATTCGGTGGAACCAGGGAAGCTGGATGGACTGCCAGGGTCGAAAACGGTCTACCTTTCCTGGCGACAACTTCACGATGGGCTGAAGGAGATATTAGGCGAACCAAAAAAGATTGCCATGCAGTATTCCCCGGACAACGCCATCCCCTACGTCTCCATCGTGGACGGGGGGACATTGGACCTGGTTCGCAAATTGGGACACGAAATCGTCTCCTCGGCCGACCTGGTGCAGACCTTTGAGGCGGTGATTAGCCAAGAAGGGTATCGTCTTCACCTTGAAGCGGGTGAAATTATTCAAAGGGTCAAGGATGGGGCTTTCGCCGAAATCGGCCGCGCCCTGCGGGTCGGGGATAAGATTACCGAATATGACATCAAGCAGTTCATTGTTAAGCAGTTTGATGAGAATGGATTGACCTGCGATGAAGAGTGGCCCATCGTCGGGGTCAACGACCATCCCGCCGACCCCCACTTCGAGCCTACCCCGGAGAATGCCTACCTGATAAAAGATGGGGATACCGTTCTCATTGACCTATGGGCGAAGAAAGCCGTCCCTGACGGTATTTACTATGACATCACCTGGTGCGGCTATGTGGGGGAAGATCCCCCCCCCAAATATGTAGAAATCTTTAACGCTGTTCGGGATGCCCGAAGGGCGGCTGTAAGGTTTATCCGGGAGCGGTTTGCCGCCGGGTCCCCCTGCCATGGCTGGGAGGTGGATAACGCCTGCCGACAGGTGGTGAAGGATGCCGGGTACGGGGACTATTTCGTCCATCGGACCGGTCACTCCATCGGCCGGGAGGTGCACGGCAACGGGGTGAACATTGATAACTTGGAGACGAAGGATGAACGCAGGCTAGTGCCGGGTATTTGCTTTTCCATTGAGCCGGGGATTTATCTGCCGGGCGAGATGGCGGTGCGCACTGAGATCAATGTCTTCATTACCTTGAAGGGTGAAGTGGTAGTGGCCGGGAAAGAACAGGATGAAATTGTCAAAATTGTTTAATCCCCCAAAATCTTAAATAATCCTTGACAAAAAGGTAATCATTTATTATATTAATGTATGGAGATAATTATTAATTTATATGGAGGTCTGGAATGTCTACATTAGATAAAAAAACGACTATTTTGTTCTCCCCATCCCTTTTTAAATGTCTGGAAGCATTGGCCAAAGTCAAAAGAACCTCTATCGGGAATCTCATCAGGGAAGCGGTAAAGAGACAATACGGACTATTGGAAGAGAACGAAAGACTTAAAGCCGTTAAGGCTCTGGGTGAAATTAATGCGCCCGTTAAGGAGTGGGCTGAAATGGAGGGGGAGATTGAAAAGGGGATCTTGGATGATTGAGACGGTATTTATTGATACCAATATTCCCATCTATGCTGCTGGAAAATCCCACCCGTTTAAGCAGCCCTCGCTGGCTTTCCTTCAGAGAATAGCCCTGGGCGAGATGGAGGGAGTGTCGGACTCAGAAGTCTTACAGGAGATTCTATACCGTTTTGCTGCCATTAATGAACCCAAACATGGATTTGCTATCTTTGATAACTTTATTAAAAGTGTTCCTTCTATTCTACCGGTGGAAAAGGAAGACATCATGCTGGCAAGAGAAATCCTGATGAAATCTCCTGGGATTAAACCCCGGTATGCTATCCATGCCGCCGTAATGAAAAACAACGATATTCGGGTCATCTATAGTTACGATGCTCACTTTGACATGATCAAGGGGATTAGGAGAAAGGAGCCCTAACATCGAAAAAAGTTCGTCTTACTGTATTGATACTGATATTTTAAAAAGGAGGCGGATATGCACTGGTATCTTTACGTGATTCTAGCTTATATTCTGGTGTTAATGGGATTTAACTTTTACCGTTCTAAAAAGGTCAAGACCCAGGAGGACTTCATGGTGGCCGGCCGGTCGTTGTCGGTGCGGGTGATGGTGTTTACCTTGATCTGCACTTGGATCGGGTCGGGGACGTTCATCGCCGGGGCCGAATACGCCTACAAGGCCGGTTTCTCCAGCCTTTGGATGCCGGCCGGGGCCTGGGTGGGAATTATCATCATTTACTTCTTAGCAGGAAAGATCCGCACCTTCGGCCAGTACACCATCGGTGACATCCTCGAGGTGCGCTATGGTAAGACGGCCCGGGTGTTCGGGGCCATCGCCCTCATAATATCGTTCACAGCTATCGTCAGCTACCAATTTCGGGCCGGGGGATATATCCTGAACGTGGTTACCGATGGGGCGGTCTCAGTCGAGGTGGGCCAATTCTTAGCGGCGGCCTTCGTCATCCTGTTCACGGCGTTAGCCGGAATGATGGCGGTGGCCTACACCGACCTCCCCAATGGGATCATCATCGTCCTGGCCTGTGTGATCTCTACGCCCTTCGTCTACTTTTTCGCCGGGGGACTTTCCTCCGCCCAGCAGGTCCTGCCCCCCGATCATTTCACCGTGTTTTCCGAGACCTTCGGCGCCCACCCTGTCCTGAAAGGAATCAGTTACTTCCTGGCCACCGGACTGCTTCTTATGGGCGTCCAGAGCATGTACCAGAAGTTCTATTCGGCGAAGACGGCCAAGGGGGCGCGGCAGGCGGTGGTTTTATGGGTGATCGGCACCATCGTGGTGGAAACGGTGGTGGTGATTATTGCTGTTTTTGCCTCCTCCCACTTCTGGGGGCAGGGATACGACCCGGCGGCTATGGTGATCCTGGCGGCAAAGCATATGGTGCACCCGGTCGTCGGGATTCTCCTTTTAGGGGCCGCCTGTGCTGTGGTGATTTCAACAGGGATGAACTATCTCCTCTCACCCACCACTAACCTCATGCGTGATGTCTACCAGCGGTTCATCAGGCCCGATGCGGACCAACGCACCATGGTGGCCCTGCAGAAGGTGGTAGTGGTCGTTTTGGGGGTGATCGCCTTCTTTCTGGCCACCAAACTGGTGTCTGTGCTGGAGATGAGTTATTTCGCCTACACCATTTATGGGGTAGCCATCACCCCGGCCCTGATTGCGGCGCTGACCTGGAAGCGGGCCACCAAAGCCGGGGGGCTGGCTTCCATCATCAGCGGGACGGTAGTCTGTGTTTTCCTGAAAGTGATTACCTACATCCTCCCCCCAGAACAGGTCCCCGACGGAGACCCCTGGGGGATTCCCATCATCTATCCGTCACTCATTGTCTCGTTGTTGTGTCTTTTCGTAGTAAGCTATTTGACTCAAGCACCGAAAGAGGAGGAAATAAAGGAGCTTTTTCAGCCTTCGGAAGCATAATGTTTCCTTTTCAATAACCACAGGAATCGAAGATAAGAAGGAATATTCTTTCTTATCTTAGATTCTTGTATTTTACGCGTGAATTCCCTATGGTTTACCTATTTACTATCTTCGGTTACTTGATTGTTCTTTTTTCCTTCGGCTTTTATTTGGCCTCCCGGGCGAAGACCCAGGAGGACTTCATGGTGGCGGGGAGAAAGCTCACCGCCCCGGTGCTGGTGGGCACCCTGCTGGCTACCTGGATCGGCTCCGGGGATATCTTCTCGGTGGCTGATTTGAGCTACAACCATGGCTATTCATCCCTGATCGGATCAGGTGGGGGCTGGATGGGGATCATCATCGTCTATTTTATCGCCGGGCGGGTGCGGCGGTTTGGCCAGTTCACCGTGCCCGACATCCTGGAGGTCCGGTATAACCAGTGGGCGCGGATTTTGGCCACCATCACCACCATTGTCACCAGCGTGGTCATTGTCAGCTACCAGTTTCGGGGTGGGGGATGGGTGCTGAACATCGTCTCTGGCGGAAAGGTCCCGATGGAAACCGCCATGGTCATCGTAGCCGGCTTCGTCATCGGCTATACCCTGTTTGCCGGGATGATCTCGGTGGCCTACTTGGATGTACTGAACGGGGTTATCATCATCACCGGGGTATTCCTGGCCCTGCCCTTCCTCATCCATCAGGGGGGAGGGCTGGCCCATATCGCCGCTAACGTGACCACGAGACAACACCCCTTTTTGGGTAACATGACTTGGGTGCAGGCGATGGGTTATTTTGTGCCCACGTTTCTTTTAGCCCTGGGAATGGGGAACACCTACCAGCGGTTCTTCTCAGCTAAAAATCCCACTGAGGCCAAGCGATCGGTGGTGGGCTGGGTGATAGGGGTGATCCTTTTGGGAATCGCCCTCCAGAGCTTAGCCGTCATCGGCTCCAGCATTTTCAAGGAACTTTCGCAGGTGGAAGCGGGGAAGATCATCCTGCTGGTGGCCCACCGAGGGTTGCCGGTGGCAGTTGGCTGTATCCTGTTCGGGGCCATCGTGGCTATCATTATCTCTACCGCTAATAGCTTCCTGTTGGTTCCGGCCACCAACATCATGCGGGATATCTATCAGCGGTTTATTAACCCGGAAGTCTCCGATAAAAAGATCGTTCTTTATTCCAGAATTGTGGTTGTCCTTTTAGGAATTATTGCCTATTCCCTGATCTCTTTTTTCCCCCGTATTCTGGATGCGGCATACGCTGCCTACACCGTGTACGGGGCCGGGATCACACCGGCGCTGATGGCCGTCTTTTTCTGGAAACGGGCTACCCCGGCGGCGGGGGTAGTCTCTATCTCAGCCGGGATGGGGGTAACCATAGGGTGGGAAATCATCAACAAAATTCAGGGACACCCGCCGTTAGGGGTGCCGGCAATCTATCCGGCTTTAATCTGTTCGGTAATACTTTTGATTGCGGTCAGCCTTTTGGGGTCTAAACCCCGGGAAGAAAAATGGAGACCGTTTTTTTAACAATATATAATGAGGAGCCAATCGATGAGGGTAAAATTCTGGGGAACCCGGGGTTCGATCCCCACCCCGGGTGAGGATACGGTAAAATATGGGGGCAACACTACCTGTGTAGAATTGATCTTGAACCGGGGGGATATTCTGATTTTTGATGCGGGGACGGGCATCCGCAAACTGGGCCTCACGTTGATGAAACGGGGTGGACCGGTGAAAACCAACCTCTTGTTCAGCCATTACCATTGGGACCACATTCAGGGCTTTCCGTTCTTCCTGCCCGCCTACAACGCCGAGACCGAGATCACCATCTACGGCTGTTCGCCGGGGAACAGAAAGATCAGCCTAAATATCTTCGATCAGATGGAGATATCCCACTTTCCGGTGGATTACAATCACCTGAAAGCTAAAATCGAGTTTCAGGATGTTAGGGACAGATTTTTGCAGATCGGAGAGGCCAGCATTTTTCTCACCGACCTCTGCCATCCCGGTGGTGGAGTGGGGTTTCGGATCGAGGAGGGGATCAAGAAGCTGGTGTTCCTCACGGACAACGAGCTCTTCCTGACCCCTGGGGATCATTCTCATTTTGAAAAGATCAAGGATTTTTGCCAGGATGCCGACTTCCTTATTCACGATGCCCAGTATAAGCCCGAAGAGATAGAATCCAAACGGGGATGGGGGCATTCGACCTACACTGAGGCGCTCCAGCTGGCCCTGAATGCTGGCGTGAAAAAGTTGGTGCTATTTCATCATGAGCCGGAGAGGCCCGATGAAGAGGTGGACGAGATAGTAGAATTCTGCCGGGAGGAAATTAAGGAAAGGGGATCGGATCTGATCTGTTTCGGGGCCCAGGAGGGACGGGAATATGCTGTATAACCCTTAACCAATGACGGTTAGGTTGAAAAAGGTATGGCTTAGAATTATCGTAACCATCTGAAGTTGAAAGATTGCCTAAATTTCAAAGATTTCAAAGATTGCCTAAATTTCGATAATTTTGGCAAATTCTGAACTTTTGGCAATCTTGGCAATTGAAAAAGTTGAACACAAAATCTTAGAAATTCCGAGACGTTAAATTTAGGCATGTTTCCATGCAGAATATTCCAGAACTTCATTTTCACGGGGGGATTTTAATCTTTGAAAACTGGTCGGGAGAGGAACCTCCCCCCTTTTTCCGCTGGGACGAGCGGCAGCGGAAATGGCGGGCGTGGGCGCTGGCTTATTCCCGCATACTGGCCGCCCTTAAGCACTCAGGGATTGTTTTTAAAGATAAGGTATCTAAAATAGAAGACCTTAATCTGGGACTTCAGCTTGAATTTGATCCTTATTCGTATCAAAAAGAGGCGTTGGGGGCCTGGGACAGGGCCGCCGGTCTGAGAAGCGTCGTCCTTCCCACGGGCGCCGGGAAAAGTTTCGTGGCCCTGAAAGCCATGGAATTAACCCGGAAAAGCACCCTGATCGTTACCCCTACCCTGGATCTTATGAACCAGTGGTACGGTCTGATCAGGGATGCCTTTGGTATCGAGGTGGGCATCTTGGGCGGGGGGTATCACGAAGTTAAAACCCTCACCGTTTCTACCTATGACAGCGCCTATCTGTATATGGATCGCTACGGGGATCGCTTTGGATTGTTGATTTTCGACGAGGTTCATCACCTCCCTTCCCCCAAGAATTCCCACATCCCCCAGATGGCCATTGCCCCCTACCGGCTGGGGCTGACCGCAACCTACCAGCGTTTGGATAATCGGCAGAAGATCTTAAGCTATCTGATCGGGGGGGTGGTTTATCGGAAGACCATCAAAGAGTTGAAGGGTGAGCATCTGTCCGAATACGAGATCCACCGCATCGGGGTGGAGCTGACCCCAGAAGAGAGAGAGGAATACGAGGTTCAACAGGTGGTGTACCAAAGATATGTTAAGGAAAAGAAAGTTCGCTTCTTCGGGGGTGGATGGGGAAAGTTCATCCGGGAAAGCGCCTACGAGGCGGATGCCCGGCGGGCCCTACTGGCCCGAGTGGAATCACGGCGGATCATGCTGGGGGCAGAGAAGAAGCTTGCTATCCTGGACACCCTGCTGAAACAGCACCACGGGGATCGGGTGATCGTCTTTACGGAAAACAACGATCTGGTCTATAAAATTTCAAGGGAATTTTTAATCCCGGCCATAACCCATCATACACGGACGGTGGAGAGGAAGCAGATTCTGGACAACTTCCGTCAGGGGGTCTACCGGCTGGTCGTCACCTCAAAGGTGCTGAACGAGGGGGTGGATGTTCCCGAGGCAAACGTGGCCATTATCCTCTCCGGGTCCGCCAGTCCCAGGGAACATCTACAGCGGTTGGGAAGAATCTTAAGAAAAAGAAGCGGAAAAAAAGCGCTTCTGTATGAAGTGGTAAGCAAGGGAACCGTTGAATCACAGGTCTCCTACCGGAGAAGGAGGGGAGAGGCGTATCAGTTGGATAAATGACGAATTTTTAAAGGGGTTTAAAGACACCGTTACAAACTGTGTCAGATCCATTTAATTCATGTTCGATCTAACAGGGTTTGAAACCCTGTTTAAAGGATCTTTATTATTGTCTTGAGGATCAATATTTGAATTTAAATAGAGTAGAAGTTTGGGAAGACACCGTCACAAATCAGTCGGGCGTCAGTCAGGCGGGCCTGTTGCAGGACTATCGCATTAGGAATAAATTCCTATGCTAATACAAATAAAGTATGTTGAGACATACTGTAATCAGTCCCGAAGTTTCGGGACTTTCTTTGAAATAGCGTGATAATTTATTATCACGCAAAGGGGAAACCAGTCCCAAGATCTTTACGATGATTTCAGAGTTGTGCCACAAGCCCAGGCGCCAGACTGACCTAACCGGCGATGTCTGATCGGGGAGTGATACTATGTTAACCTCAGATTTGTTGCGCTGTCGGGTGGTTGGAAACCAGGTTTATCCCTTGTATATTACCCGTGGGGAAAGCGAACAGTACTTGACCATCTCCGAATCTTTAATTCAGATATATCGGAACCACAGGGGGAAGACCCGCGGGGAACTGGAGGAAGCCGTCGGGGTGGCCTATGGGCGGAGGACCGATTATAAAATCTATCGGGGATTGGCCAAACTATTGGAGGAGAAGTGTCAATTTGGACCCGCCAAGGACTGGGATTATAAGGCGGTGAGACAGGAGATCTTCTCAAAAGCCCAGAGGGCCTACCCCGTTGTCAGGGAACCGGACCTGATCTATCGAACGGAAAGAGGGTCGGTGCTGGAAGCTGTCGCCAGTTCGTTAGGGATTGCCCGGACCGAACTAGAAACCCACCTTTACGGTGATCTTCCCGAAAACCAGGTGCTGATCCATTTTGACGACCGGATCCGCCCCCCCGACCTGGTGCGGCGCTACAACGTAGCCCTGGCCCAGGCCCTGCTCTACCGGGCCGTTCGGTTGCAGGTCTACCTGTTTAGCGATTACAAAGTGGTGTTTAAATACATCAAGTTAGCCAGGCTGATCCACCTTATCAGGAGTTTAGAACCCTCCGGATACAAAATAGTATTGGACGGCCCCGCCTCCCTGTTCCGCAATACTCAGAAATACGGGGTGCAGATGGCCCTGTTTCTGCCCGGTCTTCTGCTGGCAAATAAGTGGAAGATGGAGGCTGAGGTCAATACAGATTGGGGACCAAAAGGGTTCGGATTGGATCATACATGTGGTCTCACTTCACATTACCGAAGGGAGCATCCCTTCGACAGCCGTATCGAGGAGTCCTTTGCCAGGAAATTCAATCGTAAAACCAGGGATTGGGTGCTGGAAAGGGAGGGGGAGGTAATTGATCTGGGGGATATCGTTCTCATCCCCGATTTCACTTTTCGACATAAAGACGGCAGGGTGGCCATGCTGGAAATCATCGGATTCTGGACGCCGGAATACCTAAAATATAAGTTAGAGAAGATCCGGAAGGCGGGCCGGAAAAATCTCATCGTGGCGGTGAATGAGAAATTGAACTGTTCCAAGGAGGACTTTGAAGGCGAGGTGATTTTCTACAAAACGGGGATCAGGCTTTCGGCCCTGCTGGAAAGGTTGGAAAAGGTGGGGAAGTTTGGGTGATGGTAAACCATAATGCTATCCCCATGTTGTTAAAAATTCCATCCCGAAGCTTCGGGATTTGTCATTTGATATTGTTTGGGATTTGGTGCTTGGAATTTGGAATTTATCCTTATCATGCACCAGGAGATCACTTATCAGTCGGGCGCCTGACTGATGCTTACCCCCACGCTAGTCCGGGAAGAGACAAATAGGTTTTGAATAGAATAATCCAGGTATTGTCTGAAAAAGACACGGTTGCAAACCGTGTCAAAGCCTGTGAATTTAAATTCAAAGGGAGGACATCATGTCGTGCTACACCAGACACTTAGACGACCTGTTCGCCGAGGCCGGGGTGGAGAGAACCAGGGAGAACCGTAAGAAGTTCGATCAATTCCTGAAGGCATCCGGTCAATTCGGTGACGACTGCTCCCATGTATGGAGAAAGGTCAAAGAACACCGGGCCAATCCTGAAGAGCGGAAGAAATTGGTGGAGATGATCAAAACGGTGGTGAGCGGGAGTTAACCGGACGTCTCGGAATTTCTAAGAATTTTCCAAAATAATTTGTAGTTTACGTAAAACGGCTGTCGGTTGTCCCGATCCCGAAACTTCGGGACGGGACATCATTGTGTGGTTTTCGGTTCAGTTGGGTGCCTGACTGGAAGGTTTTTTGTAATGCTTCAAGGTGCAACCTTGAAGCAACGGATAAACAAATGTAGCATAATGTAATTATAATTAGATAATAATATTACAATATCATTTTTATTGAAAATGGAATATAAAGTCAAAGAATTCAAATCCATCCTCCTTGTCCGCAAATATACCGATACCTGGTTCTGGGATAAATACGCCGTTAACCCCTACCAGGGCTGCGAGCACGCCTGCGTCTACTGCGACACCCGGAGTAAGCGGTATTATATGCACGATGACTTTGGGGATACGGTTTATATCAAGCGGGGGGCGGCGGAAATGCTGGACAAGAGGTTGACCAACGCCCGTACCCTGCTTCCCGACATCATCGCCTTCGGCTCCGCCGGGGACGCCTATCAGCCAGTCGAGGCCACCGAAAAGATCACCCAGGCTATGGTTAAGGTCATCCTGAAACACCGCTACGCCCTGTTCATGCTCACCAAATCTACTATGGTTTTACGGGATCTGGAATTGATCAAGGAGATTGGCGAAAGCCGCTGGGCCACGGTGGCAACCACAATCATCACCTTCGATCCTGAGATCAGCCGTGCCTTTGAACCCCGGGCGGTCAGCCCTGAAAAAAGGCGGGAGATGCTGGTAAAGTTCAAGGAAGCCGGGCTGCAGGTGGGGATTATGTGCTGTCCCTTATTGCCTTTCCTTTTGGATACCGAAGAGAACATTCGGGATGTTCTGGAAAAATCCAAGGAGGCGGGAGTGGATTTCGTCATCTTCGGGGGAATGACCGTGGCCGAGGGGCAGAGGGAGTATTTGTTCGAGCATCTGGAAAAGTATTATCCGGAATTGGTCAAAGACTACAACACCGTCTATCCCCCGGGGGCCTACGGGCCGGTGAGGAGCTATGAACGAAGGGTCAACCGGCTGGTCTTAAAGCTATCACAGGAATACGGGGTGCCCATCCGGATGAAGCGTTTCATCCCCGATGACTATCGGAAGCTGAACTACCAGATCGCCCAATATCTGGCGGATAAAGCTTACCTGGCCCAGCTTGAGGGAAAGCCCTTTAGCAATACTCAATGGGCGGCGGTGAACATCAACAACCTGAAGGAGAGTATAAAAGATGTGGCTGAAAGAGGGGAATTAGGGGGGATTCGGAATGTTAACGATGAAATCGCCGGGGTGGTTAGGCATTTTTTAAAAACTTATTGATTCACTGCAAAAAACTTCGTGCAAATGGGGTTAACGTAGGGGAAATGCAGGCAAAGCTCCTGCAGAAGATTGAAGAGTTGGCGCTATATATGATTGATTTGAAGAAAGAAAAAGAATTGCTAAAAAAAGTGTTTCTTCATTAGAAAAAAATAAACAGAAAAAGCAAATATAAGAAGAGGACGAAACGAAAAGGAATGTTTATTCTGTTATTAATATTTTATTTCCCCTATTTAGCGTAATAGTTTTTACAGCAGGAAATGCCAAAGTTACCGGAGAAGAAAAAGTGCCTTATAGCTCCGGGAAAGAAAAGTACATGTCCCAGGTTTTGATACGATTTACACCTGGTTTTTGGAATCCCCGGGATGGTCAACCGGGGCCATATCATCTTGGTATTAGGGAGGAGGGTGTATTGGCAGGACCAAGAAGCATAGCAGTAGATAAATTGGGAAATATTTACATCCTTGATACGGGGAATCGTCAGATTCAGAAGTATGATAATAAAGGAAAATTCTTAAATAGTATTTCGATTGATGAAGGGAAAAAACAGACGGGCTATGATTTTTGCATAGATAAAGATGGAAATATATATGTTCTGGATACAAGTCCAGAGATTAGCCAGTATATGGATTACCTTGACGTCCATGGTTCCAGATTTGGATTGACCCCTTATGAAATAAGGAAATACGATCAACAGGGCGTGTTGATTTTTAAGGCTTGTTTTCCCTTCTCCAGGGATTGGCTTAAAGAAACCGGAATTATTCCCCAAAAAATTTTTGTTGATCATAAGGGAAACCTTTATTTGGGTTATCAAGCGAAAGTGTGCCAGATTAGCCTTAGTGCTGGGAAATCCGATTTACTTGAACCTAAGGAAATAATAGAAGGAGTCCCCAATCTTAATGACCCGACTATTAGTTTTTACGCCGCTGAACAGATAGGGGACAAACATTCAGTCCGTATTAAGAAATTGGATCTTCAAGGAATGGGAATAAGAAGCTTTGAATTAACTGTAATGGAAGAGGTGGGTAGTGTGGAATTTTTAGGTGATGATACTATTGGAAACGTTTATCTGGCGGTAACTAAACATGAACGGGTCGGAGGTATTACTAAGTATTTGCGAGAAATCAGAAAGATAGATAAGTCTGGTACCTCAATTGTTGTAATAGATAATTTTCCAACACTCTCTACCTTTGGTTGTAAGAGGGATGTAGCCATTGATATTAAAGGGAATATATATCATCTATCTGTTGAAAAAGATGGGGCTGAACTTATTAAGTGGCATAAAAAATAAACATATTAGGAAGAGGTTTAATCTGAAGGGTCTGTGACCGTGTTTGAAAGCCGTTGAATGGGAAGAAACCATGAATTTTGAAGAGGAAAAAAACTTGGCTGGGGCCTGCGGGCTTTACTGCGGGCTGTGCCCCAGGTATCAATCGAAAGCACCCAGCCGCTGCATCGGCTGTCAATTGGGGGAAAACCATAACTACTGTTCAGTCTGGCGATGTGCGGTCAAAAAACACGGGCTGGTGACCTGTGCCCAATGTGAAGAATTTCCTTGCGATAAGCTGGTGCATCTATTGGGGGTGCAGCCTGATGGAACCACCTGTGATAGCTTTCTCACCCACCGGCCGGCTATTCCCAATCTTAAACTGCAGCGAGAGCTGGGGATGGAAGGGTGGTTGGGGCAGCAGCACCCCCGCCGGCTGCTGGCCGAGGAGCTGATCGAAAACTATAACGACGGGAGATCCATGACCTTTTACTGCACTGCCTGCGCCCTGATGCCGTTAGCATTGATAGAAAATGCAATGGGTAGGATGAAGAAAGGTGGGGGCGGTGGTCCGGCTGAAATGAAAACCCTGATAAGGGATGCGGCAGCAAAGGCAAATATTGATCTTAAGCTTCGTAAAAAAATTTCATGATTGAATGAAAAATATTTTTCTCACCGGAGCTCCTGGTGTTGGTAAAACAACCGTCTTACTGAAAGTAGTCGAGTCCCTCGGGCTTAAAGCTGGGGGATTTTTCACCCGGGAAATCAGAAAAGGGGGGAAGAGGATTGGGTTTGCCGTCCAGGACTTCAGCGGCCAAAAGGGTGCTCTGGCCGGGGTGGATATTAAAAGCCCCTACCGGGTGGGGAAATACAGGGTAGACCTGGGGACTTTTGAGGGGATTGGGGTCCGTGCAGTAGAGGATGCCATAAAAGATGCGGATCTGGTGGTGATTGATGAAATCGGGAAGATGGAGCTTTTCTCCCGGCGCTTTCAAGAATCGGTAGTGCGGGCCCTCGATGGGCCAAAACCCGTTCTGGGAACCATCATCCACCGTTCCCATCTTTTTGCGGATACCATCAAACAACGTCCCGATGTTGAAATCATCAGGGTTACATTGGAAAATCGAGCTTCCTTGACGGGAAGAATCAAGAAAGAATTGGTCAATCGGGATAATTGAACAGTTTGTTTGGAAGTAATGATATAGGGGAGGAAATAGGGATGAAGCAGTTGACCGGGTTGGAGATCGGAAGATACATAAAAAATCCCACATATGAGAAAAAGCAGGCGGGTGAACGCTCCTACGACCTGACCGTGAAGGCCATCCGCAGATTGGTGGCTCCGGGACGGGTGGACTTCGGGGGGAGCGAATTTGAGGAGGGAAGGTCAGAACCCGTACTGGCGGAAAAAATCCATCCCGACGAACCCTACGGCTGGTGGCACCTGGAAGGGGGTGAATACATTCTGGAGTATAATGAGAGCTTAGGGATACCCCCGGACCATTTAGCCCTGCTCCAGCCCTCGCCCCGGATCACCGTCAACGGGGCCACCCACGAGACCCGGGTATTGACTGAGGGGGGCGGCCCCATAAGGTCGCGGTTGGCGGTGGGCCCTGCGGGGATATGGATTAAGGAGAATGCCCGGGTGTCCAGTCTGGTGGTACTGAAGCTTCATAAATAAAAAGAAGAGGTGCAGTGGTGCGGTGGGGCATCTGTTCTTTCAAGGTTGAACCTTGTCGGCCCTAGAGGTCTTGGGACCCGAAGGGTCTTGCCTGCCCGGCCAGGGGGAAACGATCTTTGGAAAAGAATCATTATACCTTAAGTAACGGCAGAAATGACCAGACTGATTAGTTCAAAAGGAGGGGTATTTACCCTATTTTATCTCCAATACGATTACAATATAACCTAAAGGTATTCTGTAATGCTTCAAGGTGTAACCTTGAAGCAACAAATTAGTTAGTCTCAGCTATGTGATGAAAAAGAGGGCGCTGTTAATCAATCCCTGGATCTACGATTTTGCCGCCTACGACTTCTGGTCCAAGCCGATGGGGCTGCTTACCATCGGGGGCGAACTTAAGAGACAGGGGATTGAAGTTCATCTCATTGATTGTCTGGACCGACACGACCCGTATTTTCAAAAAAGATTTAAGGTTAAAGAGAAAAAATTCGGAACCGGGAAATATTATTTTGAACCGGTTTCAAAACCAACTTATTTCCAGCACCTTCCCCTGCGTTACAAGCGCTACGGCCTGCCGGAGGCGGAGTTTGCCCGCCGATTAAAAGCATTTCCCCGGCCCGATGCGGTATTGATCACCTCGGGGATGACCTACTGGTATCCGGGCGTCTTCGAGGCTATCGCCTTAGTGAAGGAACGTTTGCCCGGGGTTCCCATCATCCTCGGGGGGATATTTGCCACCCTGTGCCCCGACTTCGCTCGCCGGAATTCAGGGGCCGATCTAGTCCTTACCGGAAGACCCCGGGAGGGGTTTTGGAAAGCCCTTTCTCGGGTGCTGGATCGTCATCTGGAAGCCGGGGGAGAAACACCTGTCTTATTTGACCTATACCCCCGGATAACCTACCTTACTATCTTCACCAGTTTCGGCTGTCCCTTTCAATGTCCTTACTGCGGCGCCCACCTACTTCAACCCCGTTTCCAGGAAAGAGAGCCCGATGGGGTCATGGATGATATCATTCGGGCGGTGAAACATTATCGGATAAGGGATGTGGCTTTTTTTGACGATGCCCTGTTGGTGGGGGGTGGGGATAGGTTCGAACAGATTTTGGATGGGATCATTAATAATTACCTGGACCTCAACCTCCATTCCCCCAATGGTATCCATCCCCGCTTCGTCACTGAAGGACTGGCCCGGAAGATGAAACGAGCCGGTTTCAAGACTATAAGAATGGGGCTTGAGACATGGGATGAGGAACTACAATCTAAGCTGGGGGGGAAGGTGACCGGTGATGAGGTAGAAAGGGCGGTGGCCTATCTGAAGCACGCCGGTTTTCAGGGGGCCGAAATCGGAGTATATGTAATGGGCGGCCTGCCCGAATTTTCCGTTGAGGAGATCAGGAAAACGGTAAAATTAGTTCATGGGCTCGGGGTTCAGGTGAGGCTTGCCCAGCTCTCGCCAGTGCCGGGAACGCCGGTGTTTGACCGTTTGAAAGAATCGTTCCCTTTCATAGAGGAAGACCCGCTTACCCACAACAATACCACGTTTATCTATAACGTTATCCCCCGGGAGGAGTGGCAGGGGATCAAGGGGTGGGTGAAGGAATTGAATGCGGAGGTGGGATAGAATTTGAATTTAGCCCCTTTGGGGCACTGGGCAGGCCGGTCAGATTAGTGAGGTCCGTCAGGCACCGGACTGATGTCTAACTGATGCCCGACTGATTGGATTCCCTTCCCCTTAATGGGGGAGGGTTAGGGTGGGGGTAGATAAGAATAAAGGAGAATATTTTGATTCATTTACCCCTGATCCCTCCCATTATCCGTCAGGCGCCCGACTGAGCAGATAAAAAAACCAGCATCCTTTCGATGCTGGTTTTTGTTTTCTGGTATCACCAAATCATAACATTGAAGTTGTAATGTTAAATATCGTGAATGAGGACGTTGTTACGGGTATAGAAACGATGGTTAACGTCAATTGAGAATAACAGGAGAGCTCATCTTACCCCTCCTGATGCCTGGGGATCGGGGCCAAGTGCAGTGGGAGTTAGACGGGAAAAGATCCTTGGAAACCTTAGCATCAAAATTATCCCATCTAACTCTTACAACTTAAATCTCTAATCCTTATACTTACCAGCTATCACACGTCTAAAAATTAAACGCCAATTTAATACCTGCTGAGTTATTTTTGAAATTAATTTCAGGTTTGATGCTAAGACTCAGCATTTTTCCATATTTGAAACGAACCCGATCCCGTTTTTCTTCAATAGTCCGGATACCATGAATGAAATCGTAGGCAATGTCTCCAATTAATATCGCCGCACCAAGAATAATAAGAAGACCACCGGCACCTTCTCTTTCTCTGAAAATTTCGTGGAGTTTGTAGGTTGTATCTGTGCTAGTCATTTCCACTGGAATTTTCTCAAATTGTCTTTCTTTGTCTTTATCACCCTGGTTTAAAATGAATAGATCAAAGTCTGAATCTGGGAAGTCACCCTCATCAAGGCTAACTGCACCGACAATAATGCTTCCCACCCCAATGGCTGCGGCACCGAGAATTCGCCAACCGGTCTTTTTTTCCCCGGCATAAAAATGAATCATGCCAGGAACAGGAATGGCGGCTAAAACTAATCCAACGGTAAGTCGGCGATTCATATCCCGATATTCTTCAAATGTCATATCAGCAGGGATTGGGGTAAGGGGCGCTTCATTCAATAAATCACCACCCTGAACTTGACTACAGACTGGGTGCGCTGTAAATCCTGAAATAAAAACACATACAGCGCTAATGGTTAAGATTGCTCTTTTCATGATCGTATCTCCTTTCTATAAATTTTAGGCCACTGAAAATTTCTTTCGCTGTAAGAATCTATGGTAAAATGTAGAATTAGATGCTCAGCGTCTTTATTGCTGTTAAAGCCGCGCATCTGGTCAGGTGTTCCCGGGTGAAACGTGGGAACGAGTCGAAAGTTGTCCTTTTATGGACTTCTATTATGAATAAGCATCTTCTGATCCATTTTATTATTATTTCTATGGATTTACGAGAGACCTAACGAGAGAGGTCACCCCACCCGATACTTCGGGATCGGGATCAGGTGCAGCGGGGGTTAGAAAGTAAATATATAATTCCCCCCTCTTCATCCTATTCCTTCGGGTGGGAACTATTAGACTGGTTTTTTAGGTGCATGGTAATTCACGTCCATTTGATCCAATCGTCTATAGTGTATCCTCATTCTTTTTTGAAAATCTTTGAAGTGGCGCTTTTCCTTCGGGGACCACAGCACCTCAGCCATGGCAGACATCCTCGGTAGGGCCATATATTCGACATGCTCTGGCCGGGCTATGTATTCAGTCCAAACATTTCCCTGTGCCCCCAGAATATGTTTGGCCTGCTCTGGTTCAAGCTCAACAGGTGTCGGTTCAAAAGAATACACCTTCTTCAAAGGCAAGAACCCCCCAATAGCTAATGGTTCACCTCCTTTGGCCTGATAATAATCAAAATAACAGTGGGAGGTTGGGGTCATGACTACATCATGCCCCTTTCTTGAAGCCGCAATGCCGCCTGCTATACCGCGCCAGGACATAACGGTAGAATTGGGGGCCAATCCTCCTTCCAGAATTTCGTCCCATCCTACTAATCTTTTATTCTTTGATGATAGAAATCTTTCTATCCGTTTGATGAAATAACTCTGGAGTTCATCCTCATCTTTCAGCCCTTCCTGTTTAATTCGCGCCTGACAGTGGTCACATTCTCTCCAACGGTCTTTTGGACATTCGTCACCCCCAATGTGAATATAGGGTGCTGGAAATAGGTCGATCACTTCCGTAAGGACATTTTCAAGAAAGGTAAATGTTTCTTCCATTCCAGGACAGTAAACGTCTTTTTTTATCCCCCAGGTGGTTTCCACTTCAAAGGGTCCACCAGTACAGGAAAATTCAGGATAAGCGGCGAGTGCGGCCGTAGCATGACCTGGAAGTTCAATTTCAGGAACAATGGTGACGAAACGCTCACGGGCGTATTTCACGATTTCTCTGATTTCCTCCTGAGTGTAAAATCCTCCATGGGGAATGCCGTCAAATTTTTGTGGTTTCTCCTTACTATGGCCTATAAGGGTTTCTTTACGCCAGGCACCTATTTCAGTCAAATTCGGGTATTTTTTTATTTCAATCCTCCATCCCTGATCTTCTGTTAGATGCCAGTGAAACGTGTTCATTTTATGCATGGCGATGAGATCAATATATTTTTTTATGAACTCTTTCGGGAAGAAATGACGACACACATCCAGATGCATCCCCCTCCAGGAATAGCGCGGGCGGTCAACAATTTTTAATGAAGGGAGACAAAGACCATCAATTGAGTTGGCTTGTGGATTTAAAAGTTGAATAATAGTTTGAACCCCATAAAATAAACCCGCCGGGGTATTGGCTTTTAAAGAAACGTGATTTTTATGTATGATTAATTCATATCCCTCATCGCCTAACCCCTCCATATTATTCCCGAGGGTGAGTGATATGGTTCCAGCTAATGTTTTTTCAGCATTAGAATCTTTAATTCTCAGGGACAGTTGATACGAGGAAGAAAGATATTCATTGAGATAAAAGCCGATTTCTTGCACTCTTGGTGAATTGTTATCCGTTAGAATTACAGTTTCCGAATTAATTTTGAACGTACCCTCCATCACGTCAAGGGACATAGGTAAAGGAACGAGACCGAAACTGTCTTTACTTACATACATTTGAATATAAGACCCGATGCAGGAAACAATTATTATTAGAAAAATAAGACCGATAAGTCTGTGTGAGAACCGGATTTTTATTAAATTCTTCATTTCATAATCATCCCTCGACAAAACAATAATGGCCCAATTACAAGCAATAGGTTAACAGGTATTATCTTTAGTAAGCTAATCAGTTCAGAATGAGATTCCGTAAGCAAAAGTTTACTGAAACAAAATAGTAAATTTTTGGAATAGAGTCAAGGGAAAAAGGTATAAAAAACAAAAGGCCTACTCAAGATGAATGGATAGGCCTTTTTAATAGAAATAAACCATGTTTATCTTTATAAAAATTCACTTAATATAACCTTACTGTCCAATAAACCCCTCATTTGTACAACCCCTGGGCTAAAACACTTCCATAATATTAATGTCGAAACTGGAATCATCTTTGCCCATCCCCAGATCAATTCGCAGATTGACTTTCTGCTCTGGGATCAGGGCAAATCGGATTCCGAATCCTGCCGAGGGTTTTAGTTCTTTTAGAGAGATCTTTCCGACGTTTTCAGCAACCTGTCCGAATCCAGCAAACCCCACCAATCCCAGCCGCCTAAACAGCGGCAGGCGGTATTCTGCCTGAACAGCAACTAAATTTTTGTCTACAAAACGGGTGATCTTATAACCGCGAAGATATCCACCCAATTGATTCATCATTTGAAAAGGGGGATTTCCGGTGCTTAACCCAATCACACCCCGGAAGGCGATGATATGTTCGTCAAAGACAGGCCGGTAATGACGAAAATCCAGTAAATAAGAATTGAAGGTAAAATTACTGCCCAGTGAAGGCCCGGAAGAAACGGCTGTTAATTGATGATAACTGCCGCTAGTGGGATAAAGATTGTTATCACGGGAATCCCAGGTGGCATTTATACCGGCACCGGAAACAACACCGCCTTCACCCCCTAATATTACTCCGCTATCCAGCAGTTTTCCCTCCTCGGTATCGGTGAGTTTGGCATCATAATGCCCATATTGGAGCCCGACATACAGGTTGGAATATATCTTTTTTTGTATTGAGGGTTTGATCGCAAAAAGACGGGAAGTATAATCTTCATAGTCTTTACTGGTGTTGTTACCAATACCATAAAATTTATCTGGAAAATATAAGTAGGCAAATTCACCAGAAAACTTATAGGCTCCTTCTTTCAAGTAGATTTCAGGTCTACCTTGGATAACGTACTGTTTGTTTTGGGTATAAAATGCTAGGATGCCGATGGTAGAAGATTGTTGTTCAGACTGCCCCCTAAACACCAACTGCACTCCGGCACCGCCGGCCCATCGAGTTTGATCACTATAAAAAATAACCGGGAAAGCTCCTATACCAGGGGAGCTTTCTTGGTTTTCCATATCGTGAGCGCTTGTATCTTGTTCTGTTGGTTCAATAATCGGTGAAGATTCATAATCCAACGATAATCCGATTACCTGTTGAGCGTAACCGTTACTGTTTACTCGGAAAATAAGTAAACAGAAAACAAAGTAAGGGAAAATATTCCCAATGTTTTTGACTGCTGTTTTCATGACTTTACCTTTTTAGATTTGATTTAATTCTAGCGCATCTCTATTTTTGGGATCCTTCCCAGATCAGTTTGGGTACACATAGTGATTTGTCTTCTCAAATATATTTTCTTTTTCTTCAACTACTTCTTTTTGTCTGTCATTCCCGTCCCGGTCTTTCGGAATCGGCTGCAGTGATTTGTCAGCAGGCGGCTTTGTTGTGATCATAAAAACGCACGGGTTTATCCTTGTCTCTAAGAGTGCCCTGTCCGCATCAGTCGCTGTAAAGTTCAACTTATGGCAGATCTCTGGAAGCTCATTGAGGCTTTCCCCCGTTATATTTCGGAAACTCACATATCTTTATTTTGCAATGAAAATCAAATACCGTATCTTTGGGCCACATAGGCGTAGTAAAGATCGTCAATATCTTCCTGTCCACTCCACACCAAAAATTTCAACATCTTCAATTTGTCAAATCCGCTGCCTTGTAAAAGTTTTTCGATGTATCTATCTCTGTGCATGAATATCGTTATGCCTTCCCTTGACATTTCTGAATAGGCTTCTCGGTTGCCACCGGCGACCCTTTCTTCTTTTTCCGTGGTTTGCGCTAAAATGGTGAAGGCGAAGATTCCTCTTGGTTTGATAATCCGGGAAACCTCCTTAAACATCGGCTCCAGATCGTCAAAGAAATGAAAAACGCCGCAGGAAATCACGTGTTCGAAGAAGCCGTCGGAATAGGGCAGAGGTGTATTTTGCAGGTCGAATTGTTTGAGATCCTTGGCGATATTTTTCGACTCGCAGATCTTCATCATTTCAATGGAACCGTCAATTCCGAATACTTCCAAGCCAGCTCTGGCAAATAGCAGGGAGCCAAGCCCGGTACCTATTCCGATATCAAGCAGGCGGTCATGAGGATTCACATGTTCAAAGCTCAGACCGAACAGCGCTTCATGGGCGAAACATTCGTATTCGCGGACTTGTTGATCGTATTCGGCAGCGTATTCATCGTGTCCGCTAATACTATTTTTCTTATTCATCATCCAACCTCCAAGGTTGCCAGCAAATTTTCTATCTACCTACTATAATCGGTGAAAAACCATTTTTTTTGTAGACCCACTCGGAGTTGTTATGCTTTCAGAGCCCTACCGCCTCTTTTGAAAATCCTATGTATATCCTGACCGATCATATAAAGACAAGGGACCAAAACCAGGGTAAGCGGGGTGGCGAACACCAGACCCCATCCCAGCGCTAATGCCATGGGAGCCATGAACAGAGCCGTTCCGCCAAGTCCATAGGCCAGCGGCAGGAGGGCAGCAACGGTAGTGACGGTCGTCAAGACTATCGCCCGCAAGCGGTCGCCGGTTCCCTCGGCTACAAGTTCCAGGATACTTTCACCCCGCCGCTGTCGTTTGAGGTCATTGATATGGTTGACCAGGACGAGGGAGTCATTGACTACAACCCCGCAAAGACCGATTATTCCCATTATCGCCACGAAACTAAACGGTTCCCCATGGAACGCAAATGCAATAATAACACCAATGATACCAAAGGGGATGGCCATCATGACCAGGAATGGCTGAGTCATAGAGTTAAACAGGAGGACTAAAAGGAAATAAATTCCTACAACGGCAATTATCATCGTTCGGAAGAGGCCTGCCATTGACTCCTCAGTCTCCACTACTTCACCCCCTTTAGCGAGTTGCATGCCCGGCCAGTCTCTGTCTAAGTCGAAATGGTCAAAGACAGCCTTGCTAACCTCTAATGGGGTTGTTATGTCTTGATCGAGATCAGCTTCCACCGTGACGGTTCGTTCACCGTCGAAGTGACGATAATCAGAATGACCAGGACCTGCTTTGAGCGTGGCGACTTCTTTCAACGGGATGAGTCGTCCCTGGCGATTGGGAATGAGGAGTTCATATAGATAGCTCAGCCGCTTGCGGGCTTCTTCCTGAAGCATTACCCGAAACTCAACGTCTTCATCGCCATAGCGCACACTGGTCACCACCTCACCGTCATAGGCGATGCGAACATTCCGGGCAACATCTGCCACAGTCAGCCCAAGCCGGGAAAGTCTGTCGTAGTTGATGTTTATCTCCACCTGGTCTTTTCCCGCCTTGTCATCCCGAGTGATGTCTTTCACGCCGCTAATTCTTCCCAGGAACGCTTCCATAGAATCTGCCAGTTGTGTCCTCAATATATCATTGGACCCAACTATACGTAAGCTGATGGGTTTCCCCACCGGGGGACCACCTGTCGAGATCAAATAGAAAATCTTTCCCTGGCCCTGGAGTTCATCTGTCTTTTGCCGAAGGGCTTCGACAATTTCGTCAGCAGTCCGGGACCTTCCTGTATAAGGAGTAAGATTCACAGAAATATAAGCATAGTTTTCGCTCTCTGCATTAATAAATGGGTTGGTTCCAATCCGGGTGGTGAAAGATGCCAATTCATCGTCAGGTAAATCTGCCACCAATACTTCGATCTCTTTCATCTTATCAGAGGTGGTTTGCAAAGGAGTTCCTGTGGGAAGCTCGTTCCCGATAAAAAAGTGATCTGCCATTTCAGAAGGGAAAAGGATGAACTTCATGAAATTTCCGGCATACCAGAGAGCGAGTACTAGCAGAATAATGAACAATGGAATGAAAATATATCGGAACCTGAGAATATGAAACACAACACCCCGATAACGGTCACTCAGATTTCGGAACCAGTTGCGACCGGTAGCCTCCACCCGACGGCGACGCATCCCCGGTACTAAATGTGCCGGCAGCACCACCATCGCCTCTCCCAGAGAAATGAACAGGGCTAAACTGATTGCCAAAGGTATAGGGACAATATATTTTCCAAAAATACCCGGCATGAAAAACATGGGAGCAAATACCAGGAATGTAGTAAGAACTGTAGTCAGAACAGGACGAAAAACCTCATTGATTCCTGCCACCGCCGCTTCCAGGGGTTCATCCCCTTTTTCCCTACGACTGGAGATGTTTTCGGAAATAATAATGGCGTCATCTACAATGATACCGATCACCAAGATCATCCCGGTGAGAGTAATGGTATCCAGATACATACCGAACAGGGGCAGCAGAAAGATGGCGCCTAACAAAGCCACCGGAATGCCCAATGCGACCCAAAAGGCGGTACGGAAGTTTAGAAAAATGGGCAGAAGAATTATCACTAGCAACAGACCAATCAGACCATTCTTAAAGACAACATCAAAGCTATTGCGAACAATGCGAGATAGGTCATTTGAATAGAGAATCTCGACACCCTCAGGGAGGTTCTCTCTTTCATGCTCAACAAGTTCTTTGATGGCATCGGTGGTTCGGATGACATCCGCAGATTTGCTTATGTAAACGGGAAAGGAAATGGCTGATTTACCATTCATCCGGGATAGGACTCTTTCGTCCTCAAATTCATCAGTCACCATGGCAAGATCTTTAACTTTGATGAGAGGGCCTTCGAATGTGGAGCGGACGATGACGTCGCCTACTTCCTGTGGACTGCGGAATTGGGCCAACGTAACCAGGTCTTTTTCACTGGTATAGGATTCAAAGGAACCGGTTGTCCCGCGGATGTTGCGACCTTTAACAGCAGCAATGATCTCTCTTAAAGGGATTTGATACTCCTTAACTGCCCTGGTAGAAACTTCCACTTTGATTTCCCGGGCACGATATCCAAGTTTCTCTAACCGAGAAACACCAGGGACGTTCTTCAATTTTTTCTCAAATAATCGGGCAAGCTCTCTTAATTCCCTGTAGCGAATGTCTCCGGAAAGTCCAACTTCGATCACTGGCTGTTCAGTGGAACTGAGTTCAACAATCAGGGGTGATTCGGTTACTTCCTCTGGAAATTCTGTAACCCGACCTACCGCTTCCCGAATTTCATTTTTGATTTTATCCTGATCACTTGCGTCCAGGTTGATAAATACTAAGATAACCGAGACATTCTCCATGGAAACAGAGGTTATTTTTTCTATATCCGTTACATTTTTCAACTCTCCTTCAATTTTGTTGGTGATGTTGAGTTCAACATCCTCCGGCGAAGCACCCGGATAGCGGGTCATTATGCTCATCATACCAAAATCCACCTGGGGATAAATGTCCCGTTTGATTCCCATAAGGGTGCTAAGACCTAAGATAATGGTCATTATGGTGATGAGATACGCCAGGATATGGCGTTCGGCGAAAAATCTGAAGAATGATTTCATTTTTGTTACCTCCTAAATTAATTGTTATTAAACTACCTTAAATTCCGGGAAAAAATTTTGCTTATATCACCCCCAATCGCATACAGGCTTGGCACAAGGACCAGGGTAAGTGGCGTGGCGAGCAACAGACCCCACCCCAGCGCTAATGCAATGGGTGCCATAAACGGAGATGTTCCGCCGAGACCATAAGCCAACGGTAGAAGAGCCACAACAGTTGTGAGGGTTGTCAGAACAATTGCCCGTAAGCGGTTGGCGGTCCCCTCTGCTACAATTTGAAGGACATTTTCACCCTCTTTTTGGCGTCTAAGATCATTGATATGGCTTACCAGGACGAGGGAATCGTTGACCACAACTCCACAAAGACCGATGATGCCCATGATTGCCATGAAACTGAACGGTTCGCCATGAAACGCAAATGCGACAATGACCCCTATGATACCAAAGGGGATGGCTATAATGACCAGGAAAGGTTGGGTCAAAGAGTTAAACAGGAGGACCAAGAGGAAATAAATTCCAATAACGGCGATGATAAACGCCAGAAAAAGACCTGCCATGGACTCCTCGGTTTCAAACAGTTCTCCCTCTAAGGCAAGCTGCATCCCAGGCCAATCTCTGTTCAAATCAAAATGGTTAAGGACAGCGTCGGTCACCTCCAATGGGGTAATGATGTCTTGATCGAGATCGGCTTCAATCGTCAAGGCACGTTCGCCGTTGAAATGCCGGTAATCCGACGGGCCGGGACCAGTTTTGAGCCAGGCGACCTCTTTCAACGGGATGAGTCGTCCCTGGCGATTGGGAATGCGGAGTTCATTCAGATCTCTCAGCCGCTTGCGGGCTTCTTCCTGAATCATGACCCGGAATTCGACGTCTTCATCGCCGTAACGCACACTCGTCACGATCTCGCCATCATAGGCAATGCGAACGTTCTGTGCCACATCAGAAACGGTGAGCCCTAATCGGGAGAGTTTTTCGTAGTTTATTCTAATCTGTACCTGATCTTTTCCCCCTCTGTCATCACGAGTGATATCCTTTACGCCAGCAATCCTTCCCAGAAACGCCTCCACAGAATCTGCCAGTTGTGTTCTCAGTTTATCATTGGACCCAACGATTCGTAGGCTGACGGGTTTCCCTACGGGGGGAGCCGTTCCCACAATCTGATATGTAATTTTCCCCTGACCCTGAAGTTTATCCGTCTTCTGCCGTAGGTCTTCGACAATTTCGTCAGTCGTCCTGGACCTCTCTGTATAAGGCGTGAGGTTCACTGAAATAGCAGCGTAATTTTCGCTTTCAGCTCCATGCATTCCACTGATGAATGGGTTTAATCCAATACGGGTACTGAACGACTCCAACTCATTCCCTGGTAAATTAGCCACAATCTCTTCGATCTCCTTCGTCTTTTCAGAGGTAACTTGCAATGGCGTTCCCGGAAGAAATTCGTTGCTGATAAAGACATGCTCTGAGGTACCCGTAGGGAAAAGGATGAACTTCATATAACTGCTGGCATACCAGAGTGCGCCTGCCAGAAAAATGATGAATAAGGGGACAATCACATATCGGAACCTGAGGAGATGGTACACAATATTCCGATAACGATGACTCAGTATTCTAAACCAGTGGCGACGGCGGGACTTAACGGAATGGCTACGCATCGCTGGTATAAGATGTGACGGCAGTGCCACTGTTGATTCTCCCAGGGAAATGAACAGGGCCAAACTGATGGCTAAAGGGATAGGGAATATAGATTTTCCCATGACTCCCGGCATGAAAAACATGGGGACAAAAACGAGGAATGTGGTAAGCACGGTGGTCAAGACAGGATTAAATACTTCCCGTATCCCTTCTACCGCCGCTGTCAAAGGTTCGTCACTCTTTTCTCTACGACGGGTGATATTTTCGGATATTATGATAGCATCATCTACGATGATACCGAGTACCAAGATCATTCCGGTGAGGCCAATGGTATCCAGATGCTGGCCGAACAGGGGCAGCAGAAAGATGGTACCCAATAAGGCCACAGGAATACCCATGGCGACCCAAAAGGCAGTACGAAAATTCAGGATAATGGTTAGAATAATGAGGACAAGAGCAAGGCCGATCAAACCGTTTGAAAGGACCACATTGAAGCTATTGCGGACATAGCGCGATTCATCGTTCACATACTGAATCTCAACACCCTCAGGGAGGTTTTTGCTTTCTTCATTGATAAGTTCTTTGATGGCATCACAGGTTCGGATAGCGTCCGCATATTCGCTGATGAAGACGAGAAAGGAAATGGCTGGCTTACCGTTCATCCGGGAAAGGAGCTTTTCCTCCTCAAAATCATCCTTCACAATGGCAAGGTCCTTAACCTTGATGATAGGACCGTCGAAAGTGGAGCGGACGATGACATCACCCACTTCTAGTGGGTCGAAGAATTGAGCCAGTGTGACCAGGTCCTTTTCACTGGTATAGGATTCAAAGGTACCAGTTGTCCCCTGGATGTTCCGTCTTTGAATGGCGGTGATGATCTCCCCCAGAGGAATTTGATACTTCGCCATCGCATCCGGGGATGCCTCCACTTTGATCTCTCGAGCGCGATAGCCAAATCGATCTAATCGTGAGACACCTTGAACGTTTTTCAGTTTCTTTTCTAATAGCCTGGCGAGTTCTCTTAATTCCTTGTATGGAATATCTCCGGAAAGTCCCACTTCGATTACATCTATTTCGGTAGTACTCATCTCTGTTACTTGAGGCGATCCGGTCACCTCCTTGGGCAAATCTGTAACTTGGCCCACCGCCTCCCGAATATCCATCTTGATTTTATCCTGATTGCTCACGTCAAGGTCTATGTATACGTCAATAATCGAGACATTTTCCATTGAGATGGAGGTGATTCTGTTAATACCGGCTACACTTTTTAATTCCTCTTCAATCTTATTAGTTACATTAAGTTCAACATCCTCAGGCGAGGCACCTGGATAGCGGGTCATTATGTTCGTCACCCCAAAGTCCACTATGGGATAAATGCTCCTTTTGATACCCACAAGGGTGCTAAGCCCTAACAATATAATCATTATAGTAATAAGATACGCCAGTAAATGGCGTTCGGCGAAAAAGCGAAAGAAGGATTTCATGGTTTGTTACCTGCTTTTTGGGGTGTGGGAATTAACCTTGCGAATGTTTAAAACCTTCGCAAGGTTTTCAAATGTAAAGTTACTCCTACTATTCAGCATTAGAAGGAAGTAGTTCATCCAGAAGGGCGCTGAGCCTCAGATTCAAGCCATGATAAGTGGCAGCATTCTGGGCATAGGTTAGTTTAGCACGTTCTTCATTGTCCTGACTCTGAATGACAAATGTCAGGTCGCCGCGGCCCCGGTTGTATCGTTTGAGCTCCTCCTGGGTCTTAAGCCGTGCCGTTTCCATCTGTCGCTCATTTAAGGATAAGACCCTTTCTATCTCTTCGATTTGTATCAGCAGATTGCGTAAACCCCCTTCTAAGCCCAGGGCAACTTCTTCTTCTGCCAGCTTAATTTGCCGAACCTGGATGGCAGTCTGTTCAACCTTTGTGATAGCCGAGCGGTTTCCCAACGGGTAACTGAACTGAAGTGAGACACCCATATCGCGCTTATCAAAGCCCATGGCATCGCCGAATTTATCATCACCGCTTTTCAGGGCGATTTGGGTATTCAGATAGAGTTGTGGTTTGGTCATTTCCTCGAACCCCCGCTGCTGCCGCTCCAATTGTGCCTGTTGAATGGCCAGTAATTCCAACAACCTGGATTGGCTCCGAAGTCGGGAGGTGGCTTCATCAAGAGTAGGGCGGTCCCTCCTGTCGTAAAGGTTAAACTCAGGACCCAATGTATAAAGCTCCTCCGAACGCGAAAGAACTGCCAATTCAGCCTGATTGCCTTTCCACAGACCATCAATGAGAACGACACCCTGTTCAGCGATGCGGACGGCGTCCTCGGACCGTAGAACATCCACTTCGTCCACTAAGTTCGCTGCCCGCTTTTTCTGGGTTTGTTCCAGCTGCCGTTCTGCCAGATGGAGCCGTTCGGTGGCGATTGTTTTTTGTTCCGAGAGCAGAACCCAATTCAGGAATTGTAGTCCCATGGTCAATAGAAATTCTTCCTTGTTTTCAAGCGCCTGTACCCCAGCCACATCCACGGAGTATTGGCTCGTCTCGTAGCCGAGACGGTCAAGTTCCCCCTTGTAGTTTTGGAGTAGGGGCTGGGAATAGGTCAGATAAAGATTATTTTGATAGAATTCGGGTGGACCGGTAGGGATAGTTATCACATTGGGAATAACAATATCCTCAAGTCCAATCTGGTCGGTGAACACTGATGACCAGGATAGGGATAGTCTACCTCCTGTCTTCCAGAAGGCTCTTTCCGCCACCGCACCTATGCTCGTTTGATCTACCCTCTCCGGCGCAAATACTACTGGGGGCAATGGATTTTGACGTGCATAATACGGGGTAGATGTTATTCTCCAATCCTGACTCCCCAGATAGGAGTCTCTTCCCTTCTCCTCGATTTTCGAGGATAGTTCCTCTTTTGCGAACAGGGGATGATTCTTATGAATCAAATTGAGGAACTCGTTCAAGGTTATCGTCTGGGCATGACAGATGGTAACCATCTGCAAGACGAGCACGATTAAATAAATCCCTACTTTCATTCTACACCTCCTTTAGTTTTTTGGGACTTCAGCTACTTTAATTTTGAAACTGGAAGATTCTCTGCTAAAGTCAAAATCCAGGCAACGCTTACTAACTGCTTTGTTAATCCACATTGGGAAGACTATTAGAGAAAGGGATTTACTTTGTGCAAGGTAAATTGGTTGGTTGGGAAAACCGAGGTGTTAATTATGGAATTGGGAAATCCTAAGAAGAAATTAAATTGAGTCCTTACTGATCACCTTAAATGACATTAATTTAACACGATTTAGCAGTATAAGAATTTCTTTAATATAATATTTAGAGAGATAAAAGTCAACCTTATTTTTAATTCTAAAATACCGCCAGGTCCGTTACATCCATAAGTTCGAAGTTAAATTTCCGAAGGTAGGGTTAATTTGTCAATTTTGTTCACGTATTTAGCGAAGCTTCGCCGCCCTGGGAGCGTAGCCTCCTACCCGGAACGGGTCTTTAGGACGGATCGTATGACCGCATGGCCCAGGGAGACCCGCCTAGGGGCAGGCAAATCAGTCCGGCGCCTGACGGATAAATCGGTTACGATTGTCGTCTTATTAATTTTCAGTCCTAAATTAAATTATCAGGCGGTCTGAGAGATTCTTTTTTCTATTGCTTATTTGTTTCTTTTTGTTTATCTTTTTTAAAAGTAAAAAGCGGAAATACCTTGAGGAGATCGTATGCTTTGAAAAATGGGAATGAAAGTCGGAGGAATTCCCCATCGCCATTTTATGTATAGATAAGGATACACGATGACTTTTTCGCTGTCCGACGAAACCACCCATTGGCTGTTACAAGAGAACAATCCCTCGGTCCGAACATTTACCCTACTGAACCTTCTGGATAAACCGGAAGACGATTCGGAAGTTTTGGCTTGGAAAAGGAGAATAATGTCCCAAGGTCCCATCCCTAAAATTCTGTCAAAATTGGGTGAAAATGGCCATTATGTGGATGAGAAGACCATCTGCAAATATGGGCAGGAGTTTGCCAATTATGGGTATCTGCCCAAATATAAGGGGACCATCTGGCAGCTTATCCTGTTCGCCGAACTGGGAGCCGATGGGGATGATGAAAGGATAAAAAGGACATGCGAATACGTGCTGAAGTATTGCTACCATGAGGATGGGCTGTTTACCATTGTTGGATTTGATACCCTGGCTCCCTGTTTTCAGGGGAACATGCTGTGGGCACTTTCCAAATTGGGCTATGTAGAGGATGATAGGGTTCAAAAGGGCTTCGAGATTCTGTATCGCTATCAGCGTTTCGACGACGGGAATTTTAGGACCCCAAAAGAGTGGCCTTACCGGGGCCGGAAGGACCGCTGCAGCGGGGCCCACTCCTGCTACGCCGGGTTCAAAGGGCTGAAGGCAGTGACTGCTTTGCCAAAAGATCAGTGGGATGATCGGGTGAAAGAATACGTAAGAAGGGGGGCGGAGTTTTTCCTGATCCATCGTCTTTATAAATCCAGCCATAACCCCGCTAAACTTCTTCATAATAACATAGACCTGATTACTTTTCCATCCTTCGTCTATTCGGATTTTCTGGAAATCCTGGATGTTCTCCTTTCCCTTGGGATTAAAGATGAAAGAATGACCGATGCCGCCCACCTGTTGAAATCGAAACAGCAGAAAAATGGCCGCTGGAGCCTGGCGCGGGACGTATCCAATATGTACACCAAGCTGGAAACCAAGGGAAGGGAGAGCAAGTGGGCGACATATAGGGCCTTGAAGGCGTTGAAAAAATATTACGAATAATAACTTAGGTACTACGCCCCAATTGGAATAATGGAGTGATGGAATAATGGGGTAATGGCATTTGGTTTAAGCTTTTTACCCAGCATTTCCCTACAGGTCTTGGGATGGTATTTCGATATTCCATCATTTCAGAAATGCTGGAATCGGCCAGACGTCCGACTTATCGGATTCCCTCCCCCTTAATGGGGGAGGGCTTGCCCTGTTAAATAGATAGATTATTTAACAGGATGAAGGTGGGGGTGATTAAGAACCATGCCAAGCAAAATAACAATTTTATCCAGAAATCTCAGAAAAAGAGCAACAGAAGCAGAGAGGTTATTATGGAAGCATCCAAGAAGAAAACAATTGGGAGGGCCTAAGTTTAGAAGACAACAGCCTATTGGGAATTATATACTTGATTTTGTTTGTTTTGAGAAACGGATTATAATAGAACTGGATGGTGGACAGTATGCAACACAAACTGAAAAAGATAGCAAAAGAGAGAAGTGGTTTAGTAACCAAGGTTTTAAAGTGATAAGATTCTGGAATAACGAGGTTTTAAAAATTATATATGGAGTATCAGAATTGATAAGGGAGCATTGCTCAAATCACCCTCCCCTTACCCCTCCCATCAAGGGAGGGGAATGTAAATACTAAAAAAACCACTGCCACTAATTTCTTCGGTCAGGCGCCCGACTGATTCATTATTCGTTGGACGGTTACCGTCAATGTTTCATAAAACCTAATCAATTCTTAGAAGTTCCGAGACGTTCAATAAATGAGAAGGAACATTATGGATATGAAGGATTTCTTAAAGAGGAAAAACGTCAGCCCGGAGGAATACGCTGCATTTTTCTCCGCCGTCCGGGATTCGGGGAAGGACGTGTTCATTACCTTCGTGGATGATCCAAAAAGTCCTGCCGCCAGAGCGGCACGGGACTATATCAAGGCCCATAAGATGTTACCTAAAAACTACCAGACCCTTTCGGTTCCCGAGATCGAAGCCCAGGGGGCGGTGCTTTTGGACCCTCAAAGTTCGTTGAAACAGAAAAAGAAGGCCCTGATGATCCTGGCCCACCGGGGCAGTTTTGAGGCCTACCGCCTTCTCAAGCGGTATAGAAGGGAATCCGAACCCGAGCCGGAGCTTCGGGTATGGGCCGATATGGCTTTTGATGAATGCAAGACCTTTCTGCGCACCAATCTGTACAAGGAGAATCAGATCGTTTTCAACGCCATCCTGAATGTGGGCCGCAATGACCCCTGCCCCTGCGGGAGTGGGAAGAAGTTCAAATATTGCTGCGGGAAGGCTTAAAAAGAATTGAGTTTTTCTTGAATTTTTTGAAATAATAATGTATATTGAATGTTAACTTGTGTTTTGAAAAAGCTCGTCTGTCATACCGGCTGGGGGTTAATACCCGCACTTTTTCATAATCTAGTGGGGAAAAATGCGTCTATATACAAACGAAGCTTCGCCCCAACCCGAGGAAGGCAAGAAGTTAGTAAGAATCCGCCTAGGGCGGACGAATATCGAAATCCGAAACAAACCCTAATGACCAAAATCCTAATGCTCTAAACCAAGAAGTCTTTCAGTCGGGCGGGCCTGTGGTACAACTGGCAAACGTTGCCAATTTAGGATAGCAATAAATTACTATCATAAGTTATTTGTAAATCCAATAAATAGGATTGGATGATTTATTCCAATTCATTGGAATTATGGTCATATTTAGGATAGGAATTGATTCCTATCCGATAGTTCTGCAACAGACCCGGGCGCCTGACCGATGCCTAGAACAACTCAGCTTAGGGTTGTTTCGTCCGCCTGAGGCGGATGAGTTTCCATATTGTTTCGTCCCGAATTTTCGGGATCGTATTTCGAATTTCAAAACAATACAGTTCGATTTCAACGATAAAACTTGACATAAATTTTAAGATCTTAGCTTATGAAGATATCTATGTAGGCGAAACTGGGCGCCTGCGAAAAGATATATTAGGTGACTAAAATGTATAGTTTGCTCTCACAAAGAACTTTTTACTGAGGAAGGATTTTGTAATATGGAGTCTAAGAAACAGCTATCTAAACTTGTTCTGGAAGATGGTTCTGTTTTCCAAGGATATTCCTTTGGTTCTAAAAAAGCGGTAACGGGAGAGGTGGTGTTTAATACCGGAATGGTCGGCTATCCAGAAAGTTTGACCGATCCCTCCTATAAGGTCCAAATCTTAGTTTTAACATACCCCTTAATAGGTAATTATGGCGTCCCGGGAGATGAAAAAGAAGACGGGTTGTTAAAATATTTTGAGTCGGATAAAATACAAGTTCAGGGTTTAATAATAGCTGATTATTCTAAAAGATACTCTCATTGGAATGCTGAGAAATCTTTAGCGGAATGGCTGCAAGAATATAATATCCCAGCAATATATGATATAGATACCAGGGGATTAACTAAAAAATTAAGGGAAAGGGGAACAATGCTGGGAAAGATTGTTTATGATAAAGAAAATATTTCATTTGAAGATCCGAATGAAAGAAACTTGGTGGCTGAAGTTAGTATTAGAACACCTATTGTATACAAAAAAGGTAAGAAGAGAATTGTAGTCGTTGATTGTGGTACGAAAAATAACATAATCCGGGCTTTTCTAAGAAGAAACCTCACTGTTATTAGGGTCCCATGGAATTATGATTTTTCAAAGGAAGAAGCAGATGGCGTTGTAATATCAAATGGGCCTGGTGATCCGAGAAAGTGCAATGAGACGATAGAGAATGTCCAGAGGGCTTTGTCTAAAAATATTCCTATTCTTGGTATTTGTCTCGGTTCACAGATTCTAGGGCTTGCGGCTGGTGCTGATACCTATAAATTAAAATATGGTCATAGAAGTCAAAATCAGCCGTGTGTGGAGATGGGGACCAAAAGGTGCTATATCACTTCGCAGAACCATGGTTACGCTGTTGATTCCGATACATTACCTGAGGATTGGCGGGAGTGGTTTTACAATAATAATGATAAGACAAATGAGGGCATCATTCACATATCAAAACCATTTTTTGGAACTCAATTTCACCCCGAAGCATCCCCGGGTCCAGATGATACCGAATTTCTGTTTGACATGTTTTTAAGGACGATGAAATGATGAAGGAAAAACGAATTAAACTAAAGAAAGTCTTGATTTTGGGATCAGGGGCAATCCGGATAGGACAGGCGGGTGAGTTTGATTACTCCGGTAGTCAGGCAATTAAAGCATTCAAGGAGGAGGGAATTAAAACAGTTTTGGTTAATCCAAATATTGCCACCATTCAAACATCCGATTATCTGGCTGATAAAGTTTACTTTGTGCCAATTGATGCCTATTTTGTCGAAAAGGTCATTGAGAAGGAAGGGCCTGATGGGGTATTGCTTGGTTTTGGGGGGCAAACAGCGTTAAATGTCGGTGTTGAGTTAGCTGAAAAAGGTGTTTTTCAAAAGTATGGGGTTGAAGTCCTGGGTACCCCTGTTGAGGCGATTCAGCATACGGAGGATAGGAATTTGTTTATTAAAAAATTGAAAGAGATCAATCTAAAGGTTCCCAGAGGTGAAGCTGGTGCTGATGTAGAAGAAGCGGTGAAGATAGCAGAAAAAATTGGTTATCCTGTTATGTGTAGGATAGCGTATGCCTTAGGTGGTTTAGGTTCGGGCGTGGCCTATAATAAAAAACAATTAATTGAAATAACGGAAAAGGCTTTTTCTTTTACAGATCAAATTTTGATCGAAGAATATCTTGACGGCTGGAAAGAAATTGAATATGAGGTTGTGAGGGATGGGTATAATAACTGCATCGTTGTTTGTTCTATGGAGAACATTGATCCTATGGGGATTCATACCGGTGAAAGTATAGTTATTGCCCCAGTGCAAACCTTAACCGCTTCTGAAAATTTTAAATTGAGGGCTTTATCTATAAAAGTGATAAGGCACCTCGGTATTGTCGGTGAATGTAATATACAATTTGCCCTTGATCCTCAGTCAGAAGATTACCGAATAATAGAGGTGAATGCCAGATTAAGCAGGAGTTCTGCCCTGGCTTCTAAAGCAACGGGTTATCCGTTGGCCTTTATGGCAACGAAGTTGGCTTTAGGTTATAGTTTAACCGAGGTGGAGAATATTATAACCAAGGAGACATCCGCTTGTTTTGAGCCAGCTTTAGACTATGTTGTTCTTAAGTATCCAAGATGGGACTTACAAAAATTCAGAAAAGTTACCCTCAGTATAGGTTCTGAGATGAAATCGGTGGGGGAAGTGATGGCGATTGCCAGGGGTTATGAGGAGGCGATCCAAAAAGCGATTCGAATGTTAGACGTGGGGATGAATGGTCTTGTTTGCAATGACCTCAAGTTTAATGATCTGGAGAGGGAGCTCAAAGAGCCGACCGATAAAAGGATGTTTGCCATTGCTGAAGCAATCAGGAAAGGGTATTCTGTTGATAAAATATACGATCTTTCTAAGGTTGATCCATGGTTCCTGTATAAAATAAAAAATATTGTCGAAATGGAGGAAAAATTAGGGCGTTATAGGCTTAAAAACCTGCCGACGTCTTTATTAAAAGAGGCGAAACAAAAAGGTTTTTCCGATCTGCAAATAGCAATGCTTACAGTGAGTACCGAACAGGAAGTAAGGGAGAGAAGAAAAAAGCTGGGTATTATACCATATGTAAAACAAATAGATACACTAGCAGCAGAGTATCCTGCTAAGACCAATTATTTATACCTAACATATAATGCTTGTGAGGATGACCTTGATTTCAAGGGAAAAAATCAGGTTGTTGTTTTAGGTGGCGGGGCCTATAGGATCGGTTCCTCAGTGGAGTTTGACTGGTGTTGCGTTAATTCAGTGATAACGCTGAGGAACCTGAATTACAATACTATTATGATAAACTGTAATCCGGAAACGGTTAGCACAGATTATGATATTTGTGATAAACTGTATTTTGATGAGCTCACTTTTGAAAGGGTTTTGGATGTCTACGAGAAGGAGAACCCCCTGGGGGTGGTAGTCTCGATGGGCGGTCAAATACCCAATAATTTGGCTCTACCGTTGCATAATGCTGGTGTTCCCATACTGGGGACGTCTCCCCTTAGTATTGATAAGGCTGAGAATAGGCATAAGTTTTCTCAATTATTGGATAAATTGGTGATAGATCAACCGGTGTGGAAGGAATTGACCAGCATAATGGAGGCTGAGGAGTTTGCGGAAACTGTTGGTTACCCTGTTTTAGTTAGACCGAGTTATGTTCTCAGTGGTGCTGCGATGAGTATTGCTTTAAGTAAAGATGAATTAGAAGAATATCTCAAAAAAGCCTCTGGGGTTAGTAAGGAGTATCCTGTTGTTATCAGCAAGTTTATAACGGGGGCTAAAGAGATAGAGATTGATGCCGTTGCTAAGCAGGGCGATCTTTATTGTTATGCTATCTCTGAGCATGTCGAGAATGCCGGGGTCCATTCGGGGGATGCCACTATGGTGCTGCCCCCCCAGAGAACTTACTTAGAAACGATGAGAAGGATAAAAATAATTGCCAGGAAAATTGCTGGATCTTTGAAGATAAATGGTCCCTTTAACATACAATTTATAGCTAAAGATAATGATGTTAAGGTTATTGAGTGTAATTTAAGGGCTTCGAGGAGTTTTCCGTTTGTTTCCAAGGTTTTCAAGATAAACTTTGTTGATTTAGCTATCAGGATTATTATGGGTAAGCGTGTTCCCAGGATAGATCGGTCCTCTTTTGATCTGGATTATGTTGGGGTGAAGGCGCCCCAGTTTTCTTTTACCAGATTAAAAGGCTCGGACCCTATTTTAGGTGTGGAAATGGCCTCTACTGGTGAGGTTGCCTGTTTAGGCGATGATTTTAACGAGGCTTTTCTGAAGAGCCTTATCTCAGTAGGTTTTAGAATTCCAAGGGAAACAATTTTATTGTCTACCGGGCCAATAGACAGTAAGGCGGAGTTCCTGGAGAGTACCAAAACGTTAGATGAGATGGGTTTTAAGTTTTATGCGACAAAGGGAACTGCTGATTTTATGGAAACCAATGGTATTAAAGCAGGGGTTCTTTACTGGCCATTGGAGAATAAAGAACCAAATACACTTAGTTATATAGCTAATAGGAAAATTGATTTGGTAATAAATATACCTAAAAATATTGAAAGAGAAGAGCTTGATAATGATTATCTTATAAGGCGAAAAGCGTTGGACTTCGATGTCCCTTTGATTACAAATTTGCAACTTGCCAAGAGGTTTGTTGAGGCGATATATAATACCGCGCTTAAAGACTTAAAAGTTAAAAGCTGGGATGAATATAATTAGTTGTCCACATCTACGTGCCTATCCTGAACCTCGGCGACAATGACCCCTGCCCCGAGGGGGAGTGGTAAGAAGTTCAAGCATTGCTGCGGGAAGGGTTAGGGGTATTGAGTTTTTGCTTGAATTTCATTCAATAATAATGTATATTATACACCATTATTATTTGTTATTAGGAGGTAAAATGCACAGAACTCAGTTATATTTTAGGGAGGAGGAATGGAGGGCCTTAAACATTCTGAGTCATCAATTAAAGGTCTCCATCGCCGAGTTGATAAGAAGGGCTATCCAGAAGGTTTACCTAAGGGGTAAAAAAAAGGATTTCAAAAAGGCCCTGCGAGAGGTGGCTGGAATCTGGGCTGATCGCTCCGACTTGCCTCCCACCGAAGGATACATTCGCGGACTGAGGGGAGGGAAACGTTTGAGAGACATGGGGTGAGCTTGATAACTCTCAACAAAAGACGTTATCTAATGAAGGACATTAAACAATTTGATTTTAAATGACACTTTTAAGCCTACACTTGGGGATTAGCGATAGCCGGGGGCGTTAGGGTGACGTCCCTTTTGTCTTTGGGGATAAGCAAAATAAAATCCAGGGCCCACATTTTGGTCAGCGGCCGGGTGCAGGGGGTGTTCTTTCGGGATTTCACCAAATCCAACGCCAATTCCCTTGGATTAACCGGCTGGGTCAGAAATTTAAGGGGCGGTTGCGTGGAAGCACTGGCCGAGGGGGAAAAGGAGGACATTGAAAAGTTAATTCAGCAGTTAAAAGTCGGCCCCCCGGCAGCTCGGGTTTGGGAAGTGAAAGTGGAGTGGGAAGAGTGGAAGGGGAAATTTTCAGATTTCCGGATTCGGTGGTTTTAATTGTTCTTAGAAATCCTCCGTCTTTGACGGTGGTTATATACGGTTGGCCATGCCATTTGGAATATTGAGATTCTTCGCTTCGCTCAGAATGACAGTATCAATCCCTGGTTTTGTCATTCTGAATCCCGATTTATCGGGATGAAGAATCTCACAAAAGCTACAGCCATCGGTAGTGGTGGTTTACTCCATAAGAGATAAATGAACCCTAAAATTGCAATCGTCATTCCCTCCTACTGGGGATGGGAAGGGGGAATCAGTAAGCCGGGTGACATGATCTTCGATCACCCCACCCCGATGGATGAGGACGGTACCCTCAAGAGATGCCTGGAGAGCCTGAATGTGCTATGGGAGCGATCTGGAAAGGAAGAATTTTTTGTGATCGTCATCGGCGTTCCGGTGAACGATGCCTTAGACGTTTCCATATCCCGGAAGTTGGGCGCTATCATTTCAAAAACCAAGCGGGACTATCCCCTCCTTCTCTTTCTGCCCCCCGATTTAAAAAGAATAGTTGATAACCTTAAGTCGAAAATTGAAGATATCGAGGGGCTGATCAATCTAAGAGGCTATTCCCAGGTCCGGAACCTGTGCCTCATCCTGCCCTTGGTGTTGGGAGCCGATTTCGCCGTTCTGGTGGATGATGATGAGGTGGTTGAGGATAAGAATTTTTTAAAAAAGGCGGTGAAGTTCTTCGACGAGGGTAAATTTGAGGCCAAGGCGGGTTATTACGTTCAACCCTACGGCGGTTATTTATTCCAGGGAAAAAGCGTGTGGTGGAAAAGACCGTTCTGGGACAATCAGAAAAAGATGAATGAAGCCTTCGCACAGCTCATAGGGAAAGGGCCCAGGATTAAGGATACCCCCCTCGTTTTTGGAGGGAATATGGTGGTCTCCAGAAAGCTTATGGAATCCGGCATCCCCTTTGATCCCTGGATCACCCGGGGTGAGGACATTGACTATCTAATCAACGTGAAGGGGGCGGGGTTCCGGTTCGTTCTGGATAATGAGCTTGCCATCAGGCATCTTCCGCCCCCGGCGAAACAGGAGGATTGGATCAAAATGGGGGAGGACGTCAAGCGATTCTTATACGCCAGGGCCAAGCTCCGAACACAAAAAAGATTACAGGTTATACATCCGGTAACGGTTAAGGAATTGAAACCTTACCCTGGTTATTTTCTGGACTGGACCCTAAGACCGCGTATTGTCCTTACCAACAAACTTCTCATGCTTAGATATCTTTCAAGGCTCAACTTTAAGAAGGCCTTCTTTAGTGTGCGGAATATCCTGTTAATTTTCCGGGGGTTCAAAAAGGACATTAGGAAATTTTTCGACTTTAAGGAGCGTTTTGAACGGTTAATCCCCCTTCTTCGGGCGGATGTTGACTTAAAGAAATATTTAGAAACCAAAATCTTATGAACTCGCTTCTGGGGTATCGAGGATAACCCTTCCGTAGGGCAACATCTTTGACGAGCGTGGGAGGGGAGGTTCTTCATTTCATCCCGATAAATCGGGATTCCATTCTGAAACTTTGGAGTAAAGCGACCATGTCGTTTTATGCGGTAAGACGCTTACCGCACTCCAAATTCGCCCCAGGCGGGCGTACTCAATATTCACCGGAATTTCCGGAATTCTGGGGTGTCGAGGATGACAACATCCTCGACGAACGTTGGAGGGAAAGAAAAAATGAAGATTCTGTTTCTACCTAAGGAATTTCCCCACGCCCGGGTGGTTGGGGGACCGATCATCATCTACAACCGGATGAAATACCTTTCTCAAAATCATGAGGTTCATCTACTCTCCTTTATCGGAGAGGAGCAGCGGGAATTCTTGCCCACTGTGGAAAGGTATTGCCAGCGGATTGAGCTTTTACCCTTTCCCAAAAGACGGGGGGCGATGAGGAATATAGTTGATTTCCTCTTTTTCAAAACGCCCAACTATATGCTGACCACCTACTCGAAGGCCTATCGGGATAAGGTTGCCGAAATGGCCCGGGAGGAAAACTATGATTGTATTATCTCCGAATACACGGTGATGGGCCAATACCTATACCGGAACAAAGGCATTCCCGTCGAAACCGTAAAAGTGATGTCCGTCCACGAGTGCTACACCACCGCCCGGTACAAGGTCTGGAAGGCTGAAGGGTTTTCCCGGGAGGGGATCGAGGCCTACCTCTATTATGTCAAATTGAAGGATTATGAGTTCAGGATGTATGAATCGGCGGACCTGATTTTGACCTTGACTCAGGAGGGAAAGGAGGAATTGCTTGGTTTCAATCCCGATTTGAACGTTGAAGTGGTGCCCCACGGGGTGGATGTGGAACATTTCCATCCCTATGCCCGGAACCCAGAAGGAAACGTAATTGTTTTTTTAGGTAATTTCCGCCATGAACCCAACGTGGACGCCGTCCTCTATTTTTGTGCAGAAATTTTCCCTTTAATTAAGATTAAGGTTCCCGATGCGGTGTTTTATGCCGTCGGTCAGGGCCCACCATCGGAAATCTTGGGTCTGGCCCAGGAGGGTTCGGTGGTGGTGACTGGTTATGTGCCCGATGTTAAGCCCTATTTTGACCGAGCTAAGGTTTCGGTAGTTCCCGTTAGGCTTGGCGGAGGGTTCCGCGGAAAGGCTCTGGAGGCCATGGCCTGCGGGGTGCCGTTGGTCTCTACCTCCCTGGGAGCCGAAGGCATCGGCGGGAGGGACAGGGAACACCTTTTAATAGCCGACCAGCCCGAGGGGTTCGCCGAAGGAGTGGTCCAGGTTCTGACGGATGATGGAATGAACCGAAAACTTTCGGTTAATGGGCGAAAGCTAATAGAGGAGAAATTTTCATGGCAAAAAGGGGTAGAAAAGCTTGAAGAAATACTTAAGCAGGCCGTCGCCCGGAAGAATTAGAGCGAGCGTGCATATTCAGGTAATGTCCGTGGTCCGTTATCGGTCAGGCGCCCGACTGATTAATATTTTCCCCCAGTTTTAACTGGGGGATAATCGAAACCCAGAACGTCATTTATAACCGTTTCAACGGTTTGTTACCCTTGTCTAAATTTATATATTCTTCCTGAATTCTACGTATTTAGGAGTATCAATGAAAACCGAAAACTTTAGGTTGATCAGATGGCAGTGGATCCTCAGCGTGGCCGTATTGATAGGATTCTGGGCACCGAGGGCTTCGGCTCAATCCCACCTCTCTAATTCCGGGCCATCCTGGCAGGTAGAAGGGGGGTTCTTGAAGGAACCTTACCTATCCCAGGTTACCGAGACCAGCATCGTTATCAGTTGGGAAACCCCCCAGGCTATCCCGTCCGTCGTTCATTACGGCCCTACCCCGGATTGTGAATTGGTTTATGAAGATGGGAACCCCGCTTTTCGCCATAGTGTTGAAATTGATGATCTGGAACCATCCCGAAAATATTATTACTCGGTGGAAGCCCAAACGGAGCAATCGCCATTGGCCTCATTCTGGACCGCGGTTCCTCTTGGGTCCACCTTTACCTTTGCTGTCTATGGGGATACACGCACTAATTATGCTGTACACGAGAGAATTCTGGAACAAATTCTGCGGTTCCGCCCCTGCTTCGCTTTTCATGTAGGGGACTTAGTTGCCGACGGACGAAAGTCCTCCGATTGGCATAAATATTTCGAGATCGTAGGACCGAAGACCCATTTTGGGGCTAACATCCCTATCTATTATGCGGTGGGAAACCACGAATATCCCCGGGAGAGTTCTCTTTATTACGACCATTTTTATCTTCCCACCAATTCCTTGGAAGGGAATGAAAAATACTATTCCTTTGACTATGGTGGGATTCATTTTATCAGCTTGAATTCAGAAATCGAATTCAAAGAAGGCAGTAAGCAAACCCAATGGCTGAGGCAAGATTTAGAGAAAGTCAGAGAAGTTTCAACACATATTTTTGTGTTTCTGCATCGCCCCCCTTATTCATGTGGCCCCCATGGCCCGGAGATGGGGATTCAAAAAACCTGGTGTCCCTTATTTGAGGAGTATGGGGTGGACCTGGTATTCTGTGGTCACGATCATATCTATGAGCGAACCCGGTCCATAAATAGGGTGATCTACGTGGTAACCGGGGGGGGTGGGGCTCCTTTGTATGAGATTAACCCCAAGGAATGGACCGCCTATGCCGAGTCTGTCCACCACTTCTGTTTGATCACGGTTTCTTCGGAAGGCTACCAGCTAAAGATGATACGCATAGATGGGTCGGTGGGGGATGAATATGCTGGGCGTTGAAGCCTAACCGTAGGGTGGCTTGTTAATGTCGTTCCAAAATTATATTAGAATATATCATTTATAGAAATTCCGAGACATTGAAGTAAATCCTGATATATGGATATTCCGGTTTTACAAGCTATTATCCTGGATCTGGACGGGGTTATCGTGGATTCCGAACCCCTCTACAGGCGGGTGGAAGAGGAGCAGTTCGCCCGGTATGGCATCTGGTTTACAGATGCGGAATGGGCCTCGTTCAAGGGGATCGGCGAAAAGAAGCTCTACGATTATTCCGTTCGGGAACATGGCTTTAAGGAAGATTTTCAGGAATATTTAACCCAAAAAAAGCAAAGACTGATAGATAGCTTTGCCAGAGAATTGCGTTTATTCCCTGATGCCCTGGATTTTATTGGCCGGTTTCAGGGGCGTTATCGGCTTGCCTTAACCAGTTCTAGCGAGCGGGAAGTGGTGGATTTTATTTTGAAAAAATTTTACCTTCTGGATGTATTTCGAATCATCGTTACCGGAAGCGATATTACCCATTCTAAACCCCATCCAGAGCCGTATCTAAAGACGGTTAAAGGATTAGGGTTAAAACCCGAAGAGTGCATTGCCGTTGAGGATTCGGTAAATGGAATTCGGTCGGTCAGGGCGGCGGGGATCAAATGCATTGCAATAACCACATCTTTTGGAAGGGATGCCCTGCAGGAGGCCAATGAAGTAGTTGATAATATGGGGGGGATTACGGAGATTCTTCTTCATTCCTTATGGGATGGGGGGGGAGAAGAGGCAGAGTTAAGGGCAAATGCAAAATTTACCCCGTGAGATAACATTGTATCTAACGGGGTGCAAAATGAAAATTTAAATCTATGCTATGTAGATCTAGTAAATCCGAACTATAGTTTATATTTACGCCTCGGACCGGGATGAGCGGTTTCTTAGCCGCCTACTTTATGAACCCAATATAGGTTCCCTTGAGATATACCAGGAACTTTGTCCCGTTGAGCCCTTTACAAATTCTAAACCCATATTTACGGAGGTCAGAGGGTAGATCGGTTTTAATATGGAGGGCTTTCAATTCCGGAAGGAGGTCGTATTCAACATTGCGTTGCTTTAAGATCTCAACCGATTGGGATAATTTTTCCATTTTCTTTATGTCCTTCTTTTAGCTATTAGACGCCGTAACTGGCCAAAAAGTTGCCAACTTTTTTATTAGAATCAAACGGGATTTTCAATTGCGTACCGGAATCGCCAACCTGCCCCTTCATTACGGCAAAGCCCCTCGGTGGCTCTTCCAGCGGATGGTAAAGCTGGCCAGGGAGATCGCCGTCATCATCGTGGAGGAGCAGGGGTCGGTGGCATTGCTCGAAAAGTTGTCTGATCCCTTCTGGTTCCAGTCTTTCGGCTGCGTGCTGGGGTTCGATTGGCACTCCAGCGGGGTTACCACCACCGTCTGCGGGGCGCTGAAAGAGGGGATTAAGGGGATAGAAAAGGATTTGGGTCTTTTTGTCGCCGGGGGGAAGGGGGGCACCTCGAGAAAGACCCCGGTTGAAATCGAGCGGGTCGGGGAAACGCTTTCGCTGGATCCTAATCCATTGATCTACGCATCCCGGATGTCGGCCAAGGTGGACAACACCGCCCTCCAGGACGGCTATCAGCTCTACCACCATGTATTCATTTTTACACCCAAGGGTCAATGGTGTGTGGTTCAGCAGGGGATGAACCCGGAAAACCGTACCGCCCGGAGGTACCATTGGCTGGGGGAAAAGGTGACTGATTTTGTCAACGAACCCCACGCCGCCGTCTGTTGCGACTCTACGAGTAAGCCGTTAAATATGGTAGCTGAAGAAAGCCGGGAAGCGAGAAAAATCACTGCACAGATTTCCCAACAAAGACCGGAATCCATAGTTCTGGAAATTAAAAAGCTTCGAAGCCTACAACTGCCCCATCACCACCAAGTCTGGCTGAAGGAGATCAACCCGCAGCGACTGGTAAAAATTTTCATCAGCACCTATGAACGCCAACCGGAGGATTTCGAGACCCTGCTGGGGATGAGGGGGGTGGGCCCCAAGACTGTCCGGGCCCTAAGCTTGGTCTCCGAACTGGTCTACGGGGCCAAGCCCAGCTTTCGGGACCCGGTTCGCTATTCCTTCGCCCACGGGGGGAAGGACGGTCATCCCTATCCGGTGGACCGAGAAAGTTACGACCGATCCATTGAATTCTTGAGAAAGGCCATCGCCCGGGCGAAAATCGGTCACGGCGAGAGGATGAAAGCCTTCAAAAGGCTAAACGAAATCGGAATCTAAAGAATGTTAGTGTCTACTCCCTAATTGGAATGATGGATAAATGGAAGACTGGAAGAATGGATGATTGGATAATTGGATGAATGAATGGGTACAACTAACCTTCCAGCCTTCCAATCTTCCAACATTTAAGAAACTCTGGAATTGGAATTAAATAACACTAAAATATTTTAAATAACTTTTTAGAATTTGCGAGACGTTTAGATGCCCGAACTGCCCGATCTGGAAGTGGTGAAAAATGTGTTGAACCTTAAGATCATAGGTAAACAAATTAAGAACATTGATGTTCTCCAGCCTATGGTTCTACATTGTCTTATTGATGATGTTAAAGCCCGATTGATTGGGAGTTCATTCCACCGGGTTGATCGAAGGGGAAAATTTCTGATTTTTAATCTGGATTACGGGACAAAACTGGTCATGCACCTGATGCTGGGGGGGCGACTGAGATTGGCCAATTCCAAGGACAAAGTTCTGAAACGAACCTGTTTTCGCATCTATTTTTACGACGGGATGGAACTCCGCTATCTGGACCCCCAGCAGATGGGGCGGGTCTATTTGGTCCGCAATGATGATTTTTCGACCGTACCCCAGTTTCCTGACTTGGGGCCGGAAGCCGTTGACCCGAGCCTGACCTTTGGGGTATTCAGTCAGCGAATCAGAAAGTTCCGGGGTATGATTAAAAATGTGCTCACTAACCAGAAATTTCTGGCTGGAATCGGAAACGCTTACGCCGATGAAATTCTCTTTGAAGCGGGAATTCTGCCCTTCCGCCAACGCTCGGGATTAAAGCTCGAGGAGTTGGAGAAGTTATTCGGGGCCACTCAATCTGTTCTGTCACAAGCAATGGAGTCCATAGCCGATGGGATCGGGGAAGACATTCACGTCGAATTGAGGGATTTTTTGCGTGTTCATGGAAGGGGGGGACTACCCTGTTCGGTCTGTGGGGGGAAGATTTCCCAGATCAGCCCCAACAAAAAGATCACCAGCTTTTGTCGTAATTGTCAACAATAGGGTATTCAAGGGTGGGAACAGCACTTTCTCCTAAAACAAAGATTGACTTGGATAGAACTAAGTTTTATCTTCATTATGTACTTTGATAAAAATACCTGAAGAATATGGGAAAGAGAGACATTAAACCTATTTATAAATAAATGTATTAAACTTACCAAATTATTAAAGAAAGGAGTGGGAAAATGACGCGAGAGATCTTTCTATGGGGAATGGTTTGTTTATTGATCCTTAGCGTGACAACATTGCCAGCCAAAAAAGGGCTGAAGATTTTCATTTCAGTGGACATGGAAGGCATAACCGACGTCATCAACCGGGATGAAACTCGCTCTTCAGGCTCGGACTATCAGTACTATCGTACTATAATGACCAAAGAGGCCAATGCCGCCATTGAGGGCGCTTTGGAGGCCGGAGCTTCTGAAATTATAGTCCGGGATTCCCACGGAAGTGCTAGAAATCTCATGCCTGAGGAACTGAATCCAGATGCAAAGCTCCTCCGTGAATGGTCTGGCGGTCCCTTCAGCATGATGGAGGGCATTGACAAAACCTTCGATGCGGTTATCTTCGTCGGATATCATGCTAAAGCCGGAACAAAGGACGCTACCATGGACCATACCATGTCCGGTTCCATCTATGATCTAAAAGTGAACGGTATATCACTACCTGAGGCGGGCTGGAATGGCCTCATTGCGGCATATTACCATGTGCCAGTTATCTTCATCGCTGGGGATAAAGCCGTTTGTGAGCAGGCCAAAGCGATCTTTGGGGATATTGAAACAATTGCCGTGAAGGAGGGTTTTGGGGAGGCCTGTCTGAGCCTGCATCCACAGAAGGCCCGGGAGCAGATCAAGGCTGGGGTGAAGAGAGCTCTGGGAAGGGTGGGTGAGTTCAAACCATTAAAGTATAAGTCGCCATATACCATCGAGATTCAGTTTAAGAACGAACATCAAGCTTACAGGGCCTCCTGGTATCCTGGCGCCAACCGGGTTGGCGATTGGGGAGTTTCCTACACCAGTAAAGACTTCCTGGATCTGATGCGCTTTTTCATGCTGGCAAGATGATTTTGTCCCCAGCATTAAGATTTTGGCTGTAAACATCGGGGGAAAAACCTGTATCCTATCCTTGCAGCAACTCCTATTGAGGAACAATATCAGGATTGGCTAGGAACTTCATTTTTGATACTTTTGGTAGCTTCAGGTTGGGGACCGCAAGAATAGAGATGAATAACGAAAGGACGGAGAAAGCGGTGTTTCAGTGAATTGTTGGGCTGCCCGTGTAAACCGCTCGGGACCTTGCAGGCGGTTTTCGTCCAAAAGATTTTTTAAAAGTGTATAGAACCGCAGAAATTCTGTGGTTCTTTTTTTTCTTGACTTTAACCGTAAAATTTGTTACTATATTTATGTCAGGGAAAGGGAAATTCTTATGCCCAAATTCATAGCTGACTTACATGTTCATTCCAAATACAGCCGGGCTACAAGCAAGGATATGGAGGTGGCCATCATGGCCCGATGGGCAAAGCTGAAGGGCATAGGGGTGCTGGGGACCGGGGATTTTACCCATCCCACCTATTTCTGGGAGTTGACCGAGGCCTTGGAGCCGGAGGGGAACGGCCTGTTCGTTTTAAAAGAAGGTGATCGGGAAGTCCGTTTTATGCTGACCACGGAGGTGAGTAATATCTACTTCCAGGGGGATAGAACGAGAAAAATCCACACCCTGATCTTCGCCCCCAGTTTTGAGGTGGTGCGGAAGATCAATCGGACCTTAAGGGAATACGGCAAGCTGGAATCCGACGGTCGTCCCGTTTTTGGGTTTCCGGCCAGGGAATTGCCCAAGATGATCTTAAGCATTTCTGAGGATTGTTTCATCGTCCCGGCTCACGCCTGGACCCCCTGGTTTTCTATCTTCGGGGCCAATTCAGGATTTGATACGATTAGAGAGTGCTTCGGGGAGGGGGAGAATGACATTTTTGCCCTGGAGACGGGACTTTCCTCCGACCCAGGAATGAACTGGCGCCTGTCTGCTCTGGATAAAGTGGCTCTAATTTCCAATTCCGATGCCCACTCCCCGTCGAAAATTGGGAGGGAGGCTAATGTCTTCGATTGTTCCATGGATTACTACGAAATTATTGATGTGATCAAAAATAAAGATAAAACCAGATTTCTGCATACTATTGAATTCTATCCTCAAGAGGGTAAATATCATTACGACGGGCATCGGGCTTGTAAAGTCCTGTTTTCACCTGAAGAAACCAAAAAGCATGGGGGACGGTGTCCCGTGTGCAACCGCCCGCTTACGGTGGGGGTGATGCATAGGGTGGAGGCGTTGGCCGACCGGGAAGCGGGCTTTACCCCGGAGAATGCCATCCCGGGCGTCCATCTAGTCCCCCTGCAGGAGATCATCGCTGAGGCTCTGGGGCTGGGGGTGGGCACCGGGGGCGTGGATGCCGAATACCGACATCTGATCTCCCGGGGAGGAAGCGAATTTAAAATACTGTTGGACTTAAGCCGTGTGGAGCTGGCCGCCTTTACTACACCTAGAATAGTTGAGGGGATTATGAGGGTGCGGGAGGGACGGCTAACCATCGTCCCCGGCTACGATGGGGTCTACGGACAAGTTAAGATTTTTGAAGAAGAGGAGATGAAACCCGAGCAGATTAGTCTGTTCTAAGAGTGTTTCAGACGGGTAAAGTGAAAAGTGCTGCTGACTATCTTGGATTACATGAAAATCTATTAGAGGCTAAAAGAAGAGAAATTCATAAACAGGAAATTACTGAGTGATATAAACTGTTTCCAAATTCAGGGATGGTAACCCATATCAAATTAACCCCACTTATTCTGATCGGTTTAATCCTAACCGGATGCGGGCAGGGAAAAATGACCCTAACGGATCTCATTCAATATCACCGGAGTATTCACGAAAATTTGGAAATCGCTGATGTTTACAAGCTCCTTTATCAAGGGGTCTTCGGTCCCGCCCACCTTCTCCAGAATTCGGAATCGGCAAAAGCGTGGCTGGAGATGGAATTTACCGAAGTTGATCCTAATTCCACCGAACCCCTGACCGAACCCGTTTCTCTGGACGGAGAAATCATCCGGGTGAATCTGAAGCCGTTCAAGATGAAAGGAGGGTTGGTAGAAAAGCTCTTCCAAGCGATGGTGCTTTCTGCAAGGGAAATAAAGGGGAATCGGGATGACTTTTTGAAACTATGGAATGAATTCAAAAGATTAGTGGAAGAGGGGGAGCTCCAATATGATTGGGATGAATTGAAAGCCTTTGACAGAGAAATTTCCGAAGATGATCTTCCAGTAATCCATCATTCACGAGATTATACGGGGATGAACAAACCGGCTTATCGGGTGGTGAGAAGGAAAATCTTTGAGAAAATGCTTGATATTTAAGAATAAAACTTATAAATTGTTTTAAAGCTTAAACCTAAATATTTCGTATAAATGGTGATAAAATGCCCGTAGTAGAAGTTGAAGACGAACGCAGATTAAAGAAACTCAGAAAGGCCTTGAAGGGATCATTTGTTTGTCGACTGAGGAAGGATGGCAGTATAGTAATTGCCAGATGGCCAAGGCCCCGTCGTCCGACAAAATAAAAATCCTGACTCAATCTTTATCTTTGAATGAAACCTTTTTGTGAAAAGGTTGCTGAAGTATTTGGTGTGAGGGATAAAATAGCCGATTTGGATGATGAATAGGCCAAAAAATCAAAATTGTTAAATCGTAAGCCGATAACTAAAGTGTTATCTTCTTTGAATGTCGGATAAATATCTGTAACCCTTCCAATCCCAACAATCCATCCGGTGTTTCTTTCCTTTAGTACCACCCCTTTTCTAAATTCCGTGGAGATTCAAAAAAAATCACCAACTCTAATTTTTCTCTTGCAATTCACCAATTTTTTTCATAGAATATACTTAACATGAATGGTATCACAGGTATTCATTTTCTTTTGACTTACCAGTGCACCTACGAGTGCGATCATTGCTTTGTCTGGGGCAACCCGGAGGCCCGGGGTACTTTTACCCTTCATCAAATTTATCAGGTATTAGGTCAGGCCAAACTGCTGGGGACCGTAGAATGGGTCTATTTTGAAGGCGGTGAGCCGTTCCTTTATTATCCGATCTTGAAGCGTGGGTTGCGGCAGGCAGTTGATATGGGGTTTCGGACAAGGGTGGTCACCAATGGCTACTGGGCTACGTCTATTGAGGACGGGGTGGAATGGCTGATGCCCCTTACGGGGATCGGAATTGACGACCTTTCTATCAGCGATGACTTGTTCCACTCTGATGATGAGAAAAAGAGTCTAGCGAAGAATGGAATCGAAGCAGCTCGTCGGCTAAGCTTACCCGTGAACACGATAACCATCGAAAGACCCGATGGCTGCTCTGGGGGCAGCATAGTTTTAAGAGGCGAACAGGTAGTAGGTGGAAGGGTCATGTTTAAAGGGCGGGCTGTAGAGAAATTGACAGTTGATCTTCCCAGGAAGTTATGGACTGAATTTACAGAATGTCCCCATGAGGACCTGAAAAACCCCGGTCGGGTTCATGTAGATTACCTCGGTGTCGTCCATCTCTGTCAGGGGTTGGCAATAGGAAACCTATGGGAAAAATCATTAGCCGAAATGACAGATTCCCACAAGCCCGAAACTCACCCTATCTGTGGACCCCTTATTGATGGCGGTCCCGCTGCCCTGGTAGAGAGTTACGATCTCAATCTTAGGGAAACCTATGTTGATGCCTGTCACCTCTGTTATCTAGCCCGTCTGGCTTTGAGGGAGAAGTTTCCGGAAATCTTAACGCCGGATCAAATGTATGGGGTCTTTAAATAATAACTGAGCATTACTTTTCGGTTTGTGTAGTCAAAAGAGGAAGTAAATAAAGGAGGTAGCATTGAAGATAGAATCTTACAATTTTGGCAGCATTGTCATTAATGGAAGACATTATTCCAACGATGTTATTATTTTTCCCGATCGGGTTGAGGCGAACTGGTGGCGACGGAGCGGACATGAACTGTGCCTTCAGGACCTCGAGGAAGTTCTGAAGGAAAACCCGGATACATTGGTAGTGGGCACCGGCGCCTCAGGCTTGATGAAGATTCTCCCTGAAACAAAAACCCATCTCGAATCCAAAGGGATTATTCTCATTATTAAAAACACAGAGGAAGCCTGTCGCACTTTTAATCAAATAGGGGATTCGGGCAGGGTCATCGCCGCTTTGCATTTAACCTGTTGAATCCATCCAATAGTTCTTACCGAATTTTAGTGGTTAGTTAGTGATGCAACTTTGTCAAAGATCGTTCAGGTGCCCGACTGAACTGTAAGGCCAAATTTATGAATTATTTTTCTTGACTATATCCAAACAATTTCCTATTTTATAGTAAATCAGATTCAACGGATCTTTATTCTGAGCTGGTTAGCCTATAAAAGATTACCCCTGTTGGGTGTTGGTTGTGATAGGGCTATTATTGGTTTGCCACCGAAATAGTTTACCCAGTTAAGGCTTAAATATGGAGTTACTTTAAAGGATTAGGCTCTTTCATCTAGCAAGAAACGTGGTAGACAATGCGCTGATTATTTCTTAATTGTAGAATTTGATTCAATTTTTTTAATAGTTTACTATGAAATTAAATTATTTAGTAATATTTATTGCCATTTTACCGATCGAAGAAATATTTTCACAGTCTTCGGTTTATTACCCATTGAATGTCGGGGATTTTTGGCAATATCATTACATCAGTAGAGAAGTTTTAAGAGATACAGTTTTTCCCAATGGTTTGACTTATGCAATCATATTAGAAAGTTGGGGTTCAGATCTTGGTCCAACATATTATCATCGCCAATCTGGAGATTCGGTTTTTCATTATTAATTTTGCCAAGATGAATTGTTATATGATTTTTCAGTTTCGCCCGGTGATACAATTGCAACAATTATTCACGGTTCAGACACGACAGATATAATTTTGTTATGGACTGGAATAGTTCACATATTTGGCAGGAACCTTCGCCAATGGGAACTTTTTTTAGATTTATCGCGCAATTTTATTGATGACGAAGAATATCATACTGTCACAGATAACCTTGGGCTGACTCAGTGGATGGATTTTTGGTTCGGATACGGACTCTTGGGAGCCGTCATAAATGGAATTCAATATGGAACAGTTAGTTCCAATCAAGACAAAACAAGTGATTTATTGATATATTTTATCTTAGAGCAAAATTTCCCCAACCCTTTCAACCCCATCAACACTATCAAATACAACCTTCCCAAGGGATCAAAGATAACCCTGAAAATTTTTAACATCCTGAGGCGAGAAACAACTACATTAATTAATGATCCTCAACCTGCCGGTTACCACCAGATAAGCTGGGATGCATCAGGTTATTCATCCGGGATCAATTTTTTCAAATTCAGATGGGTAATTTTCAGAATGTGAGGAAGATGGTTTTGTTGAAATAGCAAATACCAGAATAGGATTTCTGAAAAGCCAATCCTTTGCGGTTGGCTTTTTTGTTGTTGACAAATTAAGTAAAAAACATTATATTACATTCCAAAAAGAGTCAACTTGAGGTTTTTAGACTTTTTAATTGGGTTTTCATACTGGGCTCAACAAATAAAAACAGAATGTAGGAAGAAACGTGAAAAGGGCAGAATTTTTTATTATGTTGGCATTTATCTTTGCAATGGTGGCACCGAAATCCTTTGCAGATCCACCAGTTACTTTCGATTTGCGCGATGTTGATGGTGAAAATTATGTAACCGGGGTTAGGAGGCAGTATGGGGGCACCTGCTGGACGCACGGGGCGATGGCTGCCATAGAAGGTAATCTCATGATGACCGGTGCTTGGACGGCTGCCGGGGAAACTGGCGAGCCAAATTTAGCAGAATACCATCTTGATTGGTGGAATGGGTTTAACGAGTACAATAATGATGATACCGTTCCACCCATTGGCGGCGGGCTTGAGGTGCACCAAGGTGGCGACTACAGGGTTACAGCAGCGTATCTGACCCGCAGTGAGGGAGCTGTCCGGGATATTGATGGGCAATCCTACGGCTCGCCACCGGCCAGGTATGATCCCAACTATCATTATTACTATGTAAAGGATATCGAGTGGTATGTGGCCGGATCGGATCTGAGTAACATCAACACCATCAAGTACAAAATTATGGAAGAAGGGGTGATGGGTACGTGCATGTGTTACGATAACTCATTCATCTCCAATTTCATCCATTACCAACCACCAAGCAGTTCCAGTGATCCCAATCACGCCATTGCAATCATAGGGTGGGATGATAATAAGGTTACTCAGGCTCCCAGCCTCGGCGCTTGGCTCTGCAAAAACAGTTGGGGAAGCGATTGGGGTCTCGATGGCTGTTTCTGGATTTCCTACTATGACAAACATTGTGGCCAGCATCCTGAGATGGGGGCAATTTCTTTCCAAGATGTCGAACCCTTATACTACGATCATATCTATTATTATGATTACCACGGCTGGCGTGATACGAAAACGGATTGTGATATAGCATTCAATAAATTCACTGCCGCCGGTGAAGAGTTGCTAAGAACTATTTCTTTTTTCACTGCTGCAGACAGTGTGACTTACACAGTTAAAATCTACGACCGCTTTGAAGATGGTGTATTATTAGACGAACTTTCCACAAAAACAGGCACCATTGAGTACATAGGGTTTCACACCGTTGATCTGGAAACACAGGTAGAACTTACACAGGGCGATGATTTTTATGTTTATCAAGAACTATCTAGAGGGGGACAACCGTATGATCGAACCTCAGATGTCCCGGTCTTGTTAGGTGCTTCTTATCGTACCATTGTTGAATCCTCAGCCGATCCCGGAGAAAGTTTTTACCTTAGTGGTTCCGATTGGTTGGATTTTTATTACTATGATGACCCATCAGGATTTAGTGGTACGGGAAACTTCTGCATTAAAGCGTTAACTGTTAACAGGGGTCTGCGAGTCAGCCCAGCGAATGATTTCCAATCCGAAGGACCTGCAGGTGGTCCTTTCTCACCATTAAGCGCCATTTACACGCTGGAGAATAGGGATATCCAATCCATCAACTACCAAGTAATCCTCGATTCTACAACTGATTGGGTGACTATTTCCGGTGATACATCCGGCGTCTTATCACCGGGCGGAACAGCAGAGGTAACCGTCGGGATTAACAATAACGCTGAGACGCTGACCGAGGGTGCACATTTCGCCACCGTTTATTTCACCAACACGACTGACCACTTGGGTGATACTACCCGTCAGGTCATGTTGACAATTGGAGAAGCGACACCTCGATACCAGTGGACGCTCGACATAGATCCCGGCTGGACAACGGAGGGGGCCTGGGCATTCGGGCAGCCAACTGGTGGTGGAGGTGAGTATGGTGGCCCCGATCCAACCAGTGGTTACACCGGCAACGATGTCTATGGATATAACCTTAACGGGGACTATACCAATTACCTTCCGGAAAGGTATCTGACCAGCACCCCCATCAATTGCTCAGGACTATTCAATGTGCATTTGAGGTTTTGGCGTTGGCTGGGGGTTGAGCAACCAAGATATGATAATGCAGATGTGAGGGTCAGCAACAACGGGACCGACTGGACGACGGTTTGGCAGAACTTCTCCGAGATCACCGATGTATCCTGGACCCAGATGGATCTGGACATTTCAGCGGTTGCAGATAATCAGCCCACAGTGTATCTACGCTGGACTATGGGACCAACCGATGGTGGCTGGAAGTACTGCGGCTGGAATATAGACGATATACAGCTTTTTGGATATGAACCACCCCTAAGTGTCGAAGAATATATTTCACGAAGGACATTTTATCTTAATCAGAACTACCCCAATCCCTTCAATCAGTTGACTACCATCAAATACAGCCTTCCAATGGAATCTGAAATAACCCTGAAGATATTCAACATCCTGGGACGGGAGGTGTACACATTGGTTAATAAACATCAACCTGCCGGTTACCACCAAGTAAGCTGGGATGCATCAGGTTATTCATCCGGGATCTATTTTTATCAAATTCAGGCGGGGGAATTTCAAGAAATCAAAAAGATGATTATGCTGAAATAAGGCCAAATGAGCAAAACAGGTGTAGCCGCACCCCGAAGTTTCGGGGTGCGTGGTATTAATAGACTGCAGGCATAAAGCATGCGGCTACATTCAAAAAGAAGGCCCCATTTAACGATGGGGCTTTTTATTTTTCTTGACAATAGGCTTTTTTATTTTTAACTTACATTATGAAGATTCAGTTTGAGCCCATCTGGTTTGATTCGCTGGGGGCCAAGTCGGCCTGTTGTCTGGTTAAAACACCGGATGTGTCCGTCCTCATTGATCCCGGGGCGGCAGTGATGCAGCCCGGGTTTCCCGCCTCAGACCAGCAGAAATGGGAGTGGTTAATCCAAGCTGAAGAGGCCATTTTGAAGGCGAGCCAACAGGCGGACATAATCGTCATCTCCCACTATCATTACGATCACTTCACCGATTTCGATCCACGTTTATACGAAGGTAAAACCTTATTCTCAAAGAACCCCAATAAATATATCAACGATTCCCAGCGAAAACGGGCGGAAAATTTTTACGATAACCTGTATCAACATTTTGGAAACATCCCCCTAAAGGAAGTGTTAAAGAAGAATAAGCCCCAGGAGTATCCCGATACTATGGACAAGTTGCCCCTGGCTTTGGGCAAGGATTTTGGGGATTACAATCGAAGGAAGGCCGAACTGCTGGAAAAGGGCAGAAAATGGTTCCAGGGCCGGGTCAAGCGCTGGAAAGGAAATTCTTTGATCCCGGTACTAAAGTTTGACGACGTTGGGGTAAAATTTGCGGATGGGAAAGAAATTACCTTCGGCGGGACAAAGATTAAGTTTTCTGAGCCCCTGTTTCACGGGATCGAATATTCCCGGGTTGGGTGGATATTCGCTACGGTCATCGAGGTTGAGGGTGAAAAATTTCTTCATTCCTCCGATGTGGATGGTCCCGTCATCGAAGATTACGCTGGATTCATTATTCGCGAAAATCCAAATATCTTAGTTCTGGACGGGCCGATGACCTACATGTTTGGCTATCTGGTCAACCGGATCAATCTTGATCGGGCAGTGGAAAACGCCCATGTCATCGTTAGCCAGATTGGTGCGTCTCTCATTATCTATGACCATCATCTGCCCCGAGAGGCCAAATTCAAGGAAAGAACCCAGAAGGTCTGGGACGAAAGCCCAAAGGTGATGACAGCGGCGGAATATCTGGGGAAGACCCCGAAAGTTTGGG
>JADHWK010000066.1 GCA_016783505.1 Candidatus Zhuqueibacterota bacterium | reverse complement strand
GTATTTTCGAGCTGGGTTAAATCAATGGGCTTGTTGATAAAATCAAAGGCCCCCAATTCCATTGCCCGGCGGCCGATTTCCTCGTCCTTTATCACCGTCACCATAACCACCCCCACCCCGAGGTCGATCTCCCGAATCCTCTTCAAGGTCTCTAGACCATCCATCTTCGGCATCTTGATGTCTAAAAGCACTAAGTTCGGTTTTTCACTTTTTACCTTCTCTAAGGCCGTAAAGCCGTCATTAGCAGTGATTACGTGGTAGCCTTTCTCCTTCAGAAACTCGCCCACGAACTCCGTAATCTCTATCTCGTCATCCACCACCAATATTTTTCCAGGGTTCATTGAAACTCCCATCACCAAGTTTGAGTAATCTTTGTCAGTACACTGGTCTCCAAATAATCAAGATCAATAGGTTTGACGATATAATCCGTGGCCCCCTTCTTTAAGGCCTCCCTTCCGATTCTCTCATCTTTGACAGCGGTAACCATAATTACCCCCACTTCCTTATCAATCTCCCGGATCTGATCCAGCACTTCCATACCGCTCATACCGGGCATCCTTATGTCCAACAGGACCACGTGGGGTCGAAAAGATTTCATCCCCTCTACGGCATCTTTACCCCGATTGGCCACCGCCACTTGATAGCCTCTTTCTTCCAAAAATTCCTTAACTAAGATACAAACTTCCATCTCATCGTCAACGACTAAAATCCTTCTTTTTTCCATTCTCAAACCCTCTTTTTTACCATCGCTATCTAAATCCGTCGGCCCAAAGGGTCTTGCATGCCCGGTCCGTAGGAGGTTACGCTCCCAGGGGGAAACAATATGGCGAATAGTGCCGAAGGCCGGACTCGAACCGGCACACCCAAAAGGGCACCACCCCCTCAAGATGGCGTGTCTACCCGTTCCACCACTTCGGCAATCTTAGGAAAAATTGACAACTGTCAATTGAAAATTGTCAATTATGATCCCTTCCCATCAGTCGGGAGGGCCTGTGGCACAACTCTGAAATCGCTGGTTTCCTCTTTGCGTGATAATAAATTATCACGCTATCTCAACGAAAGTCCCGAAACTTCGGGACTAATAACAGTATGTTTCAACATACTTTCTTAGAGTTAGCATAGGAATTTATTCCTATGCGATAGTTCTGCAACAGGCCCGGGCGCCTGACCGATGTTCAAAACGTTAGTTACCTTTACGCTATATGAGTCCGAAGCTTCAACTAATATCTATTTTCTTAAGTTTATAAATTATATTTCTTCTAATTTTGGCTTTTGGTCATTCGGATTTGTTTCGTCCCGAAGGTTCGGAATCGTGCTTCGAATTTTCCAATATATCCCGCTCTGCAACAAACCTCCATTCCTAATTAACCATTAAATTTCGGGAAGAACTAATATGTTTATTCCCCTTCCTCCCCGGTGGGAGCCGGCTTTTCTTCAGCGGGCGGGGACACCGTCCCTGGAACGGCCGGCAGATTAGCCACCGGTGATTCTACCCGGGCTCTCTGAGCCGCCTGTTGGATCAAACTTTCCCGTTCCCCGCGCCGGGAGGCGATAACCCCTATGATGATACAGTTAATAAGCAAAATCGTCGCCAAAACGGTGGTCACTTTACTGAGGAAGGTTGCCACTCCCCGACCCCCAAAGACCGCTCCCCCACCCATTCCCCCAAAGGCCCCGGCCAACCCCCCCCCTTTGCTTGACTGGAGTAAAATAACAATAACCAGAAAAAAAGCAACCAAAATGTGTATAAAGATTAAGAATCCCATCTTCTATCCTCCGTGGTATGTAACTATTAACATCATTGAAAATATTAGGCTTCTACTTTTTAAAAAACTCATAGCGACAAGACTCATATAATTTAAAGTAAATCAGAATATCCTTCAGGTTAGTCAGGTCCGTCAGGCGCCGGACGGATGCCTAACTGACGCCGGACTGATCAGAGTATCAGAATACCAGATAATTTTCTCCATGCGATGTTTAACTCGTTTATCTTATCATGTTCTTCTAATATTCTTCCCACTGATCCCTGATCATTTGATATACTTATTACCCCATCATTCCATTATTCCATTATTTCAACTGCCCGATCCTTTCGGCCCGAAGGGTCTTACCTGCCCGGCCAGGGGAAAACGATCTTGGAACGGCTAAGTTCACTATCGGCTCATTTCCTCTGCCACTGCCACAATCCGGGCAAATGGCCCATTATCCAGACTGGCCCCGCCCACCAACGCCCCGTCTATGTTAACCTCAGCCAATAAATTCCGGATGTTTTCCGGTTTTACGCTTCCCCCGTATTGAATCCTTAAGCCCTGCGCCCAGTGGGGGGTAAAGAGATCGCCCAATATCCCCCGGATAAAGCGATGGACCTGGGCCGCCTGTTGGGGTGAGGCCGTCCGGCCGGTGCCGATGGCCCACACGGGCTCATAGGCTAATATCACATCCCCAAGCTCCTCGACGGCAAAATTCCTGAACACTCCTTTTAGTTGATCACTTAAAACTTTTTCTGTGACCCTAGCTTCCCTCTCTTTTAAGGTCTCACCCACGCAAACAATAGGTTGTAATCCTGCCTCCAAAGCGGCCCGCAATTTTTTATTGACCCCTTCATCGGTCTCTCCGAAATACTGTCTCCTCTCTGAATGGCCTAAGATGACGTACCGGCACCCCAGCGCCTTCAACATATCAGCGGAGATTTCCCCGGTGAAGGCTCCTTTTTCTTCCCAATGCATGTTCTGGGCCCCCAAGGCAATCGGGGTACCATCAATAAGTCGCCCCACGGTTTCCAGCGCTGTAAAAGGGGGACAGATAACCACATCGGTTTTTTGAACACTACCAATGTTTGAGACCAAATCTTTCACCAAACCTTCGGCCTCTAGGGCTGTCTTGTTCATCTTCCAGTTGCCGGCGATGATTAATTTCCGCTTCATTCTCCTCCTCTTAGGCATCCGTTAACGCTTCAATCCCGGGAAGTTTCTTTCCCTCCAAAAATTCCAAGGAGGCCCCACCGCCGGTTGAAATATGACTTATACGGTCCCCGAAACCGAATTGCTTAACCGCCGCCGCCGTATCCCCCCCACCAATGATAGTCACCGCCCCCTGGTCAGTGACATTGGCCAGGGCCTGGGCGATCCTTCTGGTTCCCATAGCGAAATTTGGCATCTCAAAGACACCCAGAGGACCATTCCACAAAACTGTCCTTGCCTCACCAATAATCAATGCGAAGCGTTCCACCGTCTTAGGACCCACATCCAATCCCTGCCACTCCGGTGGTATTTCTCCCCTGGGGACCGTTTTATACGATGCCTCATTACTGAAATCTTCGGCCACTACACAATCGTCGGGAAGGATGAAATCTATGCGCTGATCCTTAATTCCTCCCAGAATTTCAGCCGCCAGCCCGATCTTATCCTCCTCGACTAAGGATTCCCCGGTCTGAAGCCCCATGGCCCGGAAAAAGGTATACGCCATCCCCCCCCCGATGAGCAGATAATCCACTTTATCCAGTAGGTTTTTGATAACATCAATCTTTCCCGAAACCTTCGCCCCTCCCAGGATGGCCACAAAGGGACGTTCGGGGTTGGATAAAGCTTTTCCCAGGTAGGCTATTTCCTTCTGCATCAAATAGCCGGCAGCACACTGATCATAATATCGGGTAACCCCCACTGTGGAAGCGTGGGATCGATGGGCGGAGCCGAAGGCATCGTTGATGTAGATGTCACCCAGCGAGGCCAGTTGTCTGGAAAAATCGGGGGCGTTTTTCTCCTCTTCAGGATGAAACCTCAGGTTCTCAAGTAATAAACAATCCCCGGCTTTCAGCCCCTTTATGAGACTCTCCACCTTAGCCCCAATACAATCCTCAGCCAGCATAACCTGTTTATCCAACATCTCCGATAACCGTTTGGCCACCGGTACTAAACTCAACTCAGGTTTAACCTGTCCCTTGGGCCGCCCCAGATGGGACATCAAAATCGCCTTCCCCCCATCGGCCAAAACCTTCCTGATCGTCGGCAAGGCTTCCACGATCCTAGTGTCATCGGTAATGTTAAGTCCTTCATCTAAGGGAACGTTGAAGTCCACCCTAATTAAAACCCTTTTGCCTTTAAAATTCAAATGGTCAACCCCCATTGGGCGATTAATCATTGTACACCCTCAAAATCAAACAGACTGTGTATGGCATCCTTGTAGAACTGATCGTAGAACTTTTTATCATCCTCATAGTCCTTCATGGCACGGCTTGCAAATTTGGCAAAAGCATCGCCTTTCTCAAAAATAATTTTACAATTCATCGCTATTTCATATCGCAACAGTGAATTGGCTGTATTAATAATAACCACATCCACGTCATCCCTCATAAAAAGCCTTATGAATTCACCGCCCAAATACCATTGATATTTATCCTTTGATACGTCTTCAGACCCATCCACTAAGACGGCAATATCCAAGTCGCTTTCACGGTTACTCATCCGGCTAACTGCTGACCCGAACTGCAGTATCAATCGAAGATGATAGTTATCCGTAATTTTTTAGCTCGGACTTTTTCATGTTCAAGCGATTTTCTCAATCAAATCCACCACCCGACAGGAGTATCCCCATTCGTTGTCATACCAGGCCACCACCTTTGCCTGATTGCCCCCGATGACATTAGTGGAAAGGGCGTCGAACACGGAAGAATGGGGGTTGCCCACCACATCAATGGACACAATCGGTTCCTCGCAGTATTCCAGAATGCCCTTCATCTCCCCTTCGGCGGCCTGTTTCATGGCTCCATTGATCTCCTGGATAGTCGCTTCCTTTGCCATATCAACCACCAGATCAATGATAGAGCCGTTGATCACCGGCACCCTCAGGGCTATGCCGTCCAATTTACCCGCAAGCTCTGGCAGCACCACACCCACCGCACGGGCCGCGCCGGTGGTAGTGGGGACAATCGAGGCCGCCGCCGACCGCCCCCTCCTTAAGTCCTTGTGGGGGGCATCCACCAGCCGCTGGTCGGCGGTGTAGGCGTGCACGGTGGTCATTAGCCCTTTTACGATACCAAAACCTTCGTGCAAAACCTTGACCACCGGGGCCAGGCAGTTAGTGGTGCAGGAGGCATTGGAGATAATACAGTCCGTATCTTTGAGGGTATGATCGTTTACCCCTAAAACAATGGTGGCGTCTATCTCGTCTTTGGCGGGCACTGTCAGGATAACCTTCTTGGCACCGGCAGCCAGATGCTTCTCCAGCTGATCCCTCTTCCGAAAAATCCCGGTTGATTCCACCACAATGTCCACCCCCAAATCCCCCCAGGGAAGCATACCCGGGTCTTTTTCGCTCAAAACCTTAATCTTTTTCCCATTAGCCAAAATGGTATCGCCTTCCACATCAATCCGCCCCTTGAACACCCCGTGGACGGAATCATATTTGAGAAGAAAGGCCAACGTTTTAGAGTCGGTGATGTCATTGATGGCCACAAACTCTATATCTTCTTTTCCGATTCCGGCCCGAAAAACCAACCTGCCGATCCGCCCAAATCCGTTAACCCCTACTCTGATCGCCATTACTTATCCTCCTCTAAAATCCCCTATTTTTCAATATCAGGTAGTGGTAAACTGTCACAAATAATTTTTGAAATTTAGGCCCCGAAATTTCGGGGAACTCTTTGTAACTATCTGGTTTATGCAATGGTGACATCCTGGCATAGATAAATATCCTGGATGGCATTTAAGATCTTAATTCCTTCTGTCATTGATCTTTGGAATGCTTTGCGTCCGCTGATTAGCCCCATCCCCCCAGCCCTCTTGTTGATGACCGCTGTTCTTACCGCCTGGGCCAGATCGTCCTTCCCGGAAGGCCCTCCGGAATTGATCAATCCGACCCGACCCATATAATTATTTGCTACCTGGTATCTGGTCAAATCTATCGGATGGCCTGAGGATAATTCGGCGTACATGCGTTCGTCAAACTTTCCATAACTGGATTTACCCCTATTCAAGGCCTTATAACCGCCAGTATTGGTGGGCAGTTTCTGTTTAACAATGTCCGCTTCAATGGTTACACCCAGATAGTTGGCCTGCCCGGTCAGATCGGCGCTAGCATGATAATCCACTCCTTCTACTTTAAATGCATCATTCCGCAGATAGCACCAGAGGATGGTAGCCATCCCCATCTCGTGGGCTATCTGAAAAGCCTCGCTCACTTCGATAATCTGCCGATCGCTTTCGGGAGAGCCAAAGTAGATAGTGGCCCCCACAGCGACTGCGCCCAGGTCAAGGGCCTGCTTTATGCTGGCAAAAAGAATTTGATCGTATTTATTAGGATAAGATAAGAGCTCGTTATGATTGAATTTCAGGATGAAAGGTATTTTATGGGCGTATTTTCGGGCCACGCTTCCCAAGACGCCAAGCGTTGAAGCAACCCCGTTACAACCGCCTTCGATACCCAATTTAATGATATTTTCCGGGTCGAAATAAATGGGATTAGGGGCGAAAGATGCCCCCGCGGAATGTTCTATTCCCTGATCCACCGGCAGGAAGGAGAGATACCCTGTGTTGCCCAGCCGTCCGTGGCTGAATAGGGATTGGAGATTGCGCAGTACCGGTGTGGGCCGATCCGACCCACTGAAGATACGATCAACCCAGTCAGATCCTGGAAGATGGAGTTGATCTTTTGTGATACACGTTGAGGTGTGATTTAACAAATAATCCGACTCTTTCCCTAAAAGCCTTCTGATTTCATTAATGGTCATCATCGCAATATCTCCTTATAGCTAAATAAACTTGAAAATAGTAATTAAAGCGGTTATTATCCCGAAACCAACACCCAGAAGTTCCAGTATATCCATCATCTTCTCTTATTCGGGGGGGGATTTTTGAGAGTTCTTTTAGAAACTTTTTCCGGTATTTTATCTTCAAACTACTTTTTCCAGTGTTTGATAATAGGCCTTGGCCTGATTGAGTTCTAAAGTATAGTCACTCTCATTCTCTTTCATCAGTTGCACCAAAGCATGATTTTCCAGAATTTCTTCTATCTTCTCGAAAGTTTCGAGGTCAATTTGCACGGCGATTCTTCGATTCTGTTCATCAACAATATACTGCTTTTTTATTTCTTCCATTGTTTTATCCTTCCCAATACGTTAACTAACTGCTCAATGTCTCCGCCAATTCCAATAACCGCTGGGGGATCACTTTCTTGTGGGCGAACACCTCTTCAAACGGAATGGCGAGGTATTCGTTGGACTGCAGGGCCACCATTTCCCCCGATCTCCCTTCCAGCAGGGCCTCCACCGCCCGCATCCCAAATTCGGAGGCTAAAAGCCTATCGAAGACGCTAGGCTCTCCGCCCCGTTGAAGGTGACCCAGCACAGTAATCCGGGTCTCATAGCCTATTCGATGCTTCAATTTCCGTTCGATAGTATAGGCATCTGAGCCCCCCTCGGCCACGATGATGATGCTATTCGTTTTCCCGGCTTCATACCGCTGAAGCAGGTTATCAGCAATGGCTCCCAGATCGTAGGGCACCTCGGGGATGACAGCCGCCTCAGCCCCGGAAGCAATAGCAGCAGTCAACGCCAGATAGCCAGAATGGCGCCCCATGACCTCAATGATGAACGCCCGGTCGTGGGAGGAGGCCGTGTCCCGAATGGTATCAATGGCATGGGTGATGGTGTTCAAGGCGGTGTCCACACCGATGGACATATCGGTGCCGTAGATGTCATTATCAATTGTTGCTGGTATCCCTACGGTGGGCATTCCCATCTGATGAAGGACAAAAGCCCCGTTCAGGGAGCCATCCCCGCCGATAACAATCATCCCCCCCACCCCCAGTTCCTTTAAATTAGAAAATCCCTTCTCCTGACCCTTATTGGTTTTGAACTCCTCACAGCGGGCCGACTGCAAAACGGTCCCCCCCCGCTGCAGAATCCCGCTGACATGCCGGGAATCCAGGGAAATAAAGTCCTTTTCCAATATTCCCACGAATCCATGTTTGAACCCGTAGACTTCAACCCCCTTTTTCCGGGCGGTTCGCACCGCCGACCGCAGAGCAGCGTTCATCCCGGCACAATCCCCCCCACTGGTCAAAATACCGATGCGTTCCATCACCGTCAGCCGAAGAACACCTTGGCAATTTCATAGAATTTCAGGTCCACCGTCTTGGTCTTGACCACCGCCTCAGCCAGCGTGACCGAATCAACGGTGTTTCCTTTTAAGCTGACCATCAGGCCAAATTTCTTTTGATGAATTAAATCGGCCGCTTTTATGCCGAACCGGGTGGCCAGGATACGGTCGTAGGCGGTTGGGGATCCACCCCGCTGGATATGGCCCAGGATGGTCACCCGGGTCTCCAGACCCGTCTTCTCTTCGATCCTCTTCCCAATCCAATCCCCCACCCCACCCAGGATGATGTGGCCAAAATCGTCCACCTTCTTTGATTGGGTGATGTAATCCTTCTGTTCCTTGGCCTTAGCCCCTTCTGCCACCACCACGATACTGAAGTTTTTCCCCTTTTTATGGCGCTTAATGATCAAATTGGAAACATCGTCTATACTGAAGGGGATCTCAGGAATGAGAATGCAATCCGCCCCCCCGGCGATGCCAGAGGCGACGGCAATCCAACCCGTGTGTCGGCCCATAACCTCAACCACCATAACCCGTTGATGGGATTCAGCAGTAGTGTGCAACCGATCAATGGCCTCGGTAGCAATGGAGACGGCAGTGTCAAACCCGAAGGTATAATCCGTCCCCGCCAGATCATTGTCAATGGTCTTGGGAATGCCAACCGTGGGGATGCCTATTTCAAATAGTCTCTGAGCCACCCCCAGGGTATCCTCACCCCCGATGGCGACAATGACATTCAATTCATATTTTTTTACATTCTCCTTAAGCCGTTCCAGGGCCCCCTGTCCCTTAAAAGGGTTTGTCCTCGATGTTCCCAGAAAGGTCCCTCCTCTATTTAAAATTCCCGAAACCGAATAGAGGCTGACGGGTTCCACCTGCCCCTCGATCAACCCCGCCCATCCGTTTCGAATCCCCAAAAAGTCATACCCATAAGCGTCAAATCCTTTCCGAACCACCGCCCGAATAGCGGCATTCAGTCCCGGACAATCACCACCACCCGTAAGAATACCCACTCTCATTAACGGATCATCCTATTTTGAACTATATCTTAATCTAATTAATATACAAACTTTTATATCTAAAGTCAAGAAAAATTAGAGAAGCTAATTTGTTTCTTTTGATCCCTCAATAGGGGGATGGGCAATGGCTAAACCCCGCACTTCCCTGGCCCCGTTCAACACCAATTCCCGGGCGCAGGCGTTCAGGGTGGCCCCGGTCGTTAGGACGTCGTCCACTAGTAAAATGGATTTACCCTTCACCTTGTCCTTCAACATAACCCTGAAAGCACCGTCCACGTTGACCTTTCTTTCTTCCGCGCTTAATTGAGTCTGAGTCTGGGTATACCTCTGTCTCTTAACCAGATTCTTACCCACTGGAATACCCACCACTCTGGCAAACTCTTGGGCGACAAGCTGGGACTGATTATAACCCCTCTCCCGAAGTTTCCGGGGGTGCAGGGGAATGGGAACAATAAAGTCAACGGATGCCAGCTCTTCTTTCACAAGGGCCTCATTGGCAAGGAGACGGCCCAACTCCCGGGCAACAATGCGCCTTCGGTCATATTTCAACAGATGTATGATTTGCTGCAACCGCTCATCAAATTCGAAAGCAACCCTGAGATGGGAAACAAACCGCTCGTGCTGGGGAATGTCCATCCCGATACTTTGCCGACCCCACCTTTTTAAACCTGACCAACACCCTCTGCATACCAGTTTCTCCCCGTCGTGTAACTCATCCCCACATAAATTGCAATATGAAGGGTAAATTAATGAAAAAATTGTGTGAAAAAAATTATGAAAAGTATTTGGCATTTAAGCCTTAATATTAACCCTAAAATTCACTCCTCAACTTAATATAATATAAAAATTATAAGGCTAAAAGTCAACCCCATTTTGATTCTTAACTGAATATCCCCCGTTTTTTCAGTTTAATCCAAATGTAATTTCTGCTTTAAAAAAAGCCCCAACATAGACTACCGGGGCTCTTTAAGCTGACTACTATGAAAAGGCTCAATGTAAAATGTAAAATTTCCGCCTGAGGCGCCCGCCTGCCGTGGGCAGGGATCAGCCTATGGCTGAAGCAATTAGCAATTAGCAATTTCAAAATCTTTTTTCTTTATTCTCCATTTTGGCTTGCTCATTTTGTCCCGAATTTATCGGGACTAATTTTGCATTGCTAATTGCTAATTTTAACTTTGATCTTTACCTTAAAACAACCATCTTCTTCACCTGCACAAAGTTACCAGTTTTTATCCGATAAAAATAGATCCCTGAGGCAGCCTCTGCGCCCTGTTCGGTGCGGCCGTTCCAGGCAACCGTATGTTCCCCACCCCCCTGTTTTCCCCGAACCAAGGTGGCAATCTTTTGACCCAGTAGATTGCACACATCCAAACTCACCGGCCCGGGCTCGGGCAACTGGTATCGGATAACTGTCATAGAATTGAAGGAATTAGGATAATTCTGGTAGAGGACATACCGGCTGGGAACAGGGGTGGGTTGTTCGGGAATTACTGGGGATGCTGGGCTGGTGGTCAATTTGATAGCGAAGCTATCAGTGACGACCCAGCCATTTTCGTGGTTACTACCATTAAAGAGGTACTGCAGGCCGTCATCCTCGTTCCAGTTCTCAATCCCGATGGTGCAGCTGGCCGGATCGGTGATATCCAGGTATTGGAACAGAATTTCCCCATCGCCAGTAGGGGTGGGATAGTATACCGGGTCATACAAGACAACCTGGAAACTCTCCCAGGCCCAGTTGGGTTGATACTGGCGCACCTGGAAAAACTCTACAATAAAGCGATGTTTCGGTTCATCGTGATAGTATGACACTTCGCCGTGTTCCTGGGGTGAAAGGTCCTCCCAGAAGGGGGCGATCATACCGGTGGGTCCGTCCGGGTCGGGAATGGCAGAGTTGCTGTAATCCGTTTCCGCCACCGCTGCGGTGGTTATCCAGCCGTTGCTGCACACGGACAGGGTATCACCAGATTGTCCGTAGAAGGTGAAGGGAAACGGCAGGGGGACAGGGACTGTCTGGTCGTCAGCGGTAAATTCAATGGCGGTGCCCGGGCCGCCCTGGGAGGGGCTGATCTCAATCCACTCAAAGGTGGGACCACCGGAGTCGTGCGGGTCGAGGACTATGTATCCATAAGCGTCGGGCCCCACTGGCAGAAGCCGTGGATCACCGATTAGCAGGGTAAAATTGACATCCTGGGAATACCCCCCAGCCGCGGTCACCTGGATCTGCATGTCGGCCCCGTAATCCGTGGGACAGGAGGGGACAATTTGCACGATGAAGAGATCAAGATTCTCTTGGGCTTGATAGCCTGCGATTTCCGGATAGCTGGAAGTATCACCGATAACCTCGATATAGGGGTCGGAACTGCTCAATTCACCGAACACAGCGGTCGCTTCGTTCCAACCCTGGTTCATCAGGCGGACATATAGGTTAACGGTCTCGCCGGGATCGGCGCCCATATTCCCGTTGCCCAGTGAATCCTCTACCCGGTGATCCAAGTGACTAAGGGTTACTTCGGCGGGCATGCTGACCTGAGTCTTGGTGCAAAGCACCCACTCATCATGATCGAAGCGCAGGTTGGTGGGTTGGCCGTCCACAATCCATTGAAAGTGCTGGCTTTCCAGGGAATCCCAGGCCACAAATTCATGCCAAGCCGTATTGTACCAGAGGCCAATATCAATGGGCATCTTGAAGATGGGGGTATTGTCTTCAGGACCCTGAACCTGCTCAATAACCAGGTCAACCTGCCATTGCCCGCCGCCTAAGTCGGTTGCTTGCCAGGCGTATTGGTATTCGGGATACCAGGCGTCGTAAACCCATTGGTGGATAAATCATTCCATATCCAGTCCGGCGGCCTGGGATACCACCTCAATCATATATTCAGTGGTGGCAGCAGCATAACCGAACTGATCCGCCCAGTCCTCAAAGAAGATGGAAGAAGCTGGAATCACCGGTCACGTGACGGAGCATGTGAAGCACCCAGACCCCTTTCTTGTATACCGTGGCCCCCCACATGATTTCTGGTGCATAAATGGGAAAGCGATTGTTGTTGTCCTCATAGAAGTAATAGGCACGGAAGGAACTCATGCGGTCTCGCAGAGCAGCGGAGCCGCCCACATGGTCAGCCCATAAAGCGTCGGAGTAAG
>JADHWK010000003.1 GCA_016783505.1 Candidatus Zhuqueibacterota bacterium | reverse complement strand
CCCGGTGGATCAGCCTTCCTGCGAATATCCAATCGGGTCCGGGGTCGAACACCTCTTTGACGGCGGTCTATGGATAGGGGGGAAGAGGGGTGGAACAACCCTGGTGACCACCGGGGCGGTGGATGTCCCCTCGCTGGCGTCTGCTGAAGAAAATGGTTTTGAATTCACCACCTCCGATGACCTCTTTGACGTCATTGAAGAGAGGTCCTCGATTGTCTACTCCCCCTTCTTCCATCCCGAAGCCATAAGCCATCAGGATTTTGTGATGGATTACACCGATTCCAATACTACAGTTCCCGAATCCGGGGACCTGATCCCAGAACACGTGCCCATCAACGTTTCCATTCATCAGGAGACCTACGCCTGGAGTTATCCCTATGCAGAAGCATTTGTAATATTCAACTATTATATTACGAATACCGGTGATGAACCCCTTACCGATGTCTATGTGGGTCTCTGGGCAGACTTGGTCGTCCGGAATGTTAATATTACCCCCCCTTCCGTGGGAGCCCCGTTCTACCGTCACGTGGGTTGTGGGTATGTGGATTCCCTTCAGATGGCCTATAGTTTCGACTATGATGGGGATCCCGGATACACCGATAGTTATGTTGGCTTGAAACTTCTGGGGGCCACACCCCAGGCCAATGATACCTTATACCGGATAAAGACCAATTACAAGGTCTGGTTATTCCGGGATCAAAGCGATCCCAATCTTAATTCGCCCCAGACGGACGTGGAACGCTATAACAAGATGAGCAGTTCTTTCTTTCCCAATCAGATGTATTTAATTCACAACCCAAGTAATTACATGACCCTGATTACTACCGGGCGTTTTCAGTTTCTTGAACCCGATTCCACCATTAACGTAGTATTTGCGGTCATCTGTGCCAAAAAATTCGGGGATGAACCCACTACCTTGGACGAAGAGCTGTGTAAAAAGAACCTCTATTTTTATGCTGGATGGGCCGAGACCGCCTATAATGGGGAAGATCGCAATGGGAATGGGGTTATTGATTCTGTAGATGTTGACGGTGACGGGATCTTCGATTTAAGTGAGGATATTAACGGCAACGGGAGGTTGGATCGTTACGTCCTGCCCACCCCACCTTCGCCCCCAAGGTTTCGGGTAATTCCGGGGGATGGTCAGGCGACCCTGTACTGGGATAATTCCTCAGAGGAGTCCATGGACATCATTAGTAAGAAAAAGGATTTTGAGGGGTATAGGCTTTATCGGACTCTCCTGGGTGAGGATGCTCCGGGAAGGGATTTCCTGGGATCCTTAAGCCTATTTAAGCAATATGACGTCAAAGACAGCCTGGGTTATGATAGCGGGCTCAGCACTATCCGTTTGGCCCAGCCGGTCTACTTTGAGGATGAAATTACCCTAAACTCGAATACTGGAACCCCTGATACCATTTTTTATCACTACAGTTATGTGAATAAAAACCTCCACAACGGCTGGCAATACGCCTTTTCCGTTGTCGCCTACGATAAAGGGGACCCGGAGAACGGTATTGAAAGTTTAGAGAGCAGCAAGATTTTAACATCGGTGCGGATTTTTCCAGGGACTTTGGCTCAAAGGAAAACCGGTTTGAAGGTAGGGGTTTATCCCAATCCCTATCGGACCCGTGTCATGTGGGATGGGCTTTTGGAACGTGACCGGAAAATCTATTTTTATAATCTGCCCCCGGAATGTGAAGTAAGAATATATACCCTGACGGGTGATTTGGTGGATAAATTTCAACATAAAGCCCTGACCTATAGGGGTGAGGACATTAATTGGTTTGAAAAATATTCAGGGGAGGGACGACTTTTTCCCGGGGGTGAGCACGCCTGGGATCTGGTCACCCGGGATGATCAGGCCATTGCCTCCGGCCTTTATCTCTTCTGCGTTAAAGATCTCAGCACCGGTGAAGTTCAGACAGGAAAGTTCCTGGTTATTAAATGACCGTTTAACAAAAGGAGGAATTATGAAAAAGGGTATTTTTACACTGATCTCAGCCTTGGGGTTGTTTCTGGTGGTGGGGTTTGCCTGGGGTCAATATCCAGAGGTGTCTATTCACGACATTCAGTTTGTGAGCGATCCTATGACCGATGATGATTCGCCGTTGTTAGGGGATACGGTCCAGGTGGTGGGGGTAGCGGTATCCAGTGCCCGGGACGTGGGGGTAGGGGCCCGGTGGTCGGTGTACATTCAGGATACCCTGGGGGGACCATGGAGCGGGTTAATGGTACTCCAGAACGATACTACCGAGTCGGGAACATTAATCACATCGGTCCAGATTGGATATTTGGTGAGGTATACGGGGGTGGTTAACGAATATCCCCCCACTGGATTGAGCGCCACTCAGTTAGAATTGATAACCAGCCCCTCTCCTATTGCAGTAGACCCTATAGGCCCAGGTTTTGATATTCCCCCAATTATCACGGTGAACGCCGACAGCTTAGATTCCGCTGACACGGGGGAAAAGTATGAAAGCCAGTTGGTTTACGTGGCTGACGCCAGAGTGATCAATAATGACTTGCCCGGAAATCGCATGCTCGTCAGGGATGCCACCGGGGACATAACCTGCGATGATCACTTCTCCGCCGTCTATCTTTACCTTCAGGGCGGGGGTAGTTGGCCGCCCAACAACACCGTCCTGAACATCACCGGTATGGTGCGGAATTATCAGACCTACGGCTTTGAGGGTTACACCCTCAATCCCAGGACCATGGATGACCTGGAGAACATCAGCAGCCCGCCCGTAATTTCGGACCTTGACCGAACTCCCCCATGTCCTACCTCCTCAGAGATCATCACCATCCAAGCAACGGTGACCGATAACGGAACGGTGGAGGCCTGTTCCCTCCATTATAGTGTTGATTATGCCCAATTTCAACATCTGGCCATGACCAGTCCCGATTCGGTTTATTCAGCATCCATCCCCGCCCAGACCGATGGGGCTTTCGTCCATTATTTTATCACCGCCTGGGATGATAACAGCGAGATGGGCATTGCCCCCGGGGACACCAGCGAGGCCATGTTATTCTACACTGTCAGGGATGCCGGTCCTACCATCTATGATCTGCAATGGACCCCATTTGTGGATGACGCTTCTGGATACGAGGGATTGGAGATGACGGTTATGGGGATAGTGGTAACCGATACTACCCACTTCAGCTACTATTTTATTCAGGATGGTAACAGCCCCTGGAGCGGCATCTGGGTGAACGATGCAGTAAATAACGTCGTGTTGGGGGATAGCATTGAGGTTACGGGAACCGTTCAGGAAAGTTATGAAATGACCAGACTGACCGATATCTCGACGGTGACAGTCATTACCCCTGGGAATCCGGTGCCATCGCCGGTTGTGGTTAATACCGGGGATATCATGACCGGGGCGGCAACAGCCGAGCAGTGGGAGTCCATTCTGGTTCAGGTGGACGGGGTTACCGTTACCGACCCTTTCCCCGACTCTCCAAGTAACTACGGCGAATTTGTGGTGGATGACGGTAGCGGCGGTGTCCTGGTGGATGATTCGGGTAATTTCAACGGGAATAACGATTCCACCTTCCACCAGGGCGACACCATCGAACATCTCCGGGGTGTTCTATTTTATACCTTCTATAACTTTAAAATTGAGCCCAGGGATACCAACGACGTCATAAACCACCTGGTTGTGGGGGTTGAACTGACAGGGGAATCAGGGTTTCCCCAAACCTTTACTCTAAAGCCGAATTATCCCAATCCCTTTAATCCGGTGACCCTAATTCAGTATGGGGTGCCGGAGAAAAGCCGGGTTTCCCTAAAAGTCTATAACATTTTAGGACAGGAAGTGGCTACCCTGGTGAACGGCCAGCAGGGTCCTGGTTGGTTCACGGTTCCCTTCCGGGCTACCCATCTCCCCAGCGGTATCTATTTTTATAGGCTGCAAGCTGGAGTCTTTTCGGAAACCCACAAGATGATCCTTCTCAAGTAAAAAGTGGTCACCTGTCAAAGCCTTAAGGGAGGGGTCATTGACCCCTCCCTGGTTTCAGTTGTCAATAACCCGATAGGTCTATGGGACGTTTTTCCCTGATTTGGTTAGCCATTATTTTCACCGCCTTGTTTGGATGTTCAAGGCGCATCGCTGATTCTCCTTATGAAAACCAGCCCCCGGAGACCCATGTATTTTTAGATCCTGATTCATCGTTGAACTCTACGTCTAGTATACAGGTGATCTATTGGTCGGGGGATGACAAGGATGGTCTTGTAAAGGGATTTTATTACATCTGGGAGGGTGGCGCTATTGATTCAGAATGGGTGTGGACGACTGAGAACAGCGACACATTTCATCTCCGGTTTTTGGGGGATTCCGCTCTGTTCACCTTCCGGATTAAAGCGATGGATGATGATCTGCTGACCGACCCCACCCCGGCTCAACTGGTCTTTCCCGTTCATAACACCCTCCCCGAAATTAAATTCCCCCCCCTATGCGATGTCCCGGAGACTACCTTTACGGTGGCTTCCTTTTTTTGGGAGGGGCATGATTTTGATGGGGAGGAAACCATTCAGAAATATCAATATGTTTTAGAAGATACATCTAATCCATCCTTATATGTTGATATTCTCCCGGATACGACCTTTGTAACCCTTACCGAAGCCGATGGCCTTACGCCCAATCAATCCCACGTATTTTACGTCCGTGCGGTGGATTTAGCCGGGGCAGCCAGCCCCTTCATCCGCATGCCCCGGGATACGAATGGGGTTTGGTATGTCCGGGAACCCAAGGGTGACTATCTGATCATTGATGACTATAAAACGGAAGATGGAAGCGGGGAGTTCTACCGTTCCCTTCTGGATAGTCTGGTTGGTCCCGGTAACTATTCGGTCTGGGATATTAAGCGGGATGAGGACGGGACGGGTGGGCCAGACCTTTTGCCTTACTTCCCCTATTCAGAACAGATTGTGTTTAACTTCACGGAATCAATCAAACTTTTTGACAGAATCATGTGGTATGCCGATGATGACCCCAACCTCAGCTTGGCTAAAGGGGGTTTACCCCAATTTAAAGCTTCGGGGGGCAAAGTATTGTTCACCACCGCCTTTTCGGAAAATTTTACAAATCTTGGAAACTTGTCCGTATTTTCCCCGGTGGATAGTATGGGGACCCTGGTAGATAGTATGGGGAACAGGATACCGGACATTTGGCCGCCCGCAGTAATTTTGCCCGACAGTCTGTACGCCGATACCTTTGACAACTTGATGGTGGGCACCTTTTTCCCCTGGCCCTACTCGGCCATTCCCAAGCCCAGTGCCTCGGTGCTCTACCGTCTTCAAGCCAGCTCCCGATGGGTGGGACAGCCGCCCCTGGCGGTGATTGATGCCGGCAACACCTTTTATTTCTTTAGCGTCCCTTTGCACAAGGTAGACGGTTTAGGGACGGTGGATGACCTTCTTTCCCAAATATTTTTTCTCGAGTTTGGGGAACCTTAGGAAGAAGATGATATGAAAAGGCATATTCTAGTCTTATTTACCCTTTTAGTTTTTCCTTTGTCCCAACAAATTTTCGCCCAGGCAAAGGGAAATATCGTCGGAAGAGTTATAGATGACGATACGGGCGATGGCCTTCCTGTGGTTAACGTGGTCGTTAAGGGGACCTATTACGGGGCGGCCACCGACCTGAACGGAGATTTTCTGATCTTAAATGTGTCGCCTGGAGTATATACCCTGAAGGCTACTATGCTTGGATATACCGAGGTGGAACATACCGGAGTTAAGGTGCGTCCCGGGGGAACGACGGAGCTGACTATACAGTTGCAGCCCACTGTCCTCGCCCTGGGTCAGGAGGTGGTCATCGTGGGGGAGAAACCTCTGTTCGACGTGGAGGAAACGGCCTCAGCCCGGCGGGTTTCCGCAGAGGAGATCGACCGGGCGGTGGTGGAGAACGTCGCCGATATTGTGAGTATTCAGGCTGGGGTGGTGCGTTCCGATGATGAAATACATATCCGGGGGGGCAGGTCCTACGAAAACGCTTACCTTTTGGACGGGCTCTCCGTTCAAGACCCCCTGTCGGGTACCGGGTTCGGGCTGCAGCTTTCTGCCAGCTCCATTCAAGAGATTGAGGTCATTACCGGGGGGTTCAACGCCGAATATGGTCAGGCTATGTCCGGGGTGGTGAACGTCCGTACCAAGGAGGGAACACGACGGTTTCACGGCCGCATTTCCTATAAGACCGATCATTGGGGATTGAATGAGGACAGCCCATCCAATTTTAATACCGACATCGCAGAAACAAGCCTGGATGGACCGGAGCCGGTTACCACCTACCTGTTGCCCATATTAGGTTTCAGGTTTCCTGGGGCGGTTACCTTTTTTACCAACGGATACATGGGCATTTCCGATGATTATACCCATTACAGCGCTAAGCGACTGTATTCATCAATCTTCCACGGTACCCGGTTTGCTCCCCGGGAAAATAATAATTGGTCCTGGCTGGGAAAACTGACATGGAAAATCGATCCTGCCCACAAATTATGCTTCTCCTATAATACTTCAGTGGCTATCAACCAGAACACCCGATCCCTGCAGACCAACCTGGAATATGTTCCCCCTGGTCCCGGGTATCCCTACAAATACCAGAAGAACCTGGATAATTTCAATACGTTTACCCATTTTAACGAACATACCGTCCTATCCTGGACCCATACCTTAAGTTCCAAGACCTTCTATGACCTGAAGCTGAGTCGGTATTTTACCAATCTGCGCAGCGATGTGAATGGGAAGCATTGGACGGAATACCAGGAGCCAAAGGACATCGTCACCCAGCCGGTGGATTATTTTTTTCACCCGGATTCCAGCCGTATTTACGTATACCCCGGGGATGGGTTCTACGACTACGGGGACGGCAAGACATGGCACGACCATTACGTGGAAGCTGTTTCCGTCAAGGGGGACGTAGTCAGTGTGGTCAGCGATCAACACCACCTGAAGGGGGGAATGGAAGCAACTTACCAGAGCATGCAGCTAATTGACATTTATGCCCCCTGGTTTGGTGATTATGGATTGAATAATGACATTTATCGGGTTTGTCCGAATTTTGGCTCCGCATATCTTCAGGATAAAATTAATTATAAGGGATTAATAGCCAATCTGGGCTTACGATTGGACTACTGGTTTCCGGGAAAATACGTCGAGGATGCGGTCAATAATCCAGGGGTGGAGACGATTACTGAAGCAACCCGGAGGGCCTTTAAGGAGGATACCTTTAAACTTTTCGGACGTAAGGGGAAAGGACGCCTGAGCCCTCGCATCGGGCTCTCCCATCCCATCTCCGACCATCAGGTATTGTTTCTATCATATGGTCATTTTTCCAAATGGCCTAAGCCCCAGTTTGTCTATGCTAAATTGGGGGTGAATACGGCTAAGACAGACTATCAGAAGTTCGGCAATCCCAATTTGAATCCTGAGACGACCGTAGCTTATGAAATGGGGTTGAAACATAGATTTACCGAGAACGATGTTTTTACCATTACGGCTTATTATCGGGATATTTTTGATTATGTGACTACGGTGAGATTTTTAGGGGTAGGGCGGCAAGCGGGCCGGCCCTATACTACATACATTAACCTGGACTACTCCCGGGCTAGGGGGGTTGAAATAGAATATAGAAAGAGAGCCGGGCGTTTCTTTACCGGTTCTTTTAACGCATCCTATTCCATAGCCACCGGCAAGAGTTCCTCCCCAGAAGATGCTGCCCAGGTCGCTAAAGGATATATTCCTGAAAAACCCATTACCGAGGATTATTTAATCTGGGATCGCCCCTGGCAGTTTTCGTTGAATGTTAACCTGTTTGTGGATCGCCAAAACCCGATACGGCTCTTTGGACTAAAGCTGCCCGCCGATTGGAATTTAAACCTTTATGCCTTTGCTCAAGCGGGGAAACGGTATACCCCTTATTTCTTCACGGGTACTATTCTTTCCAACGGTAGGATGGAATACGATGATGACTTAGACCATAACGGGTTCTCTGATGACCCGTACGGAGAAGTGGGGGAATATTGGAATTGGGTTAACCTAAATTTTGAAAAATATTTTCATTTTTCAGGTTTTCATTATACATTTTTTCTGGAAGTCCAAAACCTTTTTAATCGGAAGAACGCCAATCTGATCAACCCAGTTACCGGTTGCGCATACGAATACGGGGATCCCACCCCGACGTCCTGGAACGATCCTTTATACCCGGATACCCAGGCCCCCTTGAAACCATTTCCATTCAACCCGGCCCGTTACCTGAACCAGCGTCATATTACAGCCGGGTTGTCAATCAGATTTTAACCAGGCTTTCGGATGAGAAAAGTTACCTGCCTTATTGCATTGCTTTTTTTTCTGACTCATAGCCAATCAGCCTTCTCCCAGCTCTGGCCTGTTCTGGGGGGTCAGCGGGCGGGGACGGCCTCGGCTCAATTCCTGAAGATCGGGGTGGGGGGCCGGGCCGCCGGGATGGGCGAGGCCTTCTGTGCCGTCTCCGATGATGCCACCGCCCTCTATTGGAACCCAGCGGGATTAGTGCAGTTTGACCGTAATGAATTTTTCATCTCCCATAATCTGTGGCTGGTGGGTCTCAAGCACGAATTCATCGGTTACGTCCATCATCTGTCGGCCGAGAACACCCTTGGCCTTTATGCCATAGCCCTCCACATGGACGATATGGAGGAAACCACCGAGTTGCAACCCTTTGGAACGGGAAGATACTTCAGTTTTGGCGATCTGCTGGTAGGACTCTCCTTTGCTCGGAGGTTCACCGAACAATTTAGCTTCGGGGGATCGGTTAAGGCAATGCAGGAGACCCTTGCCGAGCTGACAATCCAGAGCGTTATGATTGATCTGGGCACGTATTACTGGACGGGGTTTCACAGCGCCCGATTTGCCGTCAGTCTTACTAATTTTGGTCCCCAGTTGACCCCAAAAGGAACTTTGTTCACTACGGATGGGCGGGAGGTTACTAGCTTTCAATCCTTTAACCCCCCCACCATATTCCGTTTCGGCTTTGCCATAGAACTCCTTCAAACCTCCCAGCAAAAGTTGACCACTGCCTTACAACTTAATCATCCTAACGACAAATCGGAGAACCTCCATGTCGGTTTTGAATATTGGTGGCAACGGTTATTGGCCCTCCGGGGGGGGTATAAGTTTAACGTGGACGAAGAGACGTTTAGTCTGGGGGCGGGATTCATTATGCCCATTGTTAGCTACCGCCTACAAATGGACTATGCCTTCACCCAGTTTGGCCTTTTGGGCAATGTGAACCGTTTTTCATTAAGTTTTAAATTTTGAGGGGGTGCGCAATTGAAAATAATCTGGGCTATCTTGCTCCATTCTATCGTTGTCTGCTGGATTATCAATGGATGTGGAGAAAAATATCCCATGATTCATGTCACGCCGTCCGAGGAAGAGGAGGGACCGGGAGAAACTAAATACATCCAATTGGTTCCCGAATGGGGCCACGCTGACTACGGGTTTTCAGGACCCCAGGATGTGTTTGTCGGTCGGGAGCCGTTCATCTACGTGGCAGATACGGGTAATGACCGGGTAGTGATGCTGGATTTGTTCGGCAACTTTCAGGGGGCTACTTACATTCCCCATCCAGTGGACATCGCCCAGGACCGGAAATTGGATGTCTGGGTGGTTTCGGGTAACAACCACCTTTATCGGATAAAAATGTATGAGGCCGGTCATGAAATCGAATCGGCGGAAATTATTGATTATCCTACGGTGGATCCGGTGAACTACGACTACCTGGTTGATAAGCCCCTGTGGCAGTTTACCGGGATTACGGTGACCATAGAGGATATGTTTTTGGTAACCCTGAACGGTCCCGACTTCTACGATAATGCCATCTTATTGTTTGAACAAGCCCGTCAAGATACCATTCATCTCAGGGGTCCTTTAGAATTGAGGGCCGGGGGGACTGGAATATTTTCTTGCGCTACACCCAGTGGGATTACCTCTGTTAACAACTATTCCTGGGATTTTATCTTTTGCCAGACGGGTTATAATTTTTATAAGGTTCAGTGGATAGCATTTTCATCCGAGGGTTTCTATCCCAAACTAAACCCCCAACAAGGACAATTTGACATTTTTGAACTCAATAAATTCGACCAGCCGGCGGATATAACCGTAGATGGCCATGGGAATATCTATGTTGTGGATGCAGCCAAGGATTCGGTTTTTAAATTTTCTTCCTATGGGGTAGAACTGGAATCTTTTGGTGGTGAGGGACAATTCAATCACCCTAATGGGGTGGCTTATTTCGATAAGACGATGTACGTAGCTGATACGGGCAATGACCGCATCCTACGTTTCCAACTATCGGAAACGGATTAGACCGTCTCAAAATTTCTGAGATAAAAGATGAAAAATCAATGGGGTTTCTGTCTATTTTTGATTATGCTTTCCGTTTTGATTTTTGTTGGGACATCCCGGGGAGAAGGGGGTTTTTCCATAACCCAATTGTCCGATAAGGCCCTGGTGGTTTCCGACCGGGTAGTGGTGAAGTTTCTGGAATCGGTTACTCCCCAAAAAATTGGCGACCAATGGTCGGTAGGGATAGCCTCCGTGGACGCTCTACTCAATGATGTAAAGACAGTAGAGCGTGCCATTCCCCAGGCCCGGGGGGACAGTCCATTCGGCCTGAACCGGGTGTATGTGTTGACCCTGAAACCGGGACTGGACTTAGCCAACGCTGTTGAGAAATTCGGGTCAGATCCCAGTCTGGAATATGCCGAACCCCGATATGTCCGATCGGTGGATAGAATTTTTTCCCGGTCCTTTATGAAGTCAGCTCAGGTGGATACAATCCCCAATGATCCTTATTACCCCAACCAATGGGGTCTGCCCCAGATTCAGGCCCCGGACGCTTGGGAAATAAGTCAGGGGGATACCGCGGTGGTCATCGCCGTGGTGGACTTGGGAATGGATCTGGATCATCCGGATCTTGAAGGTAATATCTGGATTAATTGGGTTGAGCTAAACGGCACGGCGGGGGTAGACGACGATTCCAACGGCTGGGTGGACGATTTTCACGGCTGGGACTTCACCGACGAAGATAATGACCCCAATCCCAATTCCAGTTCGGAAAGCCATGGGTCTCATTGCGCCGGAATTGCCTCGGCAGTTACCGACAACGGGATCGGGGTAGCCGGGCTGGGCTGGCACTGTCGGTTGATGGCGGTGCGTACCGGGATCTGGAGTTCCCAGCAGAACACCTGGCTGATCATTCATGGGTTTGAAGGGATCTATTATGCTGCCCGCTCCGGGGCCAACATCATCTCACTTTCCTGGGGGGGAACCGGTGGTTCGAATTTGGAGAACGATGTCATTCAGGACGCCCGGGCCCGGGGGTGCTTGGTCATTGCTGCCGCCGGAAATGACGGTCGGGACGACCTTCATTATCCCTCCGCATATGAGGGGGTGATGGCGGTGGCTTCCACCAGTCAACAGGACCATAGATCAGGGTTCTCCAACTTCGGTACCTGGGTGGATGTATCGGCGCCGGGGTCATATATCTACAGCACCGTGGTGGGGGGTTACGGCTACAAAAGCGGCACCTCTATGGCCTGCCCCTTAGTGGCCGGCCTGGGGGGGCTGGTGTTCGCCCATAATCCCTATTGGAACGCCGACCAGGTAGCCATGCAGATTATGGCCACCGCCGATGACATTGACGCCCTGAACCCGGGATATGAAGGCCTGTTGGGTTCGGGCCGGATCAACGCCTACCGGGCTCTGACCGATTCTGTCCCGGGCATCGCCTGCACGGGGAATTCATTTGACGATACGGCCGGGGGGGATGGGGATGGTATTATTGATCCCGGGGAAACCATTGAGTTAGTAGTCACCATAATGAATTTTCTGGAACCCGCCTTCGGCGTAACGGCCACCCTCAGCACTCAAGATGATTTGATCACCATCACCCAGGCCGCGGCGGATTTCGGGGACCTGGGTACGGGAGAGGATAGCACCAATAGCCAAAATCCATATGTGTTTGTGGTATCCGATGAGGCCCCCGGGGGTCATAACATAATCTTCCGGCTGGACATCGAAGCAGATGGGGGAGCTTATACCAATCAGGAATATTTCAACTTGATGATCCTTCCCGTATATGGGGATCACAACATTGGCAATGTGGTCTTCACCATTACTAACTTCGGTGCTTACGGTTACGAAGACTATGTAGAGGGCACCTCCCTGGGAAACGGCTTCCAGTATCCTGCCGGCTCTACCAGCGCCCTGTTTCACGGGTCCTTCTGGGCGGGAACGGGGCCCAACCAGGTCTCGGACTGCTCCTATGGCAACGCTGCCCAAAACGCATACGATTGGGAACCCCTTCAGGGTGGGGAACTTTCCATCGGGGGGATGGCCATCTCCGATCAGGATGGGTTCGGAATCTTTCAGGACACGGGTGCCGAGAACCCCATGGGACTGAAGGTCACCCAGAACTCATATGCCTGGGCTGATCCCCCGGATGATGATTATGTCATGCTGGAATTTGTGGTGGAAAACGTCTCCGGTGATCAGGTGAACAACATCTACTTCGGTCTCTACATGGATTGGGATATCAATGTCTATGACGATAATTCGGCAAATTACGACTCAATGAATAGTCTGGGATACATGTATGGCCCAATGTCGAATTTTTATGGTATCGCCTTGCTTTCCAATTCCCCAACCTCCTACCGGGCGGTGCGGAACGAGTTCTACGTATGGCCTGGTTTTTCCGATGCCAATAAATATCTGTTCATGACCGAAGGTTTCGTAGTCACCCAGAGCACTACCCCCCATGACTGGTCCCACGTGCTGTCCACCGGGCCTTATATTTTGGCCCCTAGGGAGGGAGTCACGGTGGCCTACGCAGTCCTGGGTGGGGATGACCTGGCCGACCTTCAGGCCAACGCCCAGGCCGCCCAGGCCAGATATGACTCGCTGACCTTGTTCAGTCCGGAGAAAGATCGGATTTTGCCCCAGGCTTTTACCCTGTTTCAAAATTACCCCAATCCCTTTAACGCCCGGACGATTATTAGCTATGATCTTCCCATCCCAGGGATGGTGAGTCTGAAGATCTATAATATTTTGGGGGAAGAGGTAGGGTCACTAATGGATAGTTTTCAGGAAGCGGGAACCCATCGGGTGACCTTTGATGCTTACAACCTGGCTTCAGGAATCTATTTTTATAAACTTATCCTCAATGGATCAACTAAAGTTGCAAAAATGATGCTTTTGAGATAATATTTTGGAATGTGAAAATATGATGTCATTTACCCCTAAGTAACTTATTAGGGGTTTTTTGTTTATCAAAATAGAAGTTGATTTTTTCCTTTCTTTTTGATATATTGATTTTGTTAATTTTCAGTTAAAGGTCAATAATAATCATTAAATTAATAATTAGTAAAGGGAAAAATAGCTATTCAAAATTATTTTAACTATTGACAAAAACAAAAATAATACTTATATTTTATTTAAATTGTACCCAAAAATCTGGAGGTATTAATGAAGAAGATGAGTATCGGACTGGCATTGTGCTTTATTTTCTCATTATCATTCGCTTCGCAATCATTCGCTTCGCAGATGAATGTAGTTGGCGAAGTATTCACGGCTTCATGGTGAGTATACTGTCCTGACGCCCGGGCCGGGCTGTTACAACTGTATGAAAACCATGATTATGTGGTTCCATTAATTTGGGAATATAATCAACACACTAGTCCAAATGTTACTCAAAGAGGTAACATGTATGGTGTTAGCGGGATTCCTCATGCACAATTTGGTGGTTATCTTCAAGATATTGGGGGTGGCAATACATACCCACGTTATTTATCGATATATAATCAAATCGTTGATGATGATAGTCCACTGGAGATTGAACTTACGATGTATACTAATGCTACCGGCGGAGTTGATATTGATGCGAGTATTGATCTGACCGGAGATATTACCACCCCAAATAACAAACTGGTTTTCATCTTAACCAACTATTTTAGCGATACTTATTTTTGCACTGTAACCAGATACAGTGATGAAGACTTCACATTGACTTCTGCCGGTGAAACCGGGGATTTCAGTCACAGTTTTGATCTTGACCCTTCCTGGGATTTGGAGAATATCAAAGCTGTTGTTATCGTACAAACGTTTTCGGGTAACTACGTCATTCATCAGGCAGGTATGATCAGCGTTGAAGCCCTTCCCAATCTCAGTATAGTCAGTCATTCCCTTACCGACGATGGCAACGGGGACGGACGTCCCGACCCGGGGGAGACGGCCCAGATGGTGGTGACCCTGGGAAATGTCCCCGGTTCCCAGCCGGCGGATTCGGTGGTAGCCACCCTCTATACACCCGACCCTGAGATCAGTTTTATAGTGGATACCGTCACTTATCCCGTTATCCCCCCGGATTCGGTGGCCGGCAACTCTGCTGAACCTTTCATCTTTTCGGTGGATGCCAGCTTGCAGCCCCACGTGGTGGATTTCACCTTAGCTATTTCAGCCCAACCCGGCAATTATCAGGATACTATGGCGTTTTCCTTTATGGTGGGGCGTCCTGAGATTATTCTGGTGGATGACGACGGGGGTGATGATTTTGAAGTGTATTATATCGGTATTACTGAGAGCCTGGGTCGGATCATTGACCGGTGGGAGAATGCCACCCAGGGACTCATCCCCCAAGATGAAATCTGGCGTTATTCAAAGGTGGTCTGGTTTACGGGGGATGTCACCACCAACACCTTGACCCCCGGGGAGCAGGACTTGTTGGCGGCCTATCTTGAAGGTGGGGGGAATCTATTCTTGAGCAGTCAGAATGCCGGGGACGAAATCGGGGATTCTTCCTTCTTTACTGAATACCTCCACGCCCAGCAGGGGTTAGATAATGTTGCCACTTGGTATTTAACCCCTGTTACCGGGGATCCCATTGGGGATCCTTACGGGTTGGATTCGTTGTTGTTTCTGGCCGGGGGGGATGGAGCCGGGGGGCCATCCTCCAGTAGTTCCATAATACCACTGGAAGGGGCGGTTCCCGTCTACCTCTATCGGAACACATCTAATGTGGCCGCCATTCGGTACGCCAACGAGAGCTACCGGGTAGTCTTTTTTTCATTTCCCTTTGAGTCAATTGGGGGGAGCATGACTCCTTACGGTCAGTCCACCCTACGGGATTCAGTTCTGGCCCGGATTCTGGCCTGGTTTGATGCCCCCATGGGCGTGGATGACGGTGTGGATGTTGGGATACCTACGGCCTTCCTACTGGATCAGAATTATCCCAACCCTTTCAATGCGATCACCTGTATCCCCTATGAAATTCCCCAGCCTGGAGGGGTTCAACTGAAAATCTATAACACCAGGGGGAAGGTGCTCCGAACCCTGGTAGTAGAGGATCAGCCGGCAGGCCGACATTATCTCTTCTTCGATGCTTCCCAATACGCCTCTGGGATTTATTTCTACCAACTTAAATTCCAGGGATCAGTGGCGAGTAGAAAGATGCTTCTTATCAAATAACTTCCCCTAGAGCTAACGGGTGAAAATAATCTGCTCCAGCCTAAGACATTAAAATATATTGACTTTTTTAAAAATATTTGTTAACTTTAATTGTTTTAGTTGAAGATTGTGAATGAAAAAACGCGGCGAAAAAATTTCTATTTTAGTTGTGCCGGGAGCGGGGCGGAAAAACCGAAGTTTTAAGATCAGAAGGTCAGCGCTTAAGTTATTCTTCAGCCTGGCTATCCTTTTTTTGCTGCTGGTTGCTTTCCTGGTGGTAGCCTTCTGGAAGGTAGCCCAGGTAGCCCTGGATTACAAGGATTTGAAAAAAGAGAATGTACAATTAGTCGCGGACAATAAAAAAATTTATAAAATCGCCAGGGACTTAGCCAGCATCAAGAAATATGATCGGAAGATACGGGAGATGTTGGCCGGCCATCTTGACCTATCCGGGGTCGAATTAAGTGCCATGCAGGTTCCCGTTCAGGAGAGACCACGCCCCGAGTCGTTACCGGAGGAACGTTCAGATGATGTCGAAAAGGCCGATGGGAGCCCTATTTTTTTGACCCAGGTGGAGGACCGGTATGTGGGTTCCGCCCGGGGGATGCCCACTCTATTGCCAGTGGAAGGGTTTTTGTCCCAGCCATTTAAGCGGAGTCCCTTTCTCAGGGTTAAAAGCCATGTTGGCATTGACATCGCCGCTAAAAAGGGTTCGGTGGTCTCAGCGGCTGGCGATGGTCTGGTGGTGTTCGCCGAATGGACATTGCGGTATGGCTATCTGGTCATCATCGCCCATGACTTCGGCTATTTCTCCTTCTACGGGCACAATCAAACCCTCCTCTGCCATCCCCAGGAGATCGTCAAACAGGGTCAGCCCATCGCCCTTCTTGGAAGTTCGGGACAGAGCAGCGCCCCCCATCTGCATTTTGAGATATGGAAGAACAGTGCGCCCGTGGATCCCCGGGAGATGCTCATAAATCTCTAACCGAAGGATTGAGCCATGATCGGCAAAAAGTCAAACAGTGAAGATAACAATCGGCAGGGTGAACTGAACACCATCATAGGCAAGGAAAGCACCATTGAGGGCAATATCAAGGTTAAAAACAGCCTTCGGATTGACGGTCAGATAAAGGGAGGGGTCATCTCAACGGAGACGGTGACAATCGGTGCTGACGGACTGGTGGAGGGGGATATCCAAGCCAAGGAAATCATCCTGGGGGGGCGGGTAATTGGTAATCTAAGTTCAACCGGAAGAATTATTCTGGAAAATCAAGCCCGCCTATCAGGGGACCTTTGCACCCGAAAGCTGATCATTGACGAAGGAGCAGTGTTCGAGGGCAATTGTAAAATGGAAGATGGAACGTTGACCAGGGAAGAGGGTAAGAAGAAAGAGGGGGTTGCGAAAGCCGGTCTATCCCCAGAATAACCCGGCGATAACCGGGAAAAAGAAATCCAAATTTGTACCTTACCAACTTAACATTTACCTGTAGTTTCAGTTTGCCATCCCTATCCCGGTCGGATTTTTCGGGGGGGGGTGGCTAAATCATAAATTAAAATCAGAGCCTCCGTTCACTTTGACAGGGGCTTTTTTATATCTTAGATATGAATTTGTAGCTAAAATAGTGTCTAACACCGTTACATTTGGGGAAATTTTTCTAATGTTTTTACCTTAAAATGGCACAAAAATGGCATAAACTTAAATATCCCAAAGTTCGTAGAGAATACCAATCCTTCAGTTTTTATTTCAAATCATTTATTCTGTAAAAGTCAATGCTTTAATACGGTAATTCCTGATTTTATCTAATCCAAGTAGTAATAAGGGACATTCAGATACTAATGGAAGAACAAAAGGCCTACTCAATATGAATGAATAGGCCTTTTTTAATGAGAACAAGGCTAAGTTACTTATTGTCAAATTTTAAGACTTAGTCTTTCGACATAAAAAGAACTTTTGTTAACTTTCTGAGAGCACTGAGGGCATGAAATCAAACCCTGTCCTGAAAATCGCTCTCCTGGGTCAATGTCTGGGCGATTAAGAAGTTTGCAATAGAAGCAATTTGCGCTCTGGCTATTTGCACTTCTTCATTAGGAACTTTCTCATCCCTGGCTCCATCATCCCCTGGCAACACTTCTTTTTTAAGGTCCTGAACTTGGTTAATTGCTCCGCTGTCAAAACCTTCTGTCCTTTTTCGATAGTGCTCAGATGATCAAGACGGATGTTCTGTTTCATGGAGCCAATCTTAGTAATTTTAGCCTTGGCTTTGCTGAAATCAATGGTATCTTGTCCCAGAATCTCACTCAATTCGATTTCGGCGATTTTGATGTCGGCTTTCTTTCGAATGACACCCTTTTTGTATTTTGACCAGATGGCCTTCAGGTTATTCACTTGCTTGTCGGAAAGTCCCAACTCCTCGGCGTATTCTTCGTAGAAACCAAGACAGTCAAACTGATGTAGTCCCTTGCAGACAGGATCACACATCATGGGTTTACACATCTCGACATCCCGGATGATTTTCACAATAAGTTTCTCAGCTTCTTCACCATGATGCTGCACCTGCTGTGCAAGAGCCATGCCATAGGTCAGTAAAAGGGTCGAAGCCATAACTCCCAGAGCAAATGTGATGCGTTTCATCCTTTTTCACCTCCTTTCACTTTTATATTCTTATCAATTAAATTGAAAAAATCAATTCAAACTCTAAAAATTAAGATTGTCATTTATTAAAACTCATTTCCATCTTAAAAGTTCCCGCTTAAGTAAATAAGGTTGACCCATTATGTCTAACAAATTCATTTACTGCGGGTGGTAATATAACACTCAGGAACATATTGTCTTTTTTCGATGACAATTTAAGTCTTTCATCGGAAAAAGTCAAGTCTTAAATATCTCAATTTATGATGAAATCCTGGATAAAAAAACGGGCCTCTAATGCCAGTTTGTAATACCAATCTGACAAAGAGGCCCGCCTTACTCGAAAAGCTGGATTTATAACTTCACCACCTTTTCCGCCTTCGGACCTCTTGAGTCTTCAATGATCTCGAATTCGACCTCCTGACCCTCTTGGAGGGTTTTAAAACCCTCACCCAGAATGGCAGAATGGTGGACAAAGACATCATCTCCAGACTCCTGTTCAATAAACCCATAACCTTTGCGCTCATTGAACCATTTTACACGTCCAGCAACCATCTATCTTTCACCTCCTTTCATACAAGATTTCGCCCAGAAAAAAGAACAGGCGATGATTGAGCCAACTAACCATCGCCCGTCTATTAATCCGTCGATGTTTTAGCTACTTTTAACAATTGTTTTAATATACTTCTTTTTTTACTAAAAGTCAAGGATAATTTTGTTAATGAAATTAAAAGCTAAACTACCCATCACTAGGTTTTAAGACTTAATCTTTTAAAATACAGATCTTTTTTGTCGGTTAAATACCGATATTGGAGAAAGTTCAATTTTGATAATTAACTTGATTTTAACTTCCATGTGTTGTATATTTAGAATAAATGGTTCAGAATTAAAATTAAGCTATCACAAATTTGGCACAAACCCCAAAATTCAGCTATAAACTACACTGTTCACTTTGACAGGGGCTTTTTTTGGTGCTGCCGCCGGATTTTAGAGTTTAAGGGCGAGGATGAAGAATTATAAAAAGACCCATAGCTGTGGGGCTTTGGGGATGAAGGACGAGGGCAGAAGGGTTACGCTGATGGGCTGGGTCCACCGAATACGGGACCTGGGTGGGGTGATCTTTGTTGACCTTCGTGACCGGGAGGGGATAACCCAGGTGGTCTTCAATCCGGAAAAAGATGGGGAGCTTTCCCGGCGAGCTAAGGGCTTGGGGGGCGAGGATGTGATCGCCGTGGTGGGGTCCGTTCAACCCCGGCCTGGGGGGATGGCCAATCCCCAAATGGCTACCGGCGAGATTGAGGTGATCGCCGACGACCTATACGTCATCAGTAAGGCAAAAACACCTCCCTTCGTAATAGAAGATGGGGTCAAAGCCACCGAGGAGCTACGTTTGAAATATCGGTATTTAGACCTGAGACGTCCTGAAATGCAACGGATTTTTCGTCTTCGCCACCGGCTTTATCAATCAACCCGAAGGTTTTTCGACGAAAAGGGATTTTTAGAGATCGAAACCCCTTTTCTGATGAAGAGCACCCCGGAGGGGGCCCGGGATTATCTCGTGCCTAGCCGGGTCCATCGGGGGCGCTTCTACGCCCTCCCCCAGTCCCCCCAGCTTTATAAACAACTGTTGATGGTGGCGGGGTTTGAAAAATATTTCCAGATTGTGAAATGTTTTCGGGACGAGGACCTGCGGGCCGACCGCCAACCGGAATTTACCCAACTTGATGTGGAGATGTCCTTTGTAGATGAAGAGGATATCTTTGACCTCATTGAACGCTACATAGAAAGGGTGTTCCGTGAGGTTTTAAATATAGAGATAGAGAGGCCCTTCCGGCGGCTGCCTTATCGAGAATCACTCTTAACCTACGGAACCGACAAACCGGATTTGAGGTTCGGAATGGAAATTCGTGCCCTAACTGATCTGGACTGTTGGAAGAGCTTTGAGATCTTCCGACGGATCGTTGCTGGCGGGGGGGAGGTGTGTGGGTTGAGGGTGGATGGGGGGGCTGGGGCTTCCAGAAAACAGGTGGAAAGGTGGGAGGAAATAGTCAAAGAGGGGGGAATAGGGGGATTGATTCCTGTTCGGATAACCCGGGAAGGGGTTACATCACCGATTAAAAAGCACATCGGCGATGGAGGAATTACCAAAATTATAGAGCGGTTTCAAGGCAAGATTGGGGATTTAATTTTAGTTCTGGCTGGTGAAGGTGAGGGGCTATTTTCGGCTGCCGGCGGGCTGCGTTTAAGATTAGCCCAGCACCTAAACCTTATTGATCCGACGAAATTTATATTAGCCTGGATCATTGACTATCCTTTACTGACATATGATAATGGCGCAAAGAAATTTGTTCCTGTGCATCACCCCTTCACAGCACCTGTTGAGGAGGACATTCATAAGTTGGGGACATCACCCGGAGAGGTTAGGGCCCGGGCCTACGATTTAGTGTTGAACGGACAGGAGATCGCTGGGGGAAGCATTCGTCTCCACGATCGAAAGATCCAGGAGAAGATCTTCAGGGTGCTGGGTATTCCCCAAGGGGAAGCTAAATCCAAGTTTGGGTTTTTATTAGATGCCCTGCAGTACGGAGCCCCGCCCCATGGGGGCATCGCCTTCGGATTTGACCGGCTGGCTATGATCATGGCGGGTAAGACATCCATTCGGGAAGTCATCGCCTTTCCAAAAACCACCGCTGCCCTCTCCCTAATGGATGAAGCCCCGGATCGGGTATCGCCGGCGCAGCTTAAAGATTTGGGATTGACGATAAAAAAGAAAAATATTACTTGACAAAAGTTTTTTATTTTATTATATTAACATAGGTAAAGTCGAAAGGATATAAAACAATGAAAAAACGTATTTTATATTTCGTAGTTTTTTTTATTGTTGTACTCTTCTGCCTTCAGTTTTCGCTGGTGGGCTGTACCAAATACGCCAATCCCGATCAATTGAAGCAATTGGATGAGACCAAGGCGGCAGCCCTTTCTGCTGAAAAGAGTCTGGAAAAGTTGCGGAAGGAGCGGAAGGGTCTTGAAAGGACATTGGCCCAGAAGAAAGCTGAGCTTGTCCAGTTGCATGCTAAAGGGGATGGTCTTAAGCGGAATTTAGAAGAAAGTTCATCGGAATAGTATTAGAGCGATTAAATTTGATCATTGAACCGATTCGTGCTAAGGGGGGGGTTATATCTTGGGAGCTTAGGATGAAGAAAATATTTAAAACATATTTTCTTTTATTAATCCTCGGTCTTATTGTTTTTTCTTCAGTGGGTCTGGCTCAGGATAGAAAAATAAAGCTGGAAGAATATACCAGACAGTTGAAAGAATGGCAGGAGCGAGAGGCCAGTGCCAGGGCGTTGATGGCTGAAGAGCAGAAAAAGATTCTCGCCCTTAAAAACGAGGTTGAGACGATCGAGCACGAAATCGCCGCCGTTTGGAACGAAATTTACATACTATTGGGGGCGGATGAGGATGGCCTGAAGGGATATTCCGAGGATTTGGCTGATTTGGGGGAGCAGGTTGAGGGGCTGCGGGCCCTTTCCCCCGAGGAGCTATTGACCAGGCAAGATGAAGTTGATGGGCTGAGAAAACGCCTCGGCGAACTGAAAAAGGATAAGCGTTCGTTGCTAACCGAATTCGGCGAAGAGCTAGACCTGACTGCTGACCTGCTCCACCAGATGAAAGTTAAAGCGCCCCAATCCCGTAATGAGTATTATATGGTCATCAGGGGGGATTGCTTGTGGAGGATATCCGGGAAGCAACATATATACAATGACCCCTATAAATGGCCACGTATCTTCAGCGCGAACCGTGATCAGATTAAAGATCCCGACTTAATCTATCCCGATCAGAGGCTGCTGATCCCCCGGGAACTGGCGGCTAACGAGCATTTGGTGGTAAGGAACGAATGGCTGGCCAAAATCGCCGGTTATGCTGGAGTATATGGCGATCCCTTCAAATGGACTCAGATCTATGAGGCCAATCGTAATCAGATCTGGGATCCGAACATCATCTACCCGGAACAAATTTTAACCATTCCCAGGGATTAAGGCCGATTTTTTTTAAGGGGGTTGTTTATTCGGTTGTGGTTTGGCCAGGATATATATCCTGGCTCTAAGTATAGACACTACCCTATAAAGAAGTATTGGCTTTAGGATTAGAAGATAGGATAATTAGAAAGGAAGAGAAAAGTGGCTAATAATAGGAACCTATTTAAAAGAGCGCCGCCATAAAAAAGTGTCTAATATTAGACACTTAAAAGTTCCTAATAATAGGAACAATGCCTAATAATGGAAACTTGTTCCTAATAATAGACACTTTTTATGGTGAAGTTTTACAGTATAATATTATGCTAGCCGTAGAAATTAATTATAAAACAGGAGGAGGTTAAGATGATAAGAAAAATGTATTACCTATCAACACTTCTTAGGACTTACACTATTATTCATGTTTGGCTGTAGCGAAGGAGATCCTGAACTAAAAGTAGAGCCAAATGAGTTAGACTTTGGAACTGAAGCAACTCAAAAAGAATTTACCGTTCAAAATGTTGGTGATGATGATGGTATTTTTAAATCTGGTATAAAAACCCTTGAATACGATATCGCAACTAATGATAGCTGGATTTCTTCAAACCCAACTTCTGGTGAGAGTGATGGGGGAAAGGACTATATTACCGTAACAATTGACAGAACTTCATTGATTATAGGTAATAACACTGGTGAAATAGATATTACCTCCAATGGGGGTAATGCTACCGTTAATGTAAAAGCTGAGAAAGAAAAAACAGTCACTGGAAGATGGCGGAACGATTTTTCAATTAACGGTACCCCTTTTACTGCGTACACACAATTGACTCAAAATGGGACCACTTTGACAGGTACTTGGGAAATGTCAGATGGCTCAGGATATCAAAATATCGGTAGTGGCAGTTATATTTATGGTAATTCAATTACAATTAATTTCTTAGTTGGACCATATAGCTCTTATTTTGAGGGTACAGTATCGGATAATTGTCAATCTATGTTAGGTGGTTTCTATGCTCAAGGAACATATCTAGGTCCATGGAGTGCAACAAAAATTGGTTTAGCCAAAGCAACAGATAGTCCATATGATGTACCAGTGGTTGAAAAGTTACATGAATTAATAGAGAAATTAAAATAGCAATATCATTAAAATATATGGGCTAATCGTCTGGACAGGGTAGGGTTCTCCCCCGCCCTGACTACACCACCGGACGTGCATATACCTGGCTAACAATGTCATGCAGTGGATCGAATCGCTGGTTCGTTTTGAGTAATTTGGAACGTTACTCTCTCACTTTTTCACCTTAAAGGATCGTTTAGCGGTCCGACCACTGATGACCAACGTTATCAAATTTAATAGGTCTTGTACGTGGGGGGTTGTAGATAAAGTATTTAAGAGGAAGATGGTCGGCTCTTAGTTTTCCCGCTGGGAATAATCTAAGGGCTTTTTTTATTCAATCTGATCGGAACGATCTTAGGATAGGTTCAGGTTTTGAGACCATTAGAGATAGTTATCGAAGGGGTGGACCCTTTCCCCCTTTTGGGTCATAACGATGCTCATCTGAGGCTTATTGAAGAGGCCTTTAGTTCCCGGATTGTTCTCCGGGATGGCCGCTTGATCATCATCGGGGGGGATCAAAAGGGGGCTAAATGGGTGTTATCCGAGTGTATAGCCCACCTTAAAGAAAACAAAAGACTTGATTCAAACGATGTGCAGACCATCATCCGACTGAGCCACATATCACCGGAAAGGCCCGGGCGGAAGGCGGGCAAGTCCAACCTCGAGTTGATGACCCCTAAGGTGGTCATTCGACCCAGAAGTAAAAATCAGCTGGACTATTTTAAGCTCGTTAAGGAAAACGACCTCGTCTTTGCTATTGGGCCTGCGGGGACGGGCAAAACGTATCTTGCTGTGGCCTTTGCTGTGACCGAGTTGGAACAGGGTGGGGTGGAAAGGATCGTCCTGGCCCGGCCTGCTGTTGAAGCGGGGGAAAGCCTGGGGTTTCTGCCTGGGGATTTTAAAGAAAAAGTTGACCCCTATCTGCGTCCATTGTATGATGCCCTGTTTGATATGATTCCCCCAGAAAGGTTGCGCCGGCTGTTAGGCCAGAAGATCATTGAGGTGGTTCCCTTAGCTTATATGAGGGGGAGGACCCTAAACAACGCCTTCGTCATCTTAGATGAGGCCCAGAACACATCCCCCGATCAGATGAAGATGTTCTTGACCCGATTGGGAATAGATTCCAGGGCTATCGTCACCGGGGACATCACCCAGATTGATCTTCCCGATAAATCCCAATCGGGGTTGGTCATCATTCAGCATATCCTGGCCGGCATAGACGGGGTGCAATTTATCTATTTCAGTCGTCAGGATGTGGTCAGGCATCGTCTGGTCAAAGACATTATCGCTGCCTATGAAACGTTCGAAAAATTGGGGGATGAACCGTCCGAAAAATAGCAAAGGGTAAAATGTGTAAAACATGGGTTCAGGGTTAATGAATTTTATTCGTTCAATTTTCACCAAAAGGGGTGAGGAAGAAAAACAGCGTAGGGTGCACCGGTGGGAGTGGTTATCGAAGGGGGCAATCGGAGTGGGGTTAGCTCTCTTTCTGGTTCTGCTTTTCCCCCGGGGCAAGTCTTTTCAATTCGCAGACCTCAAATTGGGTAGCGTGGCTCCTAAAGAGATCATCGCCCCCTTTGATTTTGAGATATTAAAAAGCGATGAGGAGTTAGAGAAGGATCGACAGGAAGCCCGGGAAAAGGTCCATCCGGTGTTTAACTGGGATATGGACATCCGTCCCCGTCAATTAAAACAATTAGAGAATTTCTTTAGTAATATAGAGAAAGTTGTCCTTGAGGAGAAAAAATATCTGATTGAGGCCAGCCTAAATCGAAGGATGGCGAGGAAGATCCCTCAGCAACGGTTGGTGGCCGATTCTTTAAAGGTGGATTCATTGAAGTCAGATCTGGTGATAAAGTATAGGTTAGATTTCCCCCCTGAAGGATGGGCCTTTTTTCAGCGCCTAAGCCTGGAGAGATCATCCTCCGGAGTCACTGGGCTGTTCAAAAATACCCTTCTGAAGATCATATCCGACATATTCCGGACCGGGGTTATTGATCGGGATAAGAATAGCTTCAACGCCCCTAACAGTGAAATTGTGGCGCGGCGAAAGGGTATAGATATCATTCGCAAACTCGCCGGGGTCCTTACGGAGAAGGAGGCGGAAAACAAAGCCCGGATGCTGTTGCAGGGAGAATTTTCATCGTCCGGATCGGCCGCAAACGACAGTGTGCGATATGGGCTCTTTATGGTTGTTCAGTTCGTGAAGCCTAATATCTTTTTCGACCCCAAAGAAACCCAAAAAAGAGAGAAGCGAGCGGTGGAGAAGGTCCCCCTGGCAAAGGGGATCGTGTTAAAAAATGAGCGTATCATTGACAGTAATGAGATAGCCAAACCGGATCACTTGCGGAAGATCGAGTCCTTACGGATAAAGAGGGCGGAAATCGCCGGGGAAAGGCAGGGGTGGATGTTATTTTTGCCTCATTTTGGAAAGGCCCTCTTCGTCGGTTTTATCATCCTGATATTTGCCCTTTTTCTTCGCACCTTTCGCCCCCAGATTTTTCAGGATAACCGGCTGCTCCTTTTGATTGCCCTGATCCTGTTGGGCCAAATTTTAATCACCTCCTTGGTGATAGAAAAATTTCAATTTTCCAGCTATTTAATTCCCGTCGCCCTGGGGGCCATGCTGTTGACCATTCTGTTCGACTGGGGGCTTGGTTTCATCGGGGTCATCGTCATCAGCCTTTTGGTGGGGGCAATCATGGGGGGAGAATTCGGGGTGTCGGTCATCTGCTTTCTGGTGGGAACGGTGGCCCTGTTTGCCGTCCGTAGGGTGAGGCGGAGGAGCCAACTGTTGATGGCTTCCCTTTATCTGATCGCCGCCTACATAGTGGCCATCACTGCCGTCCGGTTTTTGAGATATTCATTCTCATCGGAGATATTTACCGATTTTTTCTACGGGACTGCCAATTCAGTATTCTCACCCCTGTTGACTTATATGTTCCTCTTTGTTTTTGAAAACCTGTTTGATGTTACCTCCGATGTGCGCCTGCTGGAGCTTTCAGATCTGAACCGGCCCCTGCTGCGCCAGTTGGCCACCGAGACCCCGGGGACATATAATCATTCTATCCTGATCGGAAATTTATCCGAGGCGGCGGCCGAGGCATGCCAGGCCAATTCCCTGCTGGCCCGGGTGGGGTCATACTACCATGACATCGGCAAAATGGAAAAGCCTGAATATTTTATTGAAAATCAGACCGGTGGGGAGAACAAACACGATAAACTGCAGCCCAGCATGAGCTGCCTGATCTTAGCCGCCCATATCAAGGATGGGCTTAAGCTGGCGGAGGAGAACCGGTTGCCCAAGGCCCTAACGGCCTTTATCGAGCAGCATCATGGCACCTCCATCATGACCTATTTTTATCAAAAAGCGTTGCAGAGCACCCCCCGGGCCAAACTGAACCTGGAGAATTTCCGGTATCCGGGACCCAAACCCCAATCCAAGGAGGCGGGCATCGTCATGCTGGCCGACGGGATCGAGGCGGCTGCCCGGTCACTTCAGACCCCTACACCCAGCCGAATTAAGGGGGTAGTGAATGACATCGTAAAGGATAGATTTGAAGATGGGCAGCTCGACGAATGTTGGCTAACCCTGAAGGATCTGGATCTTATTAAACAGAGCTTTGTCCGCATTTTGACGGGGATCTATCACGGCCGCGTCGAATACCCCAAGGCTGAAGAGGTGGGGGGTGTCAAGAAGGTCAGGTCGAAACCGGCTAAAATTAAAACGTAACAGTTCATCCACATAAACTTCTATGCTTGAGGAATTGTAAACATCCAGATGTTTCGGGACGAGTATATCAGGCAATTAGGATATCAGTGGGACGAATATCAGTAGATTAGAACATTCGGAACGATCTTGGGACAGGATAAAACCTGATACTCTGGTAATCTGATTCCCTCCCTACTGATTTACTGATATTCTGATTTACTTTAAATTTTGTGAATCTTGTCGCTAAAAGATTAGAAAGGAATAGGTGAACTGTTACATTAAAACTTAGCGGCTGAAGGTGAACCTAAGGATTGAGACAACCTATCCCGTTTTTCCTCCAGGGGCTGCAAAAACTTCCTTTAGAGACTTGATCCGGAAAGTTATACAACTTGAGGGCAAAAAGTTTGGAGAGCTAACGGTAATATTAACCGATGACCCCACCATAGTCCGACTAAATCGGGATTTTCTGAAACGGGAAAACACCACCGATGTACTGGCTTTTGATTTGACCGAACCCGATGATGAAAAAATTTCAGGGGAGATCTACATATCGGTGGAACAGGCCAAGAAACAAGCTGCCCAGTATGGGGTCTCCCTGAAGGATGAGATTTTAAGACTGGCCGTTCACGGCCTCCTGCATCTTTCAGGGTATTCGGACCGCACCAGCCGCGGCCGTTTAACAATGACCGGACGGGAGGATTATTATCTAGGTTTAAGGAAGAAAATGGGGGATAGAAAATGTATGTAGGTATAAATGGAGGTAGGTTCTAATTGGAAATTAATCTATGGACTGAATTTGCCCTTTTGATTCTTCTACTCGTTCTTTCCGCTTTCTTTTCAGGATCAGAGACAGCGCTTTTTTCCCTGTCTGAGCCCCTCCTCCAGGGGATGAAGGAGGAAAAGAAACGGAGCTCTAGTCTAATCCTGAAGCTTTTAGGGAAACCCCGTCGGCTCCTTATTACCATCCTTACCGGGAATACCATTGTTAACATCGCTATTGCTTCCCTGGCGGCGTTGATGGCGGCTGACCTAAGTCACCGTTATCATTTTTCCAGGGGCTGGGCCATATTTTTTGAGGTGGTAGTGGTGACATTTATCATCCTCATCCTATCGGAGATTACCCCCAAAACCGTAGCCATCAAAAATCCCCAGGGGTTTTCCCGGAGGGTTGTTTATCCTTTGCGGGTGATGCATGTTCTCCTGTTCCCCATTTCTATTATCCTCACCGGGCTGGCCCAGCTTGTCTCAAAAGGGGTCGTTTCCAGACACCGGGGTGGGGTTCTGAGCGAGGAGGAGCTAAGGTCATTGGTGGAGCTTGGCGAGGCGGAAGGAGTGCTTGAAGAAGATGAAAGGGAGATGATTCATTCCATCTTTGAATTCGGTGAAACCATGGTCAGGGAGATTATGGTTCCCCGGATGGATATGGTGTGTGTGAATGTAAACATTAAACTGCAGGAGCTGCTGGAGATCTTTCGTCAGGAGGGACATTCCCGAATTCCTGTTTACGAAGGGAAGATTGATAACATTAAGGGATTAATCTACGCCAAGGATCTTCTCCCTTATCTGGGGGACAGCGGGGACAAATTCAACTTGCGGGCATTATTGAGGGAAGCCTATTTCATTCCGGAGAGCAAAAAGATAGATGAGCTTCTGCGTGAGTTTCAGCAGAGGAAGATCCATATGGCCGTGGTGGTGGACGAATACGGGGGGACGTTGGGTCTGGTAACCCTCGAGGACATCATTGAGGAGATCGTAGGGGAGATCCAGGACGAATATGATCAGGAACTGCCCCCTTTCAGACGGATTGACGAACATACGGTCCTCGCCGATGCTAAAGTGAGCGTTCACGAGTTGAACGAGGAACTTGATTTTAACATTCCAGAAAGTGGAGACTACGAAAGCTTGGGGGGGTTTATCTGCAGTTTGACGGGTTCGGTGCCCGAAGAGGGGACCTCAATTGAGCACGGGGATTTAGGGTTTTTAGTCGAAAAGGTCTCCGGGCGCCGCATCGAGAAGGTGCGCATCGTCCACAAGAAACAGGGCAAAGAATCGAACAGAGGGATGGAAGATTAATCACTGGGTGGTTTTATTGATGCTAGAGGGTTTGCGGAAGAAGCTGGGCCTGCGCTGGGCCAGGATTTACTTTAAGTGGAAAGTTAAAAGCGATCCTTATAATCCCCGGGAAGTACTTTTAAACGTAAAGAAGATCTTAATCTGTTTGCCGAAGGATCCCCAGCTCTTTCAAATTGGGGAGGGATTTCTTTATCAGCTAAAAGAAAAATTCGCCGGGGCGAAATTCATCATTCATGGGGCCAATGGTTTTCGGCTTCGCCAAGAGAATCTTTTCTGGGGGGATTTCTTCCTGGCAGATCGGGGAGATTTTGGTTTCTTTTTTTTCCCGAAAAGGATCCTTCGACGCCGCTTGCGTGCGGTTGGGTGTGACCTGGCCGTTGACTGTCATCCCGATTTCAACTGGGAAAATTCCTTTCTCTGCGGGTTCAGCGGGGCCAAGCTTCGGGCCAGCCTTGAGAAAAAACATTGCGGCTTATTCTTCAATTTTATCGTCAGGATTAATCCCAAAAACGATTTACAAAAAAAATATCAGACTATACTTAAATATCTGGGCTGAGCTAACCCCGTCGTTGAATCACCACTTGGAATTTATACTGGCAAAAGCAGGCTCTTACACTCCGAAACCACCCAACGGGAAGTATTATTCTGACCCTCTGGCACTGCAATTCTGACCCCGAGTATTCGGGGGAAGAATCTCCTCTGGGTTGCATTCCAAAACCCGATTGCATGCATCTCGAAGGTTCGGGATGCCCTCCAAGATCCATCGGAATCTATTGAAGCGTTTTTGTCGGGGAAGACGACTACTCCGACGAGCATTAAGGGCTGGATAAATTATCCGCCCCTTTTTTGTTGATTATTTTTCAAAATTTTGTTATCTTTACATAAGTGTTAAAATTAACACTAACGTTATCGTTGATAAATGTCTGAATTATGGGATATCGTTGAAAGGGAGATCCTGCCCCGGGTGCAGAAGCCAGGGCGTTACATCGGAAACGAGATGAACGTCATCATCAAGGACCCCCGCAGGGTGACCCTCAGGATAGCACTAGCCTTTCCCGATGTGTATGAGATCGGGATGTCATATCTGGGATTTCAAATTCTCTATCACATTTTGAACAAGGAAAAAGACCTCGCCTGCGAACGGGTCTACGCCCCATGGGCCGATATGGAGGAGAAGCTCCGAAAAAGGAAAATCCCCTTGTTTAGTTTAGAAACGAAGACCCCTTTGAAGAGATTTGATCTCATCGGCTTTACCCTGCAATATGAATTGCATTATCCCGACATCCTGAACATGCTGGACCTGGGGGATATTCCCGTATGGGCCAAAGATCGGGGGGAAGATGACCCAATGGTCATCGGTGGGGGACCCTGCGCCTATAACCCGGAGCCGATGGCCGATTTTTTCGACGGATTTCTGATCGGGGAGGGGGAAAGCGCCGTTCTGGAGATCGTTCAAGTTTTGAAGGGGGTAAAATCTAAAAAGCGGGACCGTGAAGGCACCCTGCTGGCTCTGTCCCAAATTCCAGGGGTTTACGTGCCCAAATTTTACCGGCCAAAGTATGGGAGTGAGGGGAAATCTGTGGGGATTAAACCTCTGCGCCCCCGTCTGGGCCTAATTCAGGCCCGCAGAGCCGAACCCTTGAAGGCTGAAAATTATCCTGACAGACCTGTCGTTCCCCTGATCGGGGCCGTTCACGACCGGTTATCACTGGAGATCATGCGGGGCTGCACCCGGGGCTGCCGCTTCTGCAACGCCGGTTTTCTCTATCGCCCCTTAAGGGAACGGTCGGTGGAGGATCTGATCAGACAGACCATAGCTACTATCGAAAATACGGGGTATGAAGAGGTTTCCTTAGTCTCACTATCCACTTCGGATTACAGCGACTTGGGCCGTTTGCTCCCGGGATTGGCGGAAACTCTTAAGGGTAAAAATGTGACCCTGTCTTTCCCTTCCCTTAGGCCGGATACCTTTACCGAAGAAATGGCGGGCCTGGCCACCGGGGGGAAGAAATCCGGCCTCACCTTCGCCCCCGAGGCGGGCAGCCAGCGGATGCGGGACTCCATAAATAAAAACAATACCGAAGAAGAGCTGTTATCGGCGGTGACACTGGCCTTCCAGCACGGCTGGAATGGGGTGAAGCTCTATTTCATGATCGGACTTCCAGAGGAAACCCAGGATGACCTGAATGCTATCGTGGGGTTGTTGGTTAAGGTGACCCGGCTGGGTCGGAACTTTGGTGGTGATAAGGTTCACCTGTCCATTTCCCCCTTTGTCCCCAAACCCAACACCCCCTTTGGCTGGGAAAGACAGGATTCGATGGCTAAACTTCGGGAAAAGATAAATTATCTAAAAGAAAAAATCAGGTCGAGGAAGATTAAGCTCAAATGGCGGAGCCCGGAGCTTTCCTTCATTGAGGCGGTGCTGGCCCGGGGGGACCGAAAGCTATCCAAGGTGATCTATTTGGTGTGGCAACAAGGGGCCCGATTGGAGGCCTGGAGCGATCAGTTTAAATTTGATCGGTGGCAGGGGGCGTTCAACCGATCCGGCGTTGATTCAATTACCTATACCAGGGAGATTGGGGAGAAAGAAACACTCCCCTGGGAGCATATCGTAAAAGGGGTGACCAGGGACTTTCTATGGCAGGAGAGGATGAGGGCCCGGGAAGGCCGGGTAACCGAAGACTGTCGCTTGGGGTGCCACTGTTGTGGACTGATGGAGGGGGCCGGGAAAAGGGTCATCCAGGGGAAGAAAGACTGGGAACGGCCCCGAGGGCAGATCCCCTTGGCAGAAGACAGGAAAGTTAGGGCTCCACAGAAGATTAGGATTAAGTTTCATAAAAAGGGGTTGATGCGATTCATCCCCCATTTGGATATGGTGCGCATCATAGAAAGGGCGCTGCGAAGGGCCCGCATTCCGGTAGCCACTTCCCGGGGATTTCACCCCCGTCCCCGGCTCTCGTTCGGGCCCCCTTTGCCATTGGGATACACCTCGGATAACGAATATTTGGACGTTCTGCTGAAGGAGGCAACCTCAGTAGATATCATAGCTTGCCTTAATTTGATCCTGCCTGAGGGCTTAAAGGTCTTGGACTTAGAACCCATTGATCTTAAGACCCCCTCCTTATCCCAGACCTTAAATTATGCGGAGTATGGGGTGATACTTTCCGGTCTTGATGGGGGGGTAAAAGAAGGGGAGTGTCCCAAACGTATAAATACGTTTTTGGGTAAGACCCAGGTTTGGGTTCCCAAATGGAGGAAGGCCCAAGATCAATTCAATGATGTTCGACCTTTTGTCCGGGATATCACCATTAACCTGAAGGATCACACCCTGGGATTGAAAATGGTATCGGTTGATGGTCGGTCAGCGAGGGTGGAAGGGGTGCTGGCCGGGCTGTTTCCCGATCTGGACCCCGATACTTTTTTAAATTTTTCCATCACCAGAACAAAGTTCTTAATTCTAAAGGGGGGACAACTGCTCGACCCCATGGATGGGGTTTAGTGTTCCGAATGGAGTAATGGAGCAATGGAATAATGGCCTACAGCCCGTAGGGAATGATGGAAGGTTGGATGGTTGGAAGAGAGGATTGGATAGTTGGATAATTGGATAATTGTTTATCCATCTATCCGTTTATCCATTTATCTATTCATTCATCCATTATTCCAGCGCAATTGATCAGACACCGTTTGTAACGGTGTCTGTGGAATAGTATAAAATTTTTCGAAGCTTAGGTTGGTTTTGGAAGCCCGTAACGGGTTAGGTCACTATTTGGAATTTTTACTGGCAAAAGCAAGCTTTCCTGACCGATCCCAAAACGGGTCACTGACAGGTTGCACTCCAAAACGAGCCAATGGGAGTATTATTCTGGCCCTTCGGCACTGTCATTCTGAGAATCTCTGAGACCCTTCACCCCGATAAATCGGGGTCAGAATGACAACATCGGAGCAGAGCTCAAAATCCGATTGTATGCATCCCGAAGGTTCGGGATGCACTCCAAAACCCATCGGAAATCTATGGCAACGGTTTTGTCGGGGAAGACAACTTCCCCGACGAGCATTGAAAATTGCTAAGTTTAAAAAACTAAATTCTGAGTAAACCTAAGTGTTCAAAATTCTTGTTTCTTCATTTTTTATCATAATGGATGTAGTCGCAGGCTTTATACCTGCGGTCAGTCAGGCGGATCTGTGGCACAACTTAGAGATCATTGATTTTCCGTCTGAAGATCTTGCCTGCTCGGCAAGGGCCAAAACCTATCCCGAAGCATCGGGATAAAGTTCTGGTTAAGGCTTTCTTTAACAAGTATTTAACCAGAACCGCTCTTTAGAGCGGTTCTAAACATAACCCCTAAATTATCAATCGCGATAGTTCTGCCACAGGCCCAGGCGCCTGAGTGAATTTGTAACTTCGCACCCATAAAGGGTACGGCTACATCTATTTAGAAATTGCAATATTCCTATAGCTAAGAAAGTGGACTGCTGATGAAAAAAGAGATTGTAATCAATGTGACCGCCAGTGAGACGCGTATCGCTATCCTCGAGGACGACAGACTGGTGGAGCTCTTTGTGGAAAGACCGGAAAAAGAGCGCATTTTAGGGGATATTTATAAGGGTAAAGCGACCCGGGTTTTAGGTGGAATCAAGGCCGCCTTTGTGGACATCGGCCTGGAACAGGAAGCTTTTTTACCCTTTTCTGAGATGGGAAGGTTTGGACGTGAGCTCAGCTTCTTGGCCGATGCCGAGGTGACGGGTGCTGAAGGACGGGCTGAGGTCGGAAGCCCCCCGATTCGGCGCGGACAGGATATGGTGGTGCAGATCATTAAGGAGCCCTTGGGGGGAAAGGGCCCCCGCCTCACCGCTCAGATTTCCATACCCGGTCGTTTCCTGGTGCTGATGCCCAATGCCAAACACGTTGGGGTATCCAGGAAGATCGGCGATTATGCCGAAAAGACCAGGTTGAAGCGATTGATCCAGAAGATTAGACCGGACGGTTTTGGCTTAATCGCCCGCACTGTTTCCGAAAGTCAGCAGAAGGATGTGCTGTTCAAGGATCTGGAAGCTCTGCTTAAAACATGGAACAAAATTAAACGAAAGATCGGGAGGACTGAGACCCCGGCACTAATCCATAAGGATATGGGAATGGCCTCCAGCATCATCAGGGATCTGTTCACCACCGACGTAGACCGGACGGTGGTTGACGATAAAAAACTCCTAAGGGAGATTAAAAGCTACCTTAAATCGGTGGGATCCCATCTTCTGGAAAAAATTGAATATTATAAAAATGCCCTTCCGCTTTTCGACGCCTTCAAGATTGAAAGGGATATTGAAAAAAGCCTGGAGAGAAAGGTATGGCTGCGGGGGGGTGGGTATCTCGTCATCGAACAGACCGAGGCTTTGGTGACCATTGACGTCAACAGTGGTAAGTATTCGGGCAAAGAGGGCTATGAAACCAACGCCCTTCGGGTTAATCTTAAAGCGGCCAGGGAGGTCTGTCGCCAGATCAGGCTGCGTGATCTGGGTGGTATCATCGTAGTGGATTTTATTGATATGATGGCGGAGAAGAACCGGAAGAAGGTCTACAATGAAGTGGTCAAGGAACTGAAGAAGGACCGTTCGCAACATGAGATATTACCCATCAATAAGTTTGGGCTTTTGGAGATCACCCGGGAGCGGGTGCGCCCCAGCCTGATCCATACCTTTAATGAACCCTGTCCCACCTGTCAGGGCAGCGGCATGGTGGTCTCCAAGGAGACGGTGACCACCAAGATCGAACGTTGGATTCAAAGTTTCAGGTCGAAATCCAAGGGGCGATCGGTGGAAATCCACGTCCATCCGGAATTGGCCGAATACCTCAAGGAAGGGATTCGCAGTCGGGCTATGGGATGGATGTGGAAATACCGGATGAGGATTAGGATCGTAACCGATGAATCCTTGAAGATGGAGGAATTCCAAACCCTCTCTAAGAGCCCAGAAAAGGAACAAACCTGATATTTAGAGCTTGACAAAAAGTCTAAAAATCCGTATATTTAGCCCGGAAATGTTGAAGTGGTTCTTATGTATTCTATTGTAGAGATCGCCGGAAAACAGTTTAAGATTTCCGAGGAAGAACAGGTTAAGGTCCCTCGGTTGCCGGGGGAAGTGGGGGAAAAGGTAACCTTTGACCGGGTGATGCTTCTGTCTTCGGAGAATGGGGTTAAGATAGGCAGCCCCACCCTCCCCAAGGCCCGGGTGGAAGCTACTATCCTAGAACACGGCCGCGACAAGAAGGTGATCGTCTTCAAGAAGAAACGGCGGAAGGGGTATCGGGTCAAAAAGGGGCACCGGCAGGGATATTCTGTTTTGAAAATTGACAAAATAGCATCAATTTAGCCACAAAGACACTAAGGAAATAACTTATCCCCGGCGGTTCGGGGCAATTGGAATAATAGATTAGTGAGGAAAAGTTTATCATTATATCTGAATATCAGTGGGAAGAATATCGGTCAGGTGCCCAACTGAAGTGGCTGAATTGTTGCATAAAATTTATGTGTAAAGTTAGGTAGAGAAATGGCTCATAAAAAAGGTATGGGAAGTTCCCGCAATGGCCGGGACTCACAGCCCAAGATGCTGGGGGTGAAGCGTTTTGGCGGCCAGCGGGTACGAGCGGGCCACATTCTGGTGCGCCAGCGGGGGACTAAGTTTCACCCCGGTGTCAACGTCAGACGGGGCGGTGATGACACCCTGTTTGCCCTCAGCGATGGGGTGGTGAAGTTTGAAAAAAGGGGGGGAAGAAAGAAAGTCGTCAGTGTATATAGTTAAAAAGCGGGAAAGGAGAAAGGTATGGCGAGAAAGAAGATCACGGTTATCGGTGGGGGTCAGATTGGGGGTATCTTAGCCCTGCTCATCGCCCAAAAGGAACTGGGCGATGCTGTGATAGTGGACATTCCTAAAAAGGAAGGTTTTGTAAAGGGCAAGGCTCTGGACATCTCCCAGACTACCCCCCACGATGGATACGATTGTGCGATAACCGGGACCAGTAACTGGGAGGAGATCGCCGGATCGGACGTTATCATCGTGACGGCCGGGGTTCCCCGAAAGCCGGGGATGAGCCGGGAAGACCTGCTTGATGTGAACATCAAGATTATCACCAAGGTAGCGGAGAACGTGAAGCGCTACTGCCAGGATGCCTTCAACATTATTCTGACCAATCCCTTAGATGCCATGGTTTACGCTTTCTATAAGATCACCGGATTTCCTAAGAACCGCGTCGTGGGGATGGCGGGAGCCTTGGACACCGCTCGCTTCCGGGCGTTTGTGGCCATGGAGACCGGGCTTTCCGTCCAGGATATTTCCGCTACCGTCATGGGTGGGCACGGCCCTACCATGGTTCCCCTGCCCCGGCTGGCTTCCATCGGCGGGGTTCCCCTGGATCACTTCCTGTCCCAGGAAAAGATTGACGCCATCGTGGACCGGACAAGAAAAGCCGGTACTGAGATTGTAAAACTACTGGCCAATGGCAGTGCCTATTTTAGCCCGGCCGGCAGCGCGACCGAGATGGCCGAGGCCTACCTGAAGGACAAGAAACGGGTTCTTCCCTGCGCCGCTCTGTGTGAGGGGGAATACGGAATTGATGGCTATTTCATCGGTGTCCCTGTGATCATCGGGGCCGGTGGGGTGGAGAAGGTCATTGAAATTAAGCTGACCGAGGATGAAAAGGCTTTGTTGGCCAATACCCTTGAGGCCGTCAAGAAAACAGCGGCTGAAACAAAGCTATAATTGGTAAGTTAATATCAAGGGTCTAAACCAGGGAGGATCTCAGTTAGGATCCTCCCTTTTAATTAAAAAAATACTTGATATTATTCCCTCATTTCCGTATCTTTAATGGGCAAGAATTAAGGAGGAAACCATGATAATTACTTGGTTGGGCCATTCTGCCTTTTTGATTAAAGCGGAAGACGGTCGCAAGGTTCTCACCGATCCTTATGAAGCAGGAAGCTATGACGGAGCCGTTGGGTATGGAAAGATCGAGGATGTGGTGGATGTGGTGATCGTGAGCCACGAGCACCCCGACCACTTCGATGTTAAAAGCCTCAAGGGGAGCCCCACTGTGGTTAAGGGGGTGGGGACCTATAAAGTTGGGGGATTTGTGTTCAATGGGGTGGCCACTTATCACGATCAAAGCAGAGGAAGGGAGCGGGGAGGAAACACCATCTTCAGCTTTGATGTAGACGGCTTCCGGGTGTGTCACTTAGGTGATCTCGGGCATGTTCTCAGCGCAAATGAGGTGGCCTCCATCGGTACGGTAGATGTGCTATTCATCCCGGTGGGGGGCTTTTACACCATTAACGCTGACGAGGCCAAACGGGTAGTGGATCAGCTTAATCCCAGGGTGGTGATCCCCATGCACTTCAAGACCGAGGTATTGGGATTTCCTATCGCCCCCGTCGATCCATTTTTGAAAGGGCAGAAGGATGTGGAACGTCCGGGGACATCAGAATTTTCGATCACCAAGGAGACCTTGCCTGGTGAAAGAAAGATTGTTGTTCTGGAGCATAAGTTGTAAAAGGTCAACTGCTGAAGACGATTGACAGGGTAATTTTGACGGGGACAAAATGCGAGAATTGGACGTTAAGACCGTTACCGAAGCGGTGAAAAACCTGTGTATGGAGTCGAATTACTATCTGGGTCAGGATGTGGTGGAGGCTTTTAAGACATTCAAGGCCCGGGAGGAATCCCTTACCGGTAGGAATATTCTGGACCAGCTTCTGGAAAATGCTAAGATTGCCTCTGAAGAGAGGGTGCCCATTTGTCAGGACACCGGCTTTGCCGTCTTTTTTGTGGAGCTAGGTCAGGATGTCCACTTGAACGGGGACTTGAAAGAAGCTATCAACGAAGGGGTACGGCAGGGATATACCGAGGGATATCTGCGGAAATCCATTCTTTCTGATCCTCTGGAGAGAAAGAACACCGACGATAACACGCCGGCGGTTATCTGGACAGAAATGGTTCCCGGGGATAAGCTCAGAATTGTCATGGCCCCCAAGGGCGGTGGCAGCGAAAACATGAGTGAAGTGTGGATGCTGAAGCCCGCCGACGGGGTTGAGGGCGTCCGGCAGTTTGTGCTCGACCGGGTCAGTCGGTCGGGGGCCAACCCCTGTCCCCCCATCGTGGTGGGGGTGGGCATCGGGGGGACGTTCGACAAATGCACACAGATCGCCAAGAAGGCCCTTTTAAGGGAGATCGGATCCGTTCATCCCGATCCTTATTACGAAAAGCTGGAAAAGGAATGGCTGGAGGATGTAAACAAACTGGGCATCGGCCCCCAGGGCTTGGGTGGTAGAACCACCGCCCTGGCCGTCTTCATCGAGGTCTATCCCTGCCATATCGCCAGCCTGCCGGCGGCGGTGAACATCCAATGCCACGCCGCCAGGCATAAAAGTGTGGTTCTTTGAATAATATATTCCGGAGTAGTCCCGAAGGATCGGGACGGGTGACTGTTATCCCGAAGGTTCGGGATGGGGGTTCGAGCTAGAACGAAGTGTGAGTCCGGCTCTTGACGGATTCCTCCCCGAAACAGAAATGTTATAGGTTTACTGAAAATGAAATTTACTCAATACTTTCTTTACACTCTACAACGTAACGATAGGAGAGATATAAAAATGGAATGGATTGAGTATATCTATAACAATCCTGTTAAAGAAGAGATTCAATCTGATGGTCGGATCAAAAGATGGGCAAAAATTTCAGAAGCTAATGACAAATATCTTCGTATTATTCTGTTGGAAGATGGGGAAACTATTCACAATGCTTTCTTTGACAGTTCTTTTAAGGAGGACATCTAATGGAAATCAAATATTTTCAGGATACGGACACTGTTCTTGTCAATTTTACTGATAAGGAAATTGTCGACACTCGAGATCTAAACGAAAATATTCTAGTCGAACTTGATAAAGATGGAAACTTGGTTAGTATGACAATCGAACACGCCAAGCAACGCGCCAATATTCTTAATTTCTCATACCAACAAGTTGCAGCAGGATAAGTCGGTAAATTTTAAATGAACTAACTAAAACTGGCAATAACAGTATAATAGAAAACCTAAGACCCATCTGTACCTGATTCTGAAGTTTCGGGATGGGGGTAGAAATAATAGTTTGTTGTAAAAAATCCGGAGTAGTCCCGAAGGATCGGGACGGGTGGCTGTTATCCCGAAGATTCGGGATGGGGGTTCGAGTCCATTTTTTTGTTACTACGGATTTTAGGATAGAATTTTGGATTTTATGTTCAAGTGATTTTTGATGTTCTGTTCCGGAGTAGCTCAATGGGAGAGCGGGTGGCTGTTAACCACTAGGTTGGGGGTTCAAGTCCCTCCTCCGGAGCTTTTAATTTATGCAATACTCTAATCGAGATCCCTGTTATTTATACATTCTTTATTCTGATAAACTGGAAAAATACTACACTGGTATATCTCGTGACCCGGAAGAGAGACTTTTATATCATAATACCAGTCAAAAGGGATGGACTAAGCGAGGACGCCCTTGGAAACTGATTTTCACTTTGGAATTTTCTGATCGTATTTCTGCTCAAAGGGCGGAACGGTTTGTAAAATTCCAGAAGAGTAAGGGGTTCATTAAGAAGTTGATTTCCGGAGAGTATCATATTCAGACTTAAGCGGGTGGCTGTTATCCCGAAGGTTCGGGATGGGGGTTCGAGTCCCTCCTCCGGAGCTTAATAGAAAAGGGATTTAAGCCCCTTTTTTTATAGCAAAAAGCAAAAAAATTGGATTGACTCAAGAAGCTTTGGCTTGAAAGGCGGATATCTCATACAATACCATCATTAAACTAGCAACAGGCGGCATAAAAGACCCGAGAGTTTCTACTTTGATTAAAGCAGCTAAGGCTTTAGGAATTTCAATTGATGACCCTGTAATAGAAGATTAGAGAGATGAATGAAGAAGAATTAAGGTCATATCTCAAAAAACAAGAGGAAGAAAGAAATAAATTTACTAGAAGAATACTTGAGTCTACGTGTCCCAAGAAAGTTATCGTTTCTGGTCCTGGTACAGGGAAAACATATACCTTTTATGAATTATTGAAGAGAAAACAAGGGAATTATCTCGCCTTGACTTTTATTAATAATTTAGCAGAAAAATTAAAAAAAGATTTAAAAGATATAGCAAAGTCACGTACATTTCATAGCTTTTGTAAAGAATTATTGCATAAGATTAATCATGAAGGTATCGATGATGATTTCATTCTCTTTCCCAAATTAGAGTTAATTATAAAATCAGATGCTCGAATAAGTTATAATAAAGACCCAAATTTTAGTCGTAGTTTTAAACAGCTTGATTATGAAAGCAAAAATATTTCTTTCTTTTTGAGACGTTCTAACTACTATAATGCTGTATCTTTTGACGATTCCGTTTTTAGAGTACTTGAGTATTTTAGAGAAAAACCAGATGAAGTTCCAAAATACGACCAGATTGTAGTTGATGAGTATCAGGATTTTAACAAATTGGAAGTTGAGTTTATAAATATTTTAGAAACAAAAAGTCCTATTTTAATTGTTGGAGACGATGACCAAGCACTTTATACTCGATTGAAATATGCTTCACCCCAATATATAAGAGAAAAATTCAAAGACCCTAAATACAAAAGATTTATGTTACCCTTTTGTAGTAGATGTCCTTATGTGATGATTAAAGCTATAGATGATGTTATTAATAAAGCCAAACAAATAGGAAAACTTATGAACCGAGTTAATAAAGAGTATATCTGCTATTTACCAGAGAAATTACAGGATAGTAAAAAATATCCTAAAATTATTCACGCTTACTGTAGTGTTCAACAAAAAAATGCTCCTTATGTAGCCAAATTTATCGAGCAGGAAATTGATAAGCTAACTTTAGATGAAATTAAAGAATCAAATAGTAAAGGCGATTATACGGTTTTGATAACCGGTCCTAAGCAATATCTGAAACAGATAAATTCTTATTTGAAACGAGATGAAAAATACATTCTACATTTTAGAAAGATAGAGATAGAACAAAAAAAGATTTCAATTAATGATGGCTATAAGATATTGTTAGATGAAGACAAATTTTCAAATCTAGGTTGGAGGATATTATTAGAACACGATCCCATTAAAAATATTGGAAACTTGTTGAAGAAGACACTCAAAGATGGTGAGAAACGATTATACGATTATTTACCAAAAAGTTATATTAAGAAACACGAAGTCAATCTGGGGATTTTTGAAAAATTGAAAAATGATATGGAACTTAATCGAGAGGAAAGAGAGATATTAGAGGATTTTTTTAGAGTTAAACTTGAGGATTTAAAGGCAGAATTTAGTAAAGATGAAGATGGTGAAAAGAGAGATGGGGGGGAAAGTTTTTCTCTCGATTATATATCAGTAGCTTTAACTACATATGTGGGTTGTAAAGGACTTTCTGCAGGTTATGTATTTATAGTTGGTTTAAATGAAGGGAATTTACCTAGAAGTAATAAAAATCCTTCTGATATCGAGATATGTCAATTGATTGTTGCACTTGCTCGTACTATTAAAAAATGTTATTTAATTTCAACTACCAGATTTGCAGGTAGATTTGAAGGCAATCGTTCAATATTTATAGGTTGGATTAACAAAAAGAGAATAGCTTATGAAGAAGTAAATGCGGGATATTGGAAGAATAGATAAATTTTACAAAAAAGAAGGTAAATCCCCATGCGCAGCATTGCGGCGTGAGAGGGAACTTAAATCTCATGGGGGACGAGACTTCCTGCGTAGTTTAATTTAGCGGGTGGCTGCCTGCCCGCCTCACTTTATGAGTGGCAGACGGGTTATCCCGAAGGTTCGGGATGGGGGTTCGAGCTAGAACGATGTGGAAGTCCGGCTTTTGAAGGATCCCTCCTCTGGAGCATTTTTCTTGTTAAAATTTGTTACCATGCAAAACCCATTGGATTTATATCCATGGGCTTTTTTTTATTATTATTTTCAAAAAATCCTTGATTTATAAAAGAATATTCTTTATAATTAAAGTGTAACGACTCTGGCATTATAATTGCATTTAAAAAATTATAGAAATAAAAAAATATTCCATGGTAATTCTTAAGAACAGGATTCTAAGCCGATTGGTTTTTGTCCTATCTGCTATGGTTGTCCTCGTGGTGGGGTTCTGCGGATTTTTGCTCTATACCGCAGCCCGGGATAGTTTGGACGACGAGCTGGGTAAGAAGCTGATTGCTGTGGCCGGCGCCGTAACCGCCCAGATTGATGGGGAGGGGGTAATCCAACTACGACCAGGGGATGAGGGGAGTCGAACCTATCGAAACATTAGACAGAAGCTAATGCGTATAAGGTTCAATACCGACGTAAAAAGAATCTACTTTTTTGATCTGAATTTGCTTAGTTTAGTGGAAACGGATGAGGGAGTTCCCATAGGGATAGACTACCCAAAGCTTAGGTTCGATGAAGTAGAACTCAGGGCCGTTCGCAAAGGTATCCCTGCTGCCTCTGTCCTTTTCAAAGGGGTTGACGGTTTATTTTATAAGTCGGGATACTGGCCGGTTTTTGTCAACGGGGAAGTTATGGCGGTGCTGGGGGTGGATGCCAGTGCCACCTTTCTGGCATCAATTCGGTCAATCAGGAGAAACCTATTTATAATCGGGATAATAAGCGTTCTAGCAGCTGTTTTAATCGCCGTTCTTTTTTCCAAAACTATTGTTAATCCCATCAAAAGACTGGTGGTCGCCGCCAAAGAAATCGGCGCCGGCAACTATCAAAAGCCTATCTCAGTGAAAAGCGGGGGTGAGATAGGCTTCCTGGCTGAGACCCTGGACGACATGAAGGATAACATCCTCCGCCGGGATCACCAGCAGAAGACTATGCTGGCCGGGGTAGCCCACGAGATCAGAAATCCGCTGGGGGGGATTGAAATTTTCGCCAATCTAATTTCCGATGAATCGGGAGAGGATCAAGAGCAGCGAGAACGGGCCCAGAAAATATTGAAGGAGGTGAAAAATTTGAAGGGTATCATCAACGAATTTCTGGACTACGCCCGGCCCAGCAAACCTGATCCCAAACACTGTGTGATGTCCGATGTGATGGCAGAAGTCCGGGCCGTGATTTCCCACGACCTGGAAAAAACCCGGGTAAAAATAGATTTACAAGAACTGGGGGGGAACAGTACTATCTTCGTTGACCCTCGGCAACTGCAACAGGTTTTCCTGAACTTAATTAAGAATTCAATACAGGCCATGCCCGATGGTGGCTTGATTACGATTAGGACCGTCCCCAACAGGGAATGGATGGTGATTGATTTTGAAGACACGGGGAAGGGGATTTCCGACGATTTGATGCATAAGCTGTTCGATCCCTTTTTCACTACCCATGAGCAGGGGACCGGGCTGGGACTGGCTATGGTCAAGAAGCTGGTGGAGGACAACGGCGGAAGAATAGGAGCGCAAAGGCTTAAAAGTGGGGGGTTGAAATTTAGTATCTGGTTACCCCGTAATAATAAAATACGTTGAAAAATCCGATCAGTCCGGCGCCTGACCGAGGACCAAAATTTAAAACAAAATAAAAACAATAACTGGAGTTACCCCGAAGCTTCGGGGTAACTCCGGTTGGCAAAATGATATTCCCTATTTCTTGAGTTTTGATATTGTCCCGAACAGTTGGGATTTGAGTTTGTTTCGGTCTCTGGCTCGTAGAGCCAACGGCCCTGAGAGATTTCGACCCGTCTGTCCAACCCTGTGGGTGGCGGGCAGGTATTCGAATTTCGGATTTATAATTAGGGTGGTGTTTTGGCTAAAATTTTAGTCATTGAGGACAACGATACCATGAGGGAGGGGATCTGCCAGATCCTGAAGCGTATGGGTCAGGAGGTCTTCGAGGCTCCCAGCGGTCCCGAAGGTCTGCGGTTGTTTTCACGGATAAATCCCCAGTTGGTGATCACCGACTATCGGATGGATGAGGTAGATGGGATTGAGGTTCTGAGGAACTTGAAGCCTGAGTCCGGGGAGGATAGGGTAGATGTGATCGTGATTACTGCCTACGGGACCATTGACTTAGCGGTTGAGGCTATGAAACTGGGGGCGGCCGACTTTATCACCAAGCCCTTTTCGCCCCACGAACTTGAGGTTAAGGTTCAGAAAGTCCTGGACCTCCGGGATGAAAGGGAAAGGATGAAGCGGCTGAGGCGGGAGAACGAATACCTTCGCCAGGAGATCGGGGTCAGGTTCAACTACGGGGAAATTGTTGGGAGTTCGGACCGAATGCAGGGGGTCTACCGGACCATCGAGAAGGTTGCCGATAGCGACTCCTCGGTCCTCATTTACGGAGAAAGCGGCACGGGAAAGGAGCTGGTGGCCCGGGCCATCCACTTCACCAGCCGCCGAGCCCAGAACCCCTTCATCCGGGTCAACTGCGGAGCCCTGGCCGAGGGGCTGTTGGAAAGCGAGCTCTTCGGCCATGAGAAAGGAGCCTTCACCGGGGCTATTAAACGTAAGATGGGACGCTTTGAACTTGCCGACAAGGGAACCTTGTTCTTGGATGAGATTGGGGACATTCCCCCTAATACCCAGATTAGACTAATCCGGGTATTGCAGGAAAAGGAGTTTGAACGGGTCGGGGGGGAGGTAACCATCTCGGTTGACGTAAGGATAATCGCTGCCACCAACAAAGATCTGCTGGAGCGGGTGGAAAAAGGACACTTTCGGGAAGACCTCTATTACCGGCTGCACATAATCCCCATTGAGGTGCCCCCCTTAAGGGAGCGGAAGGAAGATATCCCCCTACTGGTGGAGCATTTTCTTAACAAAATTGGTGAGGAGACTAACAAGCGGGGCGTTCGTATGGAGGAGGATGCCATCAGGGTGCTGATGGATTATGATTGGCCGGGGAACGTTCGGGAGCTGGAAAACCTGGTGGAGCGGGCCCTGGTGCTGTGTGATGGGGATAGTATCGACCCCGAAGATCTGCCGCTGCTGGTCCGGTGGGGCCCCGGCCAGGGCTGGTCAACCATCCGTGGGGAAACCCTGAAGCTTAACGATACCTTGGGAGCCACGGAGATGCAATTGATCAAAAAAGCCCTGGCTCGGGCCGGAGGGGTGAAAACCGAGGCCGCTCGATTGTTGGGGATCAGAACCAGTGCCCTTTACTACAAATTGCAAAAATATGGTTTGATAAAATGATGACCTTGTTAAAGAAAAGATCGGTCCTGTTCCTCTTTCTCATCCTTATTTTTATAACTGGGAAGGTCCAGAGCCAGGGGAGCGACCTGGAGGGGAAGAGGGCGGAGGTGGAGAAGATCGAAGCGGAATTGTTAACCTTGAAGGAAAAGCAGCAGGAGTTAACCAAGAAAGCTGGCCATCTGGCCCAGAAAATATCGGATTTAAAGGAAAAGGAAAACCTGGGATTCGTAGGGAGATTTAATCTCGATCGGGCTTTGAAAAAGTCCCAGCAGCTATCGGCCCAGCTCGATCAGGTAGGCAGCCAGATTGCCAGGGTCCAAGAGGTACACCGTACAACGGTAGATAGTCTGAAGAAACTTTATGATATTGAAATTGATTATAACCGACGAGCGCTGAAAGATGCCAGGTTCAATAAAGACCGGGAAACGGAGATAGCAATCCTTTTTATATTAATGGAATTGCGGGGGGAGAAGAATGCGCTAGAGGGCAGAACAGGAAGAACAGAGATAGACGAGGATGCCATCCCTGATGTTACCATCGGCCCCCTGGATGGCCCGGAGGAGATCCGGGAAAAGGCAGATCTGATCAAGGATATGGAAGACCGGCTCCGAGCAAGGAGTGTTCTTCTTGACCAATGCATATTGGACGTGACTGAGGAAGGAATTTTACGGGAGAAGATCGATCAATTTATGAAGGAAGCGGCCCTGTTTGACGAGAGGGGGGGTCCGACGACCAGCGGCTTGCGATCATCGGGTAAGGCTGCAGCTCCAATGACCGCTGATTACGCAGAAGAAGTTAGAGATCTTTCGGCTGGAAACTGGCTAGCCATTAAAGCCAGGGCAACCGGATTGGTACCCTATGAAGTTGATTCCTGGAAACAACTATGGGAACAAATAGTCATAGATGAGCTATACTCACCTAATGATATGGCCGCCCTGTTGGATGTCTTAAGTCGGGAAAGGGAAGAACTGGTCAAGAAGGCGGCTGAATTGTCCCAGAAAGCGGAGCGATTTTATCAGGAGGCTGAAAGGCAAAAGTCCGGAGGAAAATAACTTCTTTATACCAGTTTAGTTATGTGAAGTTAGTAACGAATGGGAAAGTATCGGTCAGGCGCCCGACTGATCAAAATGGAAGGGCAAGGGTGCAGGGGAGCAGAGGAGCAAGAGTGAAGAGTAAAAAGGGATTTTTCCCCTCTGCTCCGCAGCCCCTCTGCCGTCTTTTAACTTCAGATGGCCAAACAGTTACAGTTTTTTAGATAGAATCTGTTAATTTGTCCCATTCGTTTTTAGCTGACTAAAAAGTAAAACAGAAATTATATGGAAAATCTACGGCGAAAGGGATTTGCCTTGTGGATGCCCTTGCTGAGTGCACCCATTTTTTTATCCCTATATTTCCCTATGGCCCTTGGACAGGATGCCAAGCTCAAGGCTAAGTTGCAAGTGATTGCTGGATATGACAATAATATCTTTGAGGATCCTGACATGACCACTAGTGATGGGGTTGCTGGGTTATTAGTTAGCCTTGGTAAGAAAACGGCGATCAAGAGTGATCTATCTTTAAATTTGAACTATCGGGGCGGCTACCGTCTTTATATGGGAAATCCCCTTGAAACGCGGTTTGTCCACGAAATGGAAGGAATGGGAGTGCACCGGTTAAGACAGGGGGGGGTCCTGGGGGCGGGGGGTAGGTTGCGAAATAAGAACTACGGCGATGACCAAAGGGACTACTGGCTGGGTCACGGGGAGCTGTTTTGGGGATTTTTACTTCTCAAGGGCATTCGGGGGGAGGTGACCGCCCGCTATTCTTTCCTCTCCTGTCCTGCTAATGAATTCTTCAACTACTCCTCAACTGCCATGGGATTTTCATTGACCAAAAGGCTTTTCAAAAAGTTGACGTTTGGAGTTAAGATGGATTTGGACAGACCATTTTTTCAGCGGAATGCTTTGGGTTCCGGCAGGCACCAGGTTGACAAGATCTATCTTGCATCTTTTTCCCTGGAGTACTACCGGGGACTTCTTTTAAGATTGAGTTATTCCTTTGAGAACGACCGTTCTAACAGTCTTGGGTATTCATACCAAAGGCACCATGTTTTTCTCCTATTTGCCAAAAACCTAACCCCTAATTTGATGATCAGGTTCTATTCCGCCATGCAATTAAAGACCTACCTCGATCCCATTGACCAACTTCTGCTCCTTAACCTGGATACTGAAAGCAGGGAGGATAATATCTTTGTCCTCGAGTTGTCACAAGACCTTTCCCAAAAACTATCAGCCCTGCTACGGATACGATGGTTGCGAAATGAATCCCTATACCGAAATAGGTTTTATGAGAAAAGGCTCGCTTTCATCGGTATGGAATATCATTTCTAACCGCCCCTCAGATATTTGATAACCCCCCTCAGAAATCTGATAGATTTCCCCCCTTAGTAACAGTTCAGCCACTCCCGAAATATCGGGATCCCTTCACAACAAGTCAACCAGGCCCAAAGAAGAACGAATATGATGATTTGTAAATTTGGCTCTATTTCGTTTCCCCACTAAATCCCCCCCAGCCCCCCTTTATTAAAGGGGGGAGTAAGGGGGGATTCAAAAGGGGAACTTTGACAAAGACCAAAAGATTCAGAAATAGGATATTGTGGTGAACTGTTACCTTCCTTAATCTTTTCCTTCAACCCTTTTCTGTAATTCGAAATTTGGCATAATTTTGGCAAAAGTTAATTATAAAATGCCGATCCCTGGGAGATATCTTCCACACTGACAAATGGGCATTGGGATTTGAAATAAACTGGTAGCTAGCGATAGGAGTTGCATTATGATTAAAACATTGAATTTCTCCCTTGTACTTTGTATCTGCATTGGGTTTATGCGATGCACAAAGCATCCCGTTTCACCTACCGACAGAACTCCACATGAATTAACTGTAGCCGAAAAGCGTTTGGTGGAATCGGACAACAAATTCGGGCTCAAACTTTTCAAGGAGATTATTAAAGAGGAAGAGGATAAAAATGTTTTTATCTCTCCGTTAAGTGTTTCGATGGCGTTGGGAATGACTTACAACGGGGCCAATGGTACAACTAAAGAAGCGATGGAAGAAACCCTTGAGCTGGGTGGTATGACAACAGAAGAAATCAATCAATCCTACAAAAGTTTGATCGAATTATTAACTCAGCTCGATCCCGAAGTAACATTTCAAATTGCCAATTCCATCTGGTACCGTCAGGAAATGGCTTTTGAAGAGGAATTCATCAACCTCAATAGAACCTATTTCAATGCAGAAGTAAGAGGCTTGAATTTTAACGATCCCAATGCTTCCGACATCATTAATCAGTGGGTTGATGAAAAGACCAATGGAAAGATTGAAGAAATCGTTGATCATATTGATCCTTTAACAGTTATGTTTCTGATTAATGCTATTTATTTTAAAGGCACCTGGACTTACGAATTTGATGAAGACCTGACGCAAGATGATTGGTTTACTTTGCCCGATGGTTCCCAAAAGTCGTGCAAAATAATGACGCTGGAGGGTGATTTTAACTATTTCTCAAATGCTGATTTTCGAGCTATTGATTTACCTTATGGTGATGCCGGGTTTAGTATGATGATTTTTCTTCCAAACCCGCAAACTGATATAGATTCAATGATAGCGAAGTTCAGTCAGGAGAATTGGGATTATTGGATAAATAGTTTCTCTATGCGGTCAGTAAACTTGTTCTTTCCAAAGTTCACACTCGAATATGAATTGACTTTGAATGACGTGTTGGAGACATTGGGAATGGAAATCGCCTTCAATCCCAATCAAGCGGATTTTACAAAAATGTATAAACCAGGTGGTTTATTTATTAGCTACGTGAAGCATAAAACATTTGTAGAAGTAAACGAAGAAGGAACCGAAGCTGCTGCAGTTACTGTTGTTGCGATAGAGAGAACGTCTGTTGGGCCGAGAAATATTATTTTCATGCGCGTAGATCGCCCCTTTGTATTTGTGATCCGAGAAAATCATTCCCAAACATTACTATTTATAGGGAAAATTGTGGAGCCGAATGTAGGGTGAGAAAGAGAACAAGGTCAAAAGTCAGAAAAGGAAGGGGAATGTTAAAGTTTTTTTCTGTTCTGTTAGGGATCGGTCTTATTCTTTGGATGGGTTGCGGGGAAAAGCAACCAACTGAAGGGGACGAGACGGGTTCTATTCAAGGTCGGGTCGTCTCCGCCGCTGATTCTACACAGGGATTAAGAGACATTCAGGTAGATGCCTGGCAAGAAGGGCAAAGAATCGCCTCCGATTCCACGGATAGCTTGGGAAATTACGTCATTGAGGAATTATACCCAGGAAGCTATGATGTGATGATATCCACACCGTTAATTTGGGCAGATACTCTCAGGAATGTACAAGTAAAAAGTGGAGAAGTTACTTGTGTCCCTAATATTCAGGTGGAGGGAAATATTAGAAAACCAAATATTTATCTTTATCCTTCTGTGACGATGCGGATTACTGTAAGGCTGGACTTTAAGGTCCCCGGTGCGGTCATACAATCAGAACCGCACTATGCAGGTAGTTGGTCCATTTGGGTTCAACCAGGAGGAAAGATTGACGGTCAATACGATTACCTTTTCTACGAAGCCCAGATGGCCGCAGTTCCCCACACTGAAGAAGGATGGTGTGTTGCACGGGAGGATCTCGGTCCCTGGTTTGATGAGAAGCTTATTGAGTTGGGTTTCAATGAAGGGGAAAGTAACGACTTTATTGAGTATTGGATGCCTAATCTGCCCGAAGCTGACTTTTATCTCGTTTATCCCCAAAACAGATCGGTTCTGGATAGTATCATCGCCCTGGACATCACACCAAACCCAGATTCGATTTTACGATATTGGTTTTATATTGAAACGAAGGACATTCCAGTTGAAATGCCTGAGCCCCCCACAGATTCTTTTATCCGTCAGGGATTTACTGTGGTAGAATGGGGGGTTATTCTGGGGGAATAATTGGAGTGGAGCGCCAACTGTAAAAAGTCTGTAATGAATAACTAAAAATGGAGGGAAAAATGATTAAGAATTCCAAAAGATGGAGATGGGTGATCTTGGGTTGCCTGTGTTTTTATGGTCTGGCGGCCTACGCCCAGGAATTGAGCGGTCCGTCCCGGCTTTTCATCAGCCCCACCGCTAAGGTGTTGCGGGCCATGGACGTTGATCTGACCGCCGGCAGCGCCTTCGGGGTGAATATGGACGGCTCATTTCTGCATAACATCGGCATCGGTCTGGGGAACGTGGCCGAGGTTCAGATCACTACCAGCAGGTTGGCCAACAACATCACCGCCGGCTCAACCTCTATCCCAACCTCGGGGTTTAAGATGCAGCTCTTGCCCGAGGAGCTATTCGGCTGGGAATGGTTTCCTATCGCTGCTGTGTTTCTGCAGACTACCGGGGGATTTAACACCAATGGCTGGAAAGGGGGTTGGAATGGAATTGTGGCTGCGGGGGACTATCTGAGGGCTAATGACGAATTTGCAAAAAATGGAATCATCCATATCGGCTACGATACCCGTTTTACCACCCTGTATGGGGTTGTGAGTGAATATCTGGGTCCGGTGGGCTTTCACGGTGGGGTAAGCCTTACTGATGTCAGGGTCAAGGGGGTAAATACCCAATTTTATGATTGGTCAACCAAAGAGGAACCCACCGAAAGGCAGCAAAATCTGATAGGCGGGTTTGCCGGCCTCACCATTGATGCCAATCCCACCACCCGATATATGTTTGAGGTGACGTTGGTTCCCCACTTGCAGTACAATGTTGAAGATACCCTGGTGGATGTCAAACAGATTTACCTGGGTCTGGGCGGGATCCGCTATTTTATCACCGATTGGTTGTCCACGGATACGGGCATCCGGTATCAAAGCAGCTTTAAGGGGATAGCCGACCTGGAGATAAGGCTCAGTTTCAATATCTTTGTCCCCACCAAGAAGGTGGTGCAACACGTCATCCAGGAGGTGAAAAGAACCAGGAGGGAAAGATTGTCAGAAAATAAGCAGAACTGAACGGGCCTATTATAACCTTCACATTCAAAGCCATAGTGGGCAATACTGCTATGGCTTTTTTTAAAGAAAAACATTGACTTTAAAAGAAAAAATATTATATTTATGCTATGATGAAATTTTCCAATAAAGCGCTGCTTTTGTTCCTGATTTTTATCGGAACCCGGGTAGGATTCGGCCAGGGACAGAAATTTCCCAAACCTAAAGGACTGGTCAACGACTTCGCCGGGATCATTCCGGCTGCCTTTGAACTAAAGATGGATCGCCTGTCCCGAGAGGTGCTCCAGAAAACGGGGACCACTATCGTCCTCGTCACGGTGGAAACTACCGGAGATCTAGATCACTTCACGTATGCTACTGAACTTTATCAGGCCTGGGGGATCGGCAAAAAGGGGGAAGATAAGGGGGTTTTGATCTTTCTAACCCTTAAGGAGCGAAAAGTTCGCATTGAGACGGGCTATGGTGTGGAGGGTATCCTCCCGGACGGCAAGGTGGGGGGAATCAGGGATGAATATATGTTACCCTTCCTTAGAAATGGTCACTATGGGGAAGGCCTTTATAATGGGATGCTGGCGCTGGCCCAGGTTATCGCTGACGATGCCAGGGTTACATTGACAGGAAAACCAAAGGCCGTCCCCCGGGCCAGCCGGCCCGGCGGGAGGGGTAAGGGGCTGTTCGGACTTTTGTTTTTTATCTTTCTCATCTTCCTTTTGACCCGTTCCCGGTCCCCTTTCGGATGGTTGCTCTTAGGAATGTTTCTGGGTGGTGGGCCCCGGGGTGGTGGTTTTGGTGGAGGCTTCGGGGGTGGCGGTTTTGGCGGCGGCTTCGGCGGCTTCGGTGGGGGGATGTCCGGCGGGGGCGGGGCCAGTGGGAGTTTTTGATCGCTGAGTGCAGGAAATGGCAAAGACAATCTGGATAATTATTATCCCATCAATTCTGGCATTTTCGGTTTTTTCAGAATCCCAGGCTAAACTATCCCTAACTGAAAAATCCAAAGATACGCTCCAGGTTGTGATTGAAGTTGAAAATGGGATAGAATATGTTACCATCAACGCCGATGACGTATCGGTTCCCGAACTTCTTCTCGCCCTGGCCCGGAAGAGCCAGCAGGGTATCGTTTTTGGTGAGGATGTGAAAAAGGCGGGCAAGATAACCATTCACGTCAAGAAGGTTATCTTTGATGATACCCTCTACTTGATCACCAAAGCAGCCGGACTTTCCTTTGAAAAAATAGGGACTACGGTATCAGTTAAGAAAATAAATAGCCCAGACTCGGAAAGCACCGAATGACACCGTAATGATTGCTGATTGCTGATTTTTGATCGCTGATTGATGCTGGAGCCTAGGTTTTAACAATTAGCAATTAACAATCAACAATTCAGTGGTTTTCAGTGTTAAATTTCCGGATTTAGGATAAAAGACGAAAGGTTATGTGTTGTTCTAAAAAAGTTGATAAAATTAAGATTTAAGATCCGATGACCCATAATCCAAAACCCAAAGCCGATATAAATGCCATTATTTTTGATCTGGGGAACGTTTTTATAAACGTGCATTACGATATTTTCTTTAAAAAAATTCAGCGGGTTAGCGATCCCCCAGCCGATGAAATCGCACGGGTGATGTCACCTGAAAAAATTCTCTTCGATAAAGGACAGATTCCAAAAGAGACTTTTTATGATAATATAAGACAGAAGTTGCATTTGCCCATAGGCATGGATACCTTTTTTGATTGGTGGAATCAAATCTTCAGCCTCGACGAAAATATGGTTGATCTGGGAGGAAAATTATCGAAGAATTATCAGACCTTTTTGTTGACCAACGTTGATGAAATTCATTATCTTTATTTGAAGGAAAAATATTTCCCCAAACTTTCTTTTTTAAGTGATTTGATGTTGTCTTTTGAAGTGGGATATTGCAAACCGGAAAGGCGGATTTATGCTAAATGTTTGAATAAATTTAAAGTGAAGCCGGAGCGGGGTCTTTTTATTGACGACAAGAAGAAGAACGTGGAAGCGGCCAGCGAAATTGGTTTCTCCGTTTTGCATCATTTAAACTATGAGGATACCCTTAATCAATTATGGCAAATGGGGATTAAAATGTAGATCCGAAATGGTCTTCGGGTATTTAAGACAAATTGAATAGAACTGTATATATCGGAAAGTCCCGAGGTTTCGGAACATTTCCGATCTACTGCGGTGAAAATATTTTCAAGGGAAAGAAAATAAAATCCTTATGGATTAACTCCATTAGTCAGAAATTATAGGAGTTAAGGTCCGATAACTCCGTATGAGTCCGAAGTATCGGACTCCATCGGAGCGTCAGCCTTTTGTAAAAAATTTGTGTAAATCGGTGTTATCCGTTTAATCTGTGGTCTATTTTCGGAGGAAACAGATTTTCAGGAGGAATATAAATGCCAAAAATACCCAAAAAACCCGAGGACATTTTTGAGGAGTTCATCAAGGATTTCCAGAAGATTTACCGGGATGATTTGGTGTCCATCATTCTGCACGGTAGCGGGGCTAGCGGGGAATACGTGCCCAAAAAATCCGACCTGAACTTCCTGATCGTGCTATCGGAGGCCGGTATCCTGGACCTGGAGAAAAGCTTCAAAGCGGTGGCCAAGTGGAAGCGTGCCCGGGTGAGCACCCCGCTCTTCCTTACCCTCGAATACATCCAATCCTCAATGGACAGCTATCCCATCGAATTTTTGAACATGAAGCGTTTTTACAGAATTGTCTACGGTGAAGACGTTTTGAAAGACCTTGCCTTCAAACGGGAACACATCCGCCTGCAACTGGAGCGGGAGATGAAGGGGAAATTGCTCCAACTCCGGCAGGCTTTTTTGGATACTAAGGGGCTAAAACGGGGGTTTTTGCAGCTGATTTCCGTCTCAGTGAGTCCCTTTATCTCCCTTTTTAAAGCCCTGCTCTATTATATGAACGAAGAAATTCCTGAAACCACTGAGGGGACGCTTACGAAAGTGGCGGAGCATTTTGGTCTCGATGCTTCCCTGTTCGAAGAACTTTTGGCGGTGAAGATGGGAAAGAAGATGAACCGCTATGGGTTGGAGAGATTACTGGATCGGTATCTTGAAGAGATCAGGAAATTGACCTTTGAGGTGGATAAACTTGATTAACTTGATTAACCTGAATTATTCATAAAGATCAGCCACGAAGACACTAAGTCACTAAGAATATCTAAGTAAAAAAAATTTGTTTTACAAACCGAGTTTTTCAAAATGGTTCTGCAAATATTTTCTTAATCTAAATTTCATCAATACTTTGTGTCTTAGTGACTTTGTGGCTATGATTTGGTTAAGTTAATGGTAAGAATTGTCGGAGGGAAGAATCATGGCAAAAAAGCGAAGGGGATGGGTATGGATCATCGTTGTAATTTTTTTGATCCTGATCATCTACTCCTCAATCAGAGGGACTTATAACCGGCTGGTGGGCCTGGATGAAGGGGTCAAGAGCGCCTGGGCTCAGGTGGAGAACCAATACCAGCGTCGGTTCGACCTCATCCCTAATTATGTAGAGACGGTGAAGGGGTATGCGGAACACGAGCGTGAGACCTTTACCGCCGTAACTGAAGCCCGGGCTAAGGTTGGCCAGATGACGATTACCCCTGAAATTTTAAAGAACCCTCAAGCCTTTGCCATGTTCCAACAGGCCCAGGACGGATTGGGCGCGGCCCTGTCCCGTCTAATGGTGGTAATGGAACGCTATCCGGAACTGAAGGCCAACCAGAATTTCATCCGCCTTCAGGACGAACTGGCGGGGACGGAAAACCGGATCGCCACTGAAAGGCGCAGGTTCAATGAGGCTGTTCGGGGCTATAATGTGAAAATCAGAAGTTTTCCCACCGTTCTTTATGCCGGCATGCTGGGCTTTGAGAGGGCCGTTTTTTTCGAGGCGGTCGCCGGAGCCGAGAAAGCCCCTAAGGTGGAATTTTAATGGTTCTTCGCTATTAGGAGAGTAGATTTTCATTCTGTTCGTAAAGATGCTGTTCCAAGGTTTGGGACAAGCCTTGTCTTCATGATCCATAATGTCGCAGCAAAGGGGGATTGGCTATACTTTATGTAGAAGATCTAGTAGTTATCTGCCATAGCCTTAAGCGCATTGAAACGAAATTAATTACTCCAATTTTGAAGGAAATAGAAATGTCCATAGACCAAAGATTAAATACATAGAAGATAACACTCGAGTTAATAAACTATATAGTAAAAAAAATTGTTCGAGAAATTCAAACAGAAAAAATTATTCTGTTTGGCTCGTATGCCAGAGGTGATTTTAACCCCGATAGTGACCTATAGTTTTTCCTGATTCTGTTTGATAAAATTATTTAATATTGTTAGTTCAAAAGAAAAATAAAGACCAGCATCGAAAAAGTGTTTTTTTATTCGATAAGTTAAACTCTTCGGCATTATCTATGATGAGGTTTCCGAGGCGCAGGCTTTGAGCCTGCGTTTTTAGTTTTCTCTTGAAAATTTGGTTTAAAATCCGTATCTTCATAGGGCTTAAACAGGATTCTTTTGAAAAAAGACATCCTAAATTTGATTAAAGAAAGGGTGGTTCTTATTGACGGGGCCAAGGGGACCATGCTGCAACAGAAGGGGCTTCCCCTTGGGGTTATCCCCGAAGTCTGGAATCTGGACCGTCCCCATGAAGTCAAGGCCCTCCACCGGTCCTATTTTGACGCCGGATGCGACGTGGGGCAAACGAATACCTTTGGGGCCAACCTGCACTATCTTCAAAAACACCATCTGGAGGATAGATTGGACATGATCAACAGAAAAGCCGTGCAGTTGGTCCTGTCGGTTTGTCCGCCGGATAAATTTGTGGCCGGAAACCTAGGGCCGACGGGAAAATTTTGGGATCCAGACGAAAAGTTTAATGCTGAAGAAATTGAGGGGATTTTCTTTGAACAGGCCGGGATTTTGGTTGATGAGGGGGTGGATTTAATTACCATAGAAACCTTATCTGACCTACGGGAAGCGGTGGCCGCCGTCCGGGGGGCGAAACGGGCTGGGAGGCTTCCCGTCTTTGTCTGTATGACCTTTCAGAAGACCCCCCGGGGTTTTTTTACAATCATGGGTAACGGGGTCCCCGATTCCATCCGTGTTCTGGGTGAAGCAGGGGCCGACGGAGTGGGGGCCAACTGCACCCTGGGAAGTTCGGATATGCTTCTTTTGGCCTCAGAATTTCTGACCGGCACAGATCTGCCCGCTCTTATGGAACCCAACGCCGGCCAGCCCGGCCTTCGGAACGGACAGCCTGTTTACGACCAATCCCCCGAGGCCTTCGCCGAGGATATATATCGGATGGTGCAATCAGGGGTGCGAATGGTGGGGGGATGCTGCGGCACCACGCCGGAATTTATCGGGGCGGTGGCCCGAAAATTAAGAAATTAGCCCCTTTTGGGCAACATCTTAGACCTTTCTTAGAAATCTCGAGACTTAAAAGAGCATGGGAGCAAGGGAGCAGAGGGGATAAGAGGAAAGTTATCAAGAGTCATTATGAATTAGAAGTGTATCAGTTGTCCTTTGATGTTGGGAGGTAAATGAATTCTCCCATGTTCCGCCGTGGTCGTAACCCGGCTACGGGCAGGATGCATCTTAGCCCCTCTTTTTTTTTGAACATAATCTCGAAGGTTCGGTGTAACTTTATGGCTCTTTCTTATAAATTCCGATACGTCTAGGTTAACAAAGGCATCTAAGAAAGTGGCGTAGGTTTCGTATGAGAGAAATATTGACGAATAAAATTAAGACATTGGACGATTTTGGGATAGAGATTAACCGGGAAGAAGTTCTTAGGTATTTAGGATACAAACCTGGCCACACCCGGTTAACCTCCCAGATAGCGGTGCTGATTGAAAGGGGATTGGGAGAAGCCCCATCCTTCATCCGCCCCAGGGGCGTTTATACCTTTGTGGAGCGAATGGGGAACGGCGCCGTCTTCGGTAAATGCCGACAGATCGGACTGGCTATCTGCACCATCGGGGAAGGTTTGGAGGGGCAGATCAACAACCTTTTTGGGCGGGGGGAGACTTCCCTGGGGATGATCTACGATGCCATCGGCTCCGCTGCTGCCGAATACGCTGCCGATGTGCTCAACAGCGAAATATGTCAGGAAGTCCTTGTAAAAGGGTTTTCTCCCAGCTGCCGCATCAGCCCGGGCTACGGCAAGTGGGCGCTGACCGAACAGCATGAGCTCTTCTCCAATTTCAACGGGAATACCGCCGGGGTGAAACTGACCCCGGACTGTGTGATGATCCCTAGAAAGTCGGTCTCATTTGCGGTGCGGCTTTATGCCCAGCCCGATGCTACGAGCTATCAATCCCTGTGCCGGGAATGTACTTTGACCAATTGTTCCTACCGAAAGGAAGATTGATGAAAACCCAAATCCTACGGCCTAAGCTAAAACTTCTTTCCGAAAAGTTGGCCTCTTCCATCGTTGATGAGGCGACTCAAGTGTTGGAAAAGGTGGGGGTGCGGATCGAAAATGCCCAGGCTCGGGGTATTCTGCGTGATCATGGACAAAAGGTTCGAAAGTCAGATCACAGGGCATTTTTTTCCCGTTCAGTCGTTGAGGGGGCGCTTAGAACGGTGCCTAAATCAATTACGATATATGATCGTGATGGGGAAGCGAAACTATTCTTGGAGAAGGATAACGTTTATTTTAATCCCGGATCGGCGGCCCTGAAAATTCTAGACTATGAAAAGGGATCTATGAGGGAACCGGTTACCCGGGATTTCCTGAACCTCTGTCGGGTAGTGGAAGGTCTAAGCCATATCCAAGCCCAGAGCACCGCTTTGATCTGCGCTGACGTGCCCAAGGGAGCCGCCGACAGCTATCGGCTTTATCTGGCCTTAAAGCACTGCCGTAAACCTGTGGTGACGGGCACCTTCGCCAAGGAGAGCTTCGGGGTCATGAAGAATATGCTGGTGGTGGTAAGGGGAAGCGAAGAAGAGCTGAGGAATAAACCCCTGGCGATTTTCGATGTCTGTCCCTCACCACCTTTGAAATGGAGCGATCTCACCTGTCAGGCCCTGCTGGATTGCGGTCGCTATGGCGTTCCGGCGGAGCTGGTGGCCATGCCCCTTGCCGGGGGAAACGCCCCCGTTACACTGACCGGTACCCTGGTACAGCACACGGCCGAAAATCTGGCCGGGATTGTGATCTCCCAACTGGCCCATCCTGGTGCCCCCATTATTTACGGGGGATCCCCGGCGATCTTAGACATGAGTCAAGGCACAACCCCCATGGGGGCTATGGAGACGTGGCTCATTGACTGCGCTTATACGCAGATCGGAAAATTTCTGGGCCTTCCCACCCACGCATACATGGGGCTTTCGGACGCCAAGCTGGGGGACTACCAGGCGGGGCTGGAGTCGGGCATGGGGACGCTGTTGGCCTCATTAGCCGGGGTTAACGTGGTCTCCGGGGCGGGAATGCTGAATTTTGAAAGCGCCCAGAGCCTGGAAAAACTGGTGCTGGATAACGAGATCTGCGGATCAGCATATCGTCTGGTTCAAGGCATCACCCAGCGGGAGACACCAATGGCACTGGACCTTTTGGCGGAGCTTTGTGAAAGGGGTGATTTCCTCTCCCATCCCCATACGCTTAAATGGTTCCGCAAAGAATTTCACTTTCCCAGCCGCCTGCTCGACCGGGGGACCGCGGGTGGGAAAAGTTCTGCCTGGGAAAGGGCCCATCAACGGGTTTCAGACCTTTTAACCACCCGGCAGGAGTGCCCGTTACCAGAAGGAGTGGAGAAGGAGTTGACCGATCTGATGACCCGTGAGCTCCAGAAGTTCGGGATGGATTATCTGCCTATAAATGAAAACTATTGATCTTCACATTCACACCAATCTATCCGACGGATTTCTGTCGCCAGTCAGGGTAGTAAAAGAGGCCAAGAAAATCGGGCTGGCGGCTATCGCAATTACCGACCATGATGAAATTGCTGGGAATGAACCAGCCGTGCTGGAGGGGGAACGATTGGGAATGGAAGTAATCCCGGGGATGGAGATCAGCGTGGATTTGGACGGCCGCCCCGCCCACATGCTGGGTTATTTCATTGATTATCGAAATCCGGAGTTAATCGCCAGCATAAGGCTACTCCAGGGGTATCGCCGAAAGCGAAACCCCCAGATTTTTCGTCGGCTTCATCAACTAGGGCTGATGGTAACCGAGCAGGAGGTAAAGGAGATCTCAGGTGGGAACTACATTGGTAGGCCCCATATCGCCCAGGCGCTGGTGGACCGGGGGTATGTTCATTCCACTGCTCAGGCGTTCGAAAAATACCTGGGCAATGGGGCCCCGGCCTACGTGCAAAAACAGAGGTTTTCTGCCCAGCAGGGGATCGAAGTGATCAGGCGGGCGGGAGGACTTGCCGTCCTGGCCCATCCCTTTTCCCTGGGAGCGGAATCAGAGGCTGAACTTTCTACCATCGTTGAGCATTTAAAACGGATGGGTCTGGGGGGTATCGAGGTCTTCTGCAGCCCCCATTTGGAGGAACAGACCGAGCTTTACCTCCGATTGGCCAATAACTTTAACCTGTTGGTCACCGGGGGCACCGACTTTCATGGTGAATGGAAACCCCATGTGCAACTGGGGGTGGGCAAAGGGAATTTACAGATTCCCTATAGTTTGCTGGAGAAAATGAAGAAAGTCCACTTAGCGAAGTATAAATTAAGCGCTAGCGAAGTAAACTTCTAAGCTTGAAAAATCGTGAATCCCGATGCTTCGGCATATGATTTTTGTATAGTAAAAGCGTAATAGTAACCGGCGGTCTTTGAGGATTAAGAAGTTCGGAAGTATCCTATGGAAATAAGTATATCAGACAATCAGGATATCAGTGTGAAGAATATCAGTGGATCAGAACATCAGTACAAACCAATTACTGGCTTTGAAAGGCTATGAGTTTTTGGAAAGGTAAAAGAATAATAAAATTTATCCCCTCTAAAACAAAATTTTTGTTTCTTTTGTTTTGGTTCGGCCTATTTGGAGCTAGATTATTAGCAGGTATTCTGGAGACCCTGCCCACCTATCATTGGGCTTATGGTCATCTGGATGAGCTCCGGACCCGAGGGTATTTCAGTGACCTTTTTGTCCTCAATAAGCCGTATACCCGGGGGGAAGTGGCCCTGGGGTTATTGGAGATTCAGGAAGCTATTGATCTTTCCAGGCATTTCCCGACCCGGGAGGAACAGTGGCTTATTGATCGGCTACAGGAGGAGTTTCGCCCCGAAATTGAGGAGCTTAAATCCGATGAGGGGGTGACCGTTAAATTGGGAGCCTTGATTGAGGGAGATGGAAATGTAATTCGGGAGGGCGGCACCACTTTTCGGAGTAGGGCCCGCAGCAAAATTGGGGTCATGGCCGGAGAACATCTAGTGGTCTTTAATGGGATGATCCTGGATCCCTATCTGGCGGACGATGCCACCTATATTGGCAAACGGTGGCGGGATATGGCCGCCTATACCGAACAGGCCTATCTTTTCTATCGGGGGAAATACGTGGGGATAAAGCTGGGCCGGGATTTTTTAAAGTGGGGTTCAGGGCGGAGCGGAAACCTGCTCATATCGGATCACTCCCGGCCCTTTGACCTACTGCTCTTGCAGGGCAGAACCCGACTGATGGGGTTTACGTTTTTCACCGCCGAACTGGACACCCGGGACGGGGCCAGGCGCTATCTGGCCGCCCATCGGTTGGACCTGGCGCTGAGTCCGAAACTCAATCTGGGTTTCACCGAGGTGATTCTTTATGGGGGGGATAACCGCACCCTGGAATTGCGGTACCTTAACCCGTTTCTCCTCTTCCATGGGGTGCAGAACAACGACCCCGGGGCGGCGGGCAATACCCTTGGTTGTATTGATTTTGACTTCTTCCCCCGACCAAATTTTGAATTCTATGGGGAATTTTTAGTGGACGACTTCCAGGTGGATAAAAAGGAACCCGGTGACCTGGAGCCCAACGAGCTCGGCTGGCTGGTGGGATTTCAGTGGGCAGATTTTTTAGGCGTGGGTGGAAGCAATCTTGGGATCGAATACACCGGTGTTACTAATCGGACGTATAACACCCCCAACCGCTGGGAAAAATTCCTCCATCGAAATCGTCCTATTGGCTATTTCCTGGGCAACGATTTTGACCGCTGGCAGGTGCGGGTGGGGAAATGGATGTCTCCTTTGTTTAAAACTTCGGTGGAAGTTGTCAAAACCCGGCGAGGTGAGGGGCGGGTGGAGGCCGATTGGGACACCCCTTGGTTGGATTATACCGTAGCTGAAGGCTATCATGAGGACTTCCCTTTCGGGATAGTAGAAAGAACCTGGACCATTCGGGTCATGGCTTTATATCAACCATCGGCCAACCTAAACGTTTCCTTCCAGCTTGATCATTCGGCAATCAAAAACAGAGAAAACCAACTTGGGGAAAATGATAAAGAGATCAATGGAAAGATCAGCCTATACTTAAACGTTGACCGTTTTTTTGACTGATCGGAGGGACGATGAAAGGGATTATTCTGGCGGGGGGAACGGGGTCGAGGCTTTATCCCTTGACCAAGGTGACCAACAAACACCTGCTTCCTGTGGGTCACGAACCGATGATTTTTCATCCGATTAAGAAACTACTCAGGGCGGGTGTAAAAGATATTCTGGTAGTCACCGGGGTGGAACATATGGGGGATGTGGTCAACCTTTTGGGCAGCGGGAGGGATTTTAAATGCCAGTTTACCTACAAGGTCCAGGATGAAGCGAGGGGGATAGCCGAGGCCTTAGGATTGGCCGAGGTGTTTGTGGGGGAAGAGCTGATGGTGGTTATCTTGGGGGACAACATCTTTGCCGATGATATTACTACCTACGTTGAAGAATATCGAAACCAAGGAAAGGGGGCTAAAGTTTTATTGAAGGAGGTTCCCCATCCGCAGCGCTTCGGAGTGGCGGAAGTCAGGGGGAATAAGATTTTGTCTATCGATGAAAAGCCCAAAGAACCAAAGAGCAAGCTGGCCGTTACTGGCATTTACATGTATGATCCCCGGGTGTTCGATATTATCCGTACCCTAAAGCCCTCGGGGCGGGGCGAACTGGAGATAACGGACGTGAACAACGATTACATCAGGAGGGGAGAGATGACCTTTAACCTCATGCGGGGATGGTGGACTGACGCGGGCACCTTCGAGTCGCTGAAATTGGCCAATGAGCTGGCGGATGACGAACCCAATTTCTATTCATCGAGAAGGGGATAAATGGGGAGAAGATAGAGTTTTCCCGAATTTTAGTGGTTAGTCAGCGATGCAACTTTATTGCAGAACAAAATACCTTAAATAATCCGATCAGTCCGGCGCCTGACGGAAGCACGATCCCGAACCTTCGGGACGAAGCTCGAAACAAATACAAATCAGTTGGGCGCCTGACCAATGACTAAAATTCAAAATCCTAAACAACATGATTTGGAATATCGCACCTCTTTCGTTCGCTAAAAAGGCGAGAGCCATATTGCGTATAAGTGAAAAACTTTTTGAGCATTTGATATTTGTCCCGATTATTCGGGATGTTTCGGATTTCGATATTCGGATTTCGGATTTTCTTAATTCTTGTCTTATCGGTTTGCCTACCCGGGGCTAGACGCCGCATGGCCCAGGGAGGCGAAGCTTCACTATAATCCGGGCAGGGGGAAAGATTAGATGACCTAACTTCCCGGAAGATCAGTCGCTTTTAAATGTTCCTCCCCAAAAAAGGGGGGAACCGGGGTTTTGACCCCTTTAAAATAGCCCATAGGGCTATTTTTTTTATTTTTCTCTTGACTTTTTGAGAAAAATGTCTTATTATTCTAACTAAGTGGGTAATAGTGGGTAGAAATGGGGAATCTATTTTCTTATGTCTTCTTTTAAAGGGCAGTATCAATATTCCCTCGACGATAAGGGTCGGGTGAACATCCCGGCAAAATTCCGGAAGGCCTTGCCCCCTGAAGCTAATGAAACCTTCGTGGTTACCCGGGGTCTTGAACAGTGTCTCTTTGTCTATCCCTTAGACGAGTGGAAAAAGATAGAGGATAAACTGAGGGGTCTTTCTATGACCCAAAAAAATCACCGGCTCTTCGTCAGGATGATGACCGCCCATGCTTCAGAAGGCCAATTCGACAAGCAGGGCCGTATTCCTATCCCAGCCCCTTTGCTACAGACAGCCGGTATTCAGAAGGAGGTGATAATCATCGGTGCCCTGGATCACATTGAGATCTGGGCTACCCATATTTTTAAAGACTACATAGAAAAATCTTCCGAGTCCTACGAACAAATTGCCGAGACTATTATGTTTTAGCTTCCTTGGCGATCTTTCCAGTTTTAGACAGTATCCCTTCATTTATATAATTCTCGCCTAACCCAAAATAGTCAAAGGTGTACCTTCCATGGAGATGATTCTCAGGGAACGGAGGGGTGTCGCCATCCTCCGTTTGAGGGGGGATTTGAACCCGGTGGGAATGGTTCAGTTGGACCATATCATTTCCTGGCTGATCGAGAAGGACAAACTTCATATTGTCCTTAATCTAGCCGGAGTATCCATTACATCCCACAGAAGCCTGGGGATTTTGGTCTCCGCCTACTCCCGTATTCGTGAATCGGGGGGACAATTGAAAATTACCCATCTGAATGGGGAAAATGGTGGGTTTTTAAAGACCTCGTTCCTCAAGCGCCTGTTCGACATCTGTCGGGATGAAGGAGAGGCGGTCCAGAGTTTCAAATAAAATCTTGCGAAGGTTTTGAACCTTCGCAAGATTAAAAGGAATCATTTTGTCCAATCGGTGTCAGCAAAATCCTTCCCCGGGGGATCCATCTTTTCACGTACCGGTAATGGTTGAGGAGGTGTCAAATCTTTTAATCACCCGGGGGGATGGGTTCTATCTGGACGGTACGGTGGGCGGCGGTGGCCACGCCCTGGCTATTCTGGTCAAGCTTAAGCCCGAGGGACGACTCATCGGGCTGGATTGGGACCCCGAGGCGATCTTTTATGCCCGGGAACGGTTGAAAAATTTCAACAATGTTATCTTGATCCGGGCTAATTATACTGCCCTTGAGGAAATCCTTGCCGCTACGGGTTTTAGGGAGCTAGACGGCATCCTGCTGGATTTGGGCGTTTCTTCCCATCACCTGGATACCCCCGGGAGGGGTTTTAGCTACCGCTTCGCCGGAAAGCTGGACATGAGAATGGATCCTGACTCTGCCCTTACCGCCTGGGGTGTGATTAATTCTTATTCTGAATCCAAATTAGCCGACATTTTTTTTTACTACGGAGGGAGGAAAAGAGCCCGTTTCATCGCCAGGAATATTGTTAACCGGAGGAGGACTCAACCCATCACCACTACGGCCGAACTGGCGGCCATTGTTCGTAGGGGGTTGGGTGGGGGCCCGGTGACCAAACGCCTGTCCCGATTGTTTCAGGCCATCAGGATTGAAGTCAACCATGAGCTTGAAAATTTAGAGGCATTCCTGCCCATGGCGGTGAAGGCCCTCCGACTCGGAGGCCGCATCGCTGTTATCTCCTATCATTCCTTAGAGGATCGGCTGGTAAAGACCTTTTTCCGTGATCAGGCTAAGGATTGCCGCTGTCCTCCCAACTTTCCTGAATGCCGATGCGGGGCTGAACCAATTTTAAAAGTCTTGACCCCAAAGCCCGTCCGACCTAGCACCGAAGAGGTGAGCGCTAACCCCCGATGCCGCAGCGGAGCCCTCCGGGTGGCTGAAAGGGTTAAAACTTAACATTTCGGATAATGGTAAAATCTGAAAATAGAAGAGGACAATTCCGGCGTTTCGATTCAAATGGTGTTGTCCCTTCGCCCGGGTTTTCGTTGAAAAAATGGGCAGGGCCTTCCCTCCTTCTGACCCTGCTTCTGGTTTTCTATGTATGGGAAGGGATTCAAACAGGAAAACTGGTTAGAGAGGTAGGCGAACTTCGGGTTACCAAGACCAAATTGGAAAATCGGGTCCAGATCTTAAGCGTGCACCTGGACCGTCTGAGCAGTTTTGATCGTATTGAAAAACTGGCACGCAGCCAACTGGGTATGACCTTACCGGAGGGCAAAGTGCCGGTGGTAAGGGTCCCTATGGATAAAGAATTTTAAAAAGTTCAAAGATTGTCTAAATTTCAAAAATTATTTAATAAGAAATTATACTAATTACAACAATCTTTGAACTTTTGGCAATTTTTGAAATTATGGCAATTAACTCTAAAAGATCCTATCTGATCCGAAGTCTTTTTCGGGTGTGGGTGGTTTTCTGTTTAGGCCTGGTTTCCTACGGGGCAGTTGCCTACCGGTTGGTTTCCATTCAGATCATTCACCGGGAAAGCTACCGGGAGAGGGCCGAGCGGCAGTATCAGAACCGGATTGACCTTAAGCCCCATCGGGGGATAATTAGCGACCGTAATGGGGAACGACTGGCCCTCAACCTGCCCGATTGTTATGCTGTGGGGGCCCATCCACCAAAGATAAAAGATCCCAAGCTCCTTTCACAAAAACTGGCCCAATTGTTGGGTTCCTCTCCCGGATACGTGTTGGCCCGATTGAGTTCCCCCAGTCCCTTCGTCTGGATTACCCGACGAGCTGATCAAGCCCAGGGTGAGGAGATCGCCAGTTGGGGTGAGGAAGGTCTCTCCCTGTTCCGAGAGGCGCAACGCACCTATCCATACGGAAAAATCGGGGCACAAGTGGTCGGATTTACCGATGTGGACAGTAGGGGGCTGAGCGGAATTGAAGTGACATACGATCGGTTGCTTCAGGGCAGCCCGGGCTGGATGATCCTGCAAAGCGATGGCTTGGGCAGGCAGAATCCCCGCCCCGACTTTCCCCAGAAGAAGGCCACAGACGGTGGGCATGTTGCCCTTACCCTGGATGTGGTTATCCAGACCATACTTGAGGAAGAATTAAAGTGGGTGGTGAAGAAGTTTGGGGCCCCAAAATGTATGGGACTGGTCACTAATCCGCAAACCGGTGAGATACTGGCCATGGCCAGTGGGCCGACCTTTGATCCCAACCGTCCCGGGGATTTCCCCCCCCAAGCCCGTAAGAACAAGGTCATCACCGACATCTTCGAACCGGGATCTACCTTTAAAATTGTCACCATTGCTGCGGCACTGGCCGAGAGCCGGGTTACAGAGAAGGATATTTTCTTCTGCGAAAACGGCCGCTATCGGGTGGGTGAGGCTGTCATCCGGGACGCCCATCGGGGGGGCTACGGCTGGTTGACCCTGGGGAGGATTTTGGGTTACTCGAGCAATATCGGGGTGATCAAGATGGCCCAGGGGTTAGGCCGGGCCACCCTATACCAGTACAGCCGACGGTTTGGGTTTGGGAGTAAGACGGACCTCGATCTAGTGGGGGAGGTGAGGGGCATTCTACTTGAACCTAATCAATGGACCCCCCTCACCCTGGCCCAGGTTGCCATCGGCCAGGGGGTTTCGGTCACCGCCCTACAACTGGCTATGGCCTACGGAGCGGTGGCTAACGGGGGATTCTTGCTGAAGCCGAGGTTGATCAAGGCCATCCGGGATGACCACGGAATCCCTCAGACGTTCGAGGGCCCGGAGGTGGTGAGGCGGGTTATTCCCCGCCAGGTGGCGGCCCAGCTCACCAAATTTCTGGAGGGGGCCATCCTGGAAGGGACGGGAAAATCCGCTCAGGTTCCGGGACTGAGGATAGCCGGAAAAACGGGAACCGCCCAGAAGGTCGACCCCCTACAGGGGGGTTATTCTGAGACCGAATTTGTGGCCTCGTTTGTGGGTTTTTTCCCCGTGGAAGAACCTACGATTCTCATTGAGGTTGTGGTGGAATCCCCCCGTGGGGAGCATCTGGGGAGTAAAGTGGCGGCTCCGGTCTTCCGGAGGATTGCTGAACGCATCTGGCGAACCCCTTCTTTTCAACCCTATCAAGGGGAGGAGTTGGCCGGGGGTGAAGATTACGGTGGTGAGAGGCACGGGGGGAAGGCGTTAGCGGTGCAGGATCTCCCGTTGAAAGAGGTCATCAGAATATTAGAAGAGGGGGGGATTCCCTACCGGATGGAAGGACAGGGGGATTGGGTGGTCTACCAGCTTCCTCAGCCTGGATGTAGCCTGGGCCCTGGGGAAGAACTGGCCCTGACAATTAGACCGGCTTCTTCCTTCATAGAGGGGCTCCGCAGGGTCCCCAACCTGAAGGGTTTAAGCATCAGGGCGGCCATCAACCGGTTAGCGGTGGACCGCCTCGATTTCCGACTGACCGGCAGCGGGGTGGTGGTGGGACAGGTCCCCCCTCCGGGGACCAGGGTCCTGGCTGGGGCAACCTGTAGGCTGATCTGCCGATCAGATGGTCAGTGAGCCGGTTTTTCCCGAATTTTACGATTGAATTCATAAATATTTTCGGTTCCATTTTGCTTAAAAGTGGATAACGTTTTGAATCCGCAGCGGCGGAATATTTGATTTCTAAATTTGTTTCGTCCCGGATGTTCGGGATCGAATTTAGGATTTATGCCATGAAAACCCGGGAAGAGGGGGTGAGCTAAAGAACAGATGGATCTGACTCTGAAAGAACTGGGATCCCTCTTTTCCTGTCCTGTCAGGAATGAGCCGGATAGGATAGTGAAGGGGGTGGGTGTTGATTCCAGAACCCTCTCCCCTGGCCAGTTGTTCTTTGCCCTCAAAGGGGAGCGGGCTGATGGCCATGATTTCATCCCCCAGGCTTTTGAAAAGGGGGCGCTGGCGGCGGTGGTATCTGTATTATGGTTGAAGAAAAGGGAGGGGATGGACAATAGTCATCCCTGTCTGCCCGTACAGGATCCCTTGACGGCCCTGCAGACCCTGGCCCGTTATTACCGGTCCAAATTTTCCCTGGAGGTGATCGCCATTACCGGAACCAACGGCAAGACAACCACCAAGGAAATGGTGGCGGCGGTGTTATCCCGAGGGTATCGGGTTCTCAAAACACCGGGTAACTATAACAACTGCCTGGGAATGCCGTTGACCCTATGTCGCCTCGAGAAAGACCATCAGATAGGGGTGGTGGAGATAGGGGCGTGTTGTCCGGGTGAGATCGAAGAGCTCTGCCGGATCGCCGATCCTCAATACGGTCTGATCACCAATGTGGGGGGCGCCCACCTTCAATTCTTCGACTCCATCGAAGGGGTTGCTCGGGCCAAAGCCGAATTGTTCTCCTATTTAGGGGAACGGAAAGGGCTGGCGTTTGTGAATACCGATGATCCCCGGATCCTAAAAAATTGCCATTATGCCAGGGCAGTCTTCCTGTACGGTTTGGGCCGTCCAGGAAAAAAATTGCCGGAGCCTGCCTCTGGCGTTGAGGTTAAAGGCTGGGTAGCAGGGAGGTTTTTAGGCTTAGATGAGCGGGGATTTCCTTCTTTGCAAATTGATGGGGTGAGGATCAAATTGGGAATCTTGGGTGGTCATAATGTCCACAACGCCTTAGCTGCGGCCGCCATCGGGTTACATTTCGGCATCCATTTGGATGGGATCAAAGCGGCGCTGGAGGGTTATCAACCTTTAAGTCAACGGACCTCATTGGGGATTAAAAAGGGTATCACTATCATCAATGATACCTACAATGCCAACTTCGATTCCACCCAAGCCGCCCTGCAGTTAATCAGGGCCATGAAAACGGGGGGGCGTAGAATTGCCGTTCTGGGGGATATGTTAGAGCTGGGGGGAGAGTCACTACGGGAGCATGAAAAGGTGGGGCGTTTGGCGGCTGAGTTGGATATTGACGAGCTGGTAACCTACGGCCCTTGGTCTCGATTTACCTGCGAGACCGCCCGGGAGGCGGGACTTCTGCATTACCATCATTTTGAATCGAAACAGGGTTTAATAGATTTCGTAAAAAGCATCATAAAACCGGGGGATTTGGTACTAGTTAAGGGCTCCCGGGGTATGGCTATGGAAGAAGTGGTGGAAAAAATATAAGAATGGAAGAGTGGAAGAATGGAAGAATGGAAGAATGGGCACACCCAACCTTCCAGCATTCCCTGCGGGCTGTCGGCCAACCTTCCAATATTCCAACATTCCACTACTCCATTTTGAAGAAATACTGAGTTCTAAATTAGTTTCGTTATGCTTTATCATCTCCTTTACCCATTGAAGACTTACGTATCGGGTTTGAATATTCTCCGGTACATCACCTTCAGGTCCGCTATGGCGGCCATCACCGCCCTTTTATTGAGCCTGATCGTGGGTCCCTATATCATCCGGGTTCTCAAGCGCAGGCAGATCGGGGAGGAGATTCGCGGGAATGGTCCCCCCAGCCATCTGAAAAAAGCGGGCACCCCCACTATGGGCGGGTTTATCCTGTTGATCTCTATCTTCGTTCCCATGATCCTGTTTGCGAATTTCAACAGCCCTTATACCTATCTTATCCTCTTCACCACCCTGTGGATGGGGCTGGTGGGCTTTTGGGATGATTATTTAAAGGTGGTCAAGAAAAAACCCAGGGGCCTAGTGGCAAAGTATAAATTGGCGGGGCAAATCCTTTTGGGGTTTTCCATTGGGGCCATTATTTATTTCTCCCCAAAGTTTGAGGGCATTAACTCCATCACTTCTGTGCCTTTCTTCAAAAATTACGAAATTGATTTTGGCTGGTTTTATATTCCCATGGTCATCCTGGTCATCACCGCCACATCAAACGCCGTCAACCTCACCGACGGGCTGGACGGGCTGGCCATCGGAACGGTTGGCATCGCCGCACTGGCCTTCGCCGGAATGAGTTATGTCAGCGGCCATTCCCTGTTCAGTGATTATCTCAACATTATCTATCTGCCGGGCAGCGGAGAGTTGACCGTTTACTGCGCCGCCTTAGTAGGGGCGGCCCTGGGTTTCCTCTGGTATAACTGTCCCCCGGCCCAGGTGTTTATGGGGGATACCGGCTCTTTGGCCCTGGGGGGAGCCCTGGGAGCCCTGGCGGTTCTAATAAAAAAGGAGTTCCTGTTGCTCATCGTGGGTGGGGTGTTCGTAATGGAGGTTTTGTCCGTCATCCTACAGCGGGGTTATTTTAAATACACCAAGCGAAAATCCGGTCAGGGGCGGAGGCTGTTTCGGATGGCCCCCCTGCACCATCATTTTGAACTCAAGGGCTGGCCGGAATCCCGGGTGGTAGTCCGTTTCTGGATTCTGGGGATCCTGTTCGCCCTGTTCAGTTTGAGCACCTTTAAAATTCGTTAGTTAGGGAATGCTGATTAAAAAAAATAGGGTAGACCGGTCATTTTTACTGGTAATACTGGCGCTGGTGGTGCTGGGGATGGTAATGGTTTACAGCGCCAGCAATGTTTTGGCTGAAGAAAAGTTTGGGGACAGCCATTTTTTCTTGAAAAGACAACTGATCAGGGTGGCCGTGGGTCTTCTCCTTTTGTTTCTGGCCATTCATATTGATTACCGAATTTATCAGCGCTATGCGAAAATCATCCTGTTGTTTTCCTTTCTCCTCTTGGTGGCCACTCTGTTGCTTAAGGCTGGGGGTGGGGGGCGGGGAACCAGCCGCTGGATGGCCATCTGGGGATTGAGCATTCAACCATCGGAGATCGCTAAGTTCACCCTTATTTTGTTTTTTGCCGACTCGCTGGTCCGGAATCGGGATCGGTTGGAAAGCTTTTTCGGGGGTTTCTTCCCCCATCTTGTTATTCTGGCTATCGCTGGGTTTTTGATCATTCAGCAACCCGATTTTTCCACTGCCCTCCTTATTTCCCTGGTGTTGATCCTGATGCTTTATGTGGCCGGGGTTAAGCTTTCCCACCTGATCATTACTGCCCTGGTGTCTTTGCCGGTGCTATATGGGGTGATCTTTTTTGCCCCCTATCGACGGGAGCGTTTGCTGGCTTTCTTCAATTCCACCCAGGGGGCGGAAGCCCCCCCCTATCAGACTGCCCAATCCCTGATCAGCCTGGGCAACGGGGGATGGTGGGGGTTGGGATTGGGGGGAAGTAAACAAAAGCTTTTCTTCCTGCCGGAGCCCCACACGGATTTTATCTTTGCCATCATCGGGGAGGAATGGGGATTTGTGGGGGCCCTGCTGGTCCTTTCAGCTTTTGTATTCATCATGGTGAAGGGGGTAAGAATTGTGCGCCGGGCGCCGGAAGAGTTCGGTTTTTTCCTGGCATTGGGCCTCCTGACAGCTATATCCCTGTACGCTTTTGTAAATATGGGGGTGGTGGTGGGCTTACTCCCTACAACAGGTCTTCCCCTACCCTTTCTCAGCTACGGGGGCAGTTCGCTAAGCCTAACTTTGGGGGCGGTAGGGGTGCTGCTTAACATCTCACAACAGGGGGATCCCCAGGGGGTCCCCATCCGGAGGAAGTCAGGGAAGAAGGGATCCAATTAAAAAAACCGAAATACGATCCCGAATACTCGGGACGAAACAAATCTAAATCAGTCCGGCGTCAGTTAAGCACCTGACTAACCTGACGGATGATAAAAATTCAAAATCCAAAACAATACGATTTATAGCCTAAAGAAAGTCGATATTGGTTGAGGTTTCCGTACCACATTGAACAAAAGTGAATATTGTTACCTATAAAATCTTGAAAGAGGGAAGGAAGATAAAGCTCGTATTCGGGGCGGGGGGAACGGGAGGGCATCTCTTTCCCGCCCTGGCCGTAGCTCGTGGGGTTAAGAAACGCTTCCCCGGGGCCAAAATTCTTTTCTTAGGTTCGGCCAGGGGGCTGGAAAGAGATGTTGTCCCTGCCCGGGGTTTTACCTTCAAATCCTTGCCCATCCGGGGGTTTCGACGGGGGGTATTCTGGGGAAATCTGGGTTTGCTCTATACGGTTGTTTTGAGTTTGTTCCGATCAATGTTTCTGCTTAAGCGTTTTCGACCCCAGGCGGTGATGGGCACCGGGGGTTACGTGAGCGGCCCCGTCCTGCTGGCAGCCCTTCTATTGCGTTTTCCCACCCTGATCCAAGAACAGAATTTTTTCCCTGGCTGGGTGACCCGGATTATGGCCCGGTGGGTGGATCAGGTTCATCTGAGTTATGCAGAGACTAAGAAATTCCTCAAAATCAAGGGTGAAGTGTTTCTGTCAGGAAATCCAACCCGGGAGGGGATTGGTGATTTGAATAAAGAAGAGGCCATCAAGGGGATGGGTTTACGACCTGACATGAAGACCGTGCTGATCTTTGGGGGCAGCCAGGGGGCCCGAAACATTAATGAGACTGTGCTGCTGTTTGTTGAAGAGCTGCTGGGGAGAGCCAACCTCATCTGGCTGACAGGCCCCGCCTTCTGGCCCCAGGCCCACCAAAAGGTGTCCCAACTTAAGCCCCGACCCCGGGGGAAAGCGGTGATTAAAGAGTTTTGGGACCGGATGGATATGGCTTATGGAGTCGCTGATCTGGTAGTCTGCCGGGCGGGGGCCTCAACGGTGTCCGAACTCTGCCGCAGTGGTTTGGGGGCCATCCTTATCCCTTTTCCCTACTCGGCGGCCGGCCACCAAGAATACAATGCCCGTATGCTTGCCAAAGCTGGGGCCGGAGTCATCGTTTACGACCGAGAGCTGGGGAGGGAGAAACCAAGAACTCTCATTTTTGAACTATTGGAGGATGAAGACCGGCTGCGGAATATGGGAAACTGCAGCCGCAGACTGGCCGTCCCCGATGCGGCCGAACGCATCGTGCATGGTCTCCATAAGCTTCTTGAACGCAAAAGTAAAGGGTAAGTTCTCACTAAACTTAGGTAAATTTAAAATGCTGAGCAATAATCCCGAATACTTGGGACCAAATTCCAAGCACCAAATTCCCCTGGCCGGGCAGGCAAACAATGTTCAATCCCGAATACTCGGGACCAAGGACCAAAACGCAATTGGTTTTGGATATTTAGTAATTTAGATTTAGGATCAGTTGGGCGCCTGACCGATTTGTTTGTCCCGAATCTTTGGGATGGGATTTGGAGCTAGGGGATTTATAAATTTTGATCATTTTGCCAAAGCTTAGTTTTCAATTTGAGTTTATGTTTTCCAATGTCCTTTTTGAGGTGAAGCGGTTCTTCCGGGGGCTGGTATTTCCTGATGAACCCTTAGCCGACCACACTTCATACGGCATCGGCGGAAAGGCTGACCTTTATCTTGTCCCTGAGGACGAAACCGATCTTGAAAACCTGTTCCGGTTTGTCCATGGCCGGAAAATTCCTTGGTTCGTCATCGGAAACGGGACTAACCTTTTGGTCAGCGACCGGGGCTTTCGGGGATTTGTCGTTGACCTGAAAAAAGGTTGGGACCGAATTGTGGTGGAGGGGCAGGGGGTCCGGGTTGGGGCCGGGGTGGGACTGGAAAAGTTAACCTCCTTCTGCGCCCGTAAGAACCTGAAAGGGCTGGAATTTTTGGCCGGCATCCCGGGCACAGTGGGGGGAGCTATTATCATGAATGCAGGGGCTTTTGGTCAGGAAATTTCCCACAAGCTAAGGACCGTCACCGCCATGGTCCCTGATGGCAGGATTGAGGTTCTTAAAAAGGATGAGATCGGATTTGGCTATCGCCAGTCGGGAACATTAAGAAAAAATATTATGCTGGAAGCGTGCTTTGGACTGGAACCCGGGGAGAAGGAGCTGATCAATCAGCGAATGCGTCAACTACTGAAGGAGCGGCGACAGCGCCAGCCCCTATCCCTCCCCTCGGCCGGGAGTGTGTTTAAAAGCCCCATCGACCGACCGGCGGGCCAACTGATCGAGGAAGCAGGTCTCAAGGGGATACGGATTGGGGATGCTATGGTCTCCAAAAAACACGCCAACTTCATCGTAAATCTGGCACGGGCCCGGGCGGAGGATGTGCTGGCCTTAATCGAGGAAGTCAAAGGGCGGGTGAAGAACCGTTTCGGGGTGGAACTGGAGCTGGAGATTAAACTGATCGGCTTTGACTAACCACAGATTACACTGATTTACACAGATTTTTATACTTCATGCCTCGGGAGTTCTAAAACTAATTTATGTTGGTGTTTCTTGAAAGATTGGCCTACAAACCGTAGTGAGGGTTGGGGTCCATCCATCATTCCATTCTTCCAACCTTCCATGGTTCCATCAGTAACCAGAATCTTAACTTCAAAGTTTCTTTAGTATGTTCTTGTTCAACCGAACCATGAGATTGAGACATAACCCACGTCCATCATCAGGATTATGGGGTTTTTCAAAAGTCCTTTTGATTTTGCCGTTGGCTTTCCTGTTCTTAAAATGGGTCCAGGTCTGGTTTGAACAGGACCGGGGTTTTCATTTGTCGCAGGTGAAAATCACCGGGAACCATATTCTTCCCAGGGAAGCCGTCCTGGAGGGTTTGGGGGTTAAGCAGGGGACAAACCTCTTCATCGTGAGCCCAAAAGAGGTGATAAGACAGCTCAAACAGAATCCGTTTATTCAGGGGGTCTCGGTCAGAAAAGATTTGCCTTCAACGGTAAAGGTTCATGTGCGGGAACGGCAACCCATCGCCTTTATTAACCAATCCGAACCCCTGACACTGGCCGAGGATGGCACCGTTCTACCCGGTCTTAAGCCCCTGCACGTCTACGATCTGCCCATTATTACTGGCCTTGAAAACCTTCACCCTGAGATTGGACGCCCGATCGGAACGATCTTGGGGACAGGGGAGCCAAGACTCCGATGGGCCCTGGATTTTCTAAGGGGGCTTAGAACCCTCGACGTTGACCTTTATTATCAAATCTCCGAAATCAACCTGGGTATCCCACAGACTCCTATCATCTATACGACCCATGGTGGGGTACCCATCCGGATGAACCCTCATTCCATGATGCCGATGGTGGATCTGTTAAGGTCGGCCTTAGACTGTGTGCTGCGGGACTATAATCTGGAGAATTTAGCCTACATTGATCTGAGGTTTGAGGATCAGATCGTTATCAAAGAAAAGTTATAATGTTTCAGCCACCAAGGCACAAAGAAGAAATCAGTCCGGTGCCTAGTGGATATAAGTTTTAAACCCCTATCAGAAATGGTATCAAAAGAATTATTTTAACGTCTCGTCCCGAATATTCGGGATAAGAATTGACTTTAACAAAATGGGTAGGTTGCGTAAAACGGTTATCAGTCGGGCGCCTGACCGAACCAAATGTCTTAGAAATTCCTCTGATGAATATTGTTGGTAAGTGGCTGGATAGTTACGAAAAGTTACGAAGTCCTATAAAATTCGGGAAAAACACATCTTTTTCTGGAGAGGGGAAATGACCAGTCAGGAGATGATTGTGGGGCTGGATATCGGTACTACGAAGGTAGGGGTTGTTATCGGCGAGGCAGATGACCATGATGGGGTGAGCATCGTGGGAGTGGGGATGAGCCCCACCAAGGGTCTCAGGCGGGGTGTGGTGGTCAACATTGATCGCACCGTTCAATCCATTGAAACCGCCATTGAGGAGGCGGAGCGCACGGCAGGGGTGGAGATCAATTCGGTCTTCGCCGGGATCGCCGGTGACCACATCCGATCTATCAACTCCCGTGGGGTGATTGCTATCTCCCGATCAGATCGTGACCCGGCCCATAACGAGATTAGCCGCGACGATCAGCGGCGGGTCATCGAGGCGGCCAAGGCGGTGGCTCTGCCCATTGATCGGGAGGTCCTGCATGTCCTGCCCCAGGAATACGTGGTGGATGACCAGGATGGGATCAAGGACCCGGTTGGCCTCTCCGGGGTTCGTCTGGAGGCGGACGTTCATATCATCACCGGGGCGGTGACCTCGGCCCAGAATATCCTGCGGTGCGTCCGGCGGGCCGGGGTGAACGTTAAGGAACTGGTACTGGAACCCTTAGCTTCAAGTTACGCCGTCCTCGGTGAGGATGAGAAGGAACTAGGGGTGGCCCTCATTGACCTAGGTGGGGGAACCACCGACATCGCCATCTTCTTTGGTGGGAGCATTCGTTATACAGTCGTTGTCGGTTTCGGTGGGGAAAATATCACCCGGGACATCGCTCTGGGTCTCAGGACCCCTATGGATCAGGCGGAGACCATCAAGGTGGAATACGGCTGTGCCCTGCAATCCAAAGTGGACGAAGACGAAGTCATCACTATCGCCGGGGTCGGGGGAAGGCCGACCCGGGAGGTGTCCCGTCACGTCTTGGCCGCCATCATCCAACCCCGGGTGGAAGAAATCTTAGAAATTGCCCTGAAGGAGTTGAAAAAATCGGACTATTTCGACCTGCTGACCTCGGGGGTGGTCATTACCGGTGGATCGGCCCTGCTGGAAGGAACCGCCGAGGTGGCTGAGAATGTTTTCAATCTACCGGTAAAAATCGGTGTTCCCAGAGGGATAAAGGGGTTGAAGGAGGCGGTGCAGAACCCCATTTTTGCCACCGGAGTGGGTCTGGTTTTGTACGGCAAAGGGCATCTGGGCAACGGCTATCCTTTCCAGGGGGATCGGGGCCGGTTTCTTGGCCGCATCTTTAAACATATGAAAACTTGGTTTGTCAATTTTTTCTAAAGAATAGGAGGGGACAATGGTTTTTGAGCTGGATGAGTTTGCTGACCTGAAGGCGAAGATGAAGGTGGTGGGCGTTGGTGGGGCCGGGGGTAATGCCATCAACGGTATGATTGCAGCCCAGCTTTCGGGGGTTGATTTCATCGCTATTAACACTGACGCCCAGGCTTTGGAAGCCAACCAGTCGCCCCGCAAGATCCAGATCGGGAAAGATCTTACCAAGGGATTAGGGGTGGGTTCCAACCCGGAATTAGGCCGCAAAGCCATGGAGGAAGACAAGGATCAGGTGGTGAGCGCCCTGACCGATGCTGACATGGTGTTTGTAACCGCCGGATTCGGGGGGGGGACGGGGACGGGAGCGGCCCCCATCATCGCTGAGGTGGCCAAGGATCTGGGGGCGTTAACGGTGGCCATCGTTACCACACCCTTTCATTTTGAGGGGAAGAGGAGGATGGAAAAAGCCGAAGCCGGCATACGTGAGATCAAAGACCGAGTGGATACCTTGATCATCATACCGAATCAGAGGCTTTTATCAGTGGTATCCAAAGAGACCTCGCTAATTGATTCCTTTAAGGTGGCCGATTCGGTTCTTTTGCAGGCCACCCAGGGGATATCCGATCTCATTACCATCCCAGGGATGATCAATCTGGACTTCGCTGATGTGCGTACGGTGATGGCCGAGATGGGGGATGCACTGATGGGTGTGGGTGTTGCCAATGGCGAGAATCGAGCCATGGAAGCGGCCCACCAGGCTATCTCCAGTCCCTTGCTGGAAGACGTTTCCATCGCCGGTGCCCGGGGCCTTTTGATCAACATTACCGGGGGGGTGGACATGACCCTTTACGACGTCAACGACGCCACCTCGGTGATTTACGAAGCGGCCGGGGACGAGGCCAACGTCATCTTCGGCGCGGTGATTGATGAAAGCATTAAGGATGAGATCCGGGTGACCGTGATCGCCACCGGGTTCAACGACTCATCCAAGCGGAGAAGACTGGTCTCAGAGGATCGTTTTGTTGACTTCCAGGGACAGAACCTGCAACCCTATGAACGACCGGCCTACCTGCGCAAGGAGGAGTTCGGCGAGGTCAAAGAATATGTTCATCCGGACGAAGAACCCCAACCCGATGTAGATGCCGACAACCTGGATATTCCTACTTTTTTAAGAAAACAGATGGACTGATTAAAGGGCAGACAGGGGAGCAAGGGGGCGGAGGAGCAGAGGGGAAAAAGAATTTAGATTAGAACCGATGGATAAGAGGAAAGTTATCCAAAGTCATCGTGAATTAGAAGTATATCAGATGGTCTTTGATGTGGCGATGAGGATTTTTGAGTTATCGAAACAATTTGCCACAGAGGAGCGTATTCGTTGACCGATCAGATTCGTAAGTCATCGAGATCAGTGTGTACAAATATTGCAGAGGCCTGGAGGAAGAGGCGATATGAGGCGGCTTTTGTTAGTAAGCTGAATGACCCTGAAGCAGAGGCAGCAGAGACCCAAGTATGGTTGGAGTTTGCTGTGAAGTGTGGGTATTTGAGCAGAGAGATTGGGAAAGAACTTTACGAAATTTACGATAGGATTTTGGGCAAGTTGGTGACTATGATAAACAATCCGCAGCCTTGGTTAATAGTGCGCGGTAAATGAATTCTCCTATGCTCCTCAGCACCTCTGCCCCTCTGCTTCTTTTTGAAAATAACCCCGAAGGTTCGGTGCAACTTCTTAACTCTTTCTTAGAAATTCCGAGACATTCAGTTTAGGTTGTTCCCAACTCGTCGATTTGGGGAGAGGCTTCGCTAGAAATCTTTATTCTCGGGGGGACCTTTTGAACCCGTCCGGATTTGATACAATTGGTGCAAACCATCAATCTCTGGGGGCGACCGTCCACTATCACCCTGACGCGCTGCAAATTTGGAAGCCAACGTCGCTTGGTGAGATGGTGGGAATGGCTGATCCGGTGTCCCGTTATGGGACCTTTACCACAGATGTCACATCTTCGGGCCATTTTTTCTTCCTATAAATGTTGTGGCTAAGTATAAGGAAAAAAAACTTAAAAATCAAGAAAAATCTCAGAAAACCAGCCCCCCGTTTCTATGCTGGTTTTTTTATTTGGCCGATTTTTCTCAAACAGGCAAAGTTTTTATTGACAAATTCAAAATAATTATGTATAATTAAATTAACCAGGAGTTCTTCGGAGAAACGGATGATTTGATGAAAGATGAAGACATATCTGCCGTGCCGGCTGCCTGACTGTCGGGCAGGAACAGGCAGCTTTTTTCTCAGTAAAGAATGAAATATTGTCTATTAAAGAAAAATATCAGGATGAAAGATGAAGAATGAGCGCAAAACCAAAGATCAACTCATAAACAAGTTGGTAGAATTGCGCCAACGAATTAATGAATTGGAAAAGGCCGAAACCCAGCGCCTGTCTGCCCCGTCTAACAGCCGGGCAGGCGAACAGGCAGGCAAGCGGATGGAGGAGGAGTCATGAAAACTAAACACAAAGTCATTGCTGTTTCGGTTATGTTAGGGCTGTTAGTTTGGGTAGTTGATGCTGTTTTGGACTACCTCATTTTCTATGAAGGGACATTGTTGGGATTGCTGATTACTGATGTGCCTAATCATGAACTCTATATACGATTAGTCATGATTGCATGTTTCCTAATATTTGGCATCGTCGTATCAAGGCTCATCACCGAGCGCAAGAAGGCGGAGGAGGCGCTCCATAAAAGTGAAAAACAAGCATCAGCTGCAATTGAAGCAGCAAGAGCACTTACATTTAGTTACGATATTGCCACTGGTAAAATCACATGGGGTGGAGCCATTAAAGAGATTACTGGATATACACCGAAAGAATTCGCAAAAGTTGATATTGAGGACTGGGCAGAAAGAATACACCCTGAGGATAGAGATAAGGTTCTATCAATTCTGCAAGAGGCTATTGAGACGTTAGATCGTGCTATGGCCGAGTACCGATTTAGGAAGAAAGATGGCAGTTATGTTACGCTTGCTTCCATCAGCATTACAGAGAAAGAATATGGCAAAGCTGTTCGCTTAGTGGGTATATTGCAGGACATCACCGAGCGCAAGAAGGCGGAGGAGGAGCTGCGGGAATCGGAGCGGCGCTATAGGCAGCTCTTTGAGGGCATTAACGACTCAGTGATGGTCTTAAACTCCCAAGGAAGGTTCGTGGATTGTAATGAAGTTACATTACAGCGTCTGGGTTATAGTAGTGAAGAATTTTTCAGCTTGAGGCCTGCCGATCTTGTACATCCAGATTTCCACCAACTGATGAAGGATAACCAAGAGAGGATATGGGCTGGAGAGCCCACCATAGTTGAGTCGCTACATAGCTGCAAGGATGGAAAGTTAATTCCCGTAGAGGTCAATGCCCTTAGGATTGAATATCAGGGGGAACCTGCAATTCTCGCCGTGGTACGTGACATCACCGAGCGCAAGCGGGCAGAGGAAGCAGTAAAAGAGGCTGAGAGACGGTACAAGGCGATCTTTGATAACCGACTTCAGATGGTCTACATACATAATGAGCAAGGGCTCTTCCTTGACGCCAACGATTACGCTCTGGAGCGGCTAGGATATACTCGGGATGATCTTGGAAAGGTCTCGATGCAAGACATGCTTAATCCGGAGGACATTCCAAAGGTATTCAAAGGCATGGCAGATGCCTGGGCCAAAGGCGTTATGGAGCATCCTGTTGAACTTCGCCTCATCACCAAATCTGGGGAAACAATCTGGGTTGAGACGTTCGGCATTCCTCTGGAACGGGGTGTTGACCACTATATAGGTCTGGGTATGGCACGCGACATCACCGAGCGCAAGCAGGCGGAGGAGGCGCTGCGCCTGGAGCGCGACAATTTTATCAACATTCTAGAAGCTATGGAGGACGGGGTCTACATCGTCAATCAACAATATGATATCCAATACGTAAATCCCGTGCTCAAGAAAGACTTTGGTCCATTTGAGAGGCACAAGTGTTATGAATATTTTCATGACCGAAAAGATGTCTGCCCGTGGTGCAAGAATCAGGATGTCTTTGCAGGAAAAACTGTCCGTTGGGAATGGTATTCCTTTAAGAACCAGAAGACATACGACCTCATTGACACGCCCTTGAAAAACCCCGATGGCAGCATCTCAAAGTTAGAGATATTCCGCGACATCACTGAGCGCAAGCGGGCGGATGAGGAATTAATATGTCTATCTAATGCTGTAAAGATGTCTACAGATAGTATTGTAATCAGTGATTTGGAAGGAAAGATCATAGATGTAAACGAAGCAACCCTGAAAATGTACGGTACGGATGAAAAAGCAGACTTGATTGGAAAAAGCTCCTTTGATCTTATCGCTCCTGAAGATCGAGAAAAAGCTATTGCCGCTATGGAAGAAGTGATTGAAAAGGGATACGTCAAAGATCGAGAGTATCATGTTCTCATTAAGGACGGTAGTAAAGTTCCTGTCGAGATGAGCGTATCCATGATGAAAGGGAAGGAAGGAGAACTGATAGGATTTATGGGCGTAACCAGGGACATCACCGGACGCAAGCTGGCTGAAGAAGATTTAAAAATGTCATTTGCTCAAATACGAGATCTTTCCGCACACATTCAATATGTGAGAGAAGAAGAAAGAAAATACATAGCCAGAGAAATCCATGATGAGTTGGGGCAGGTCTTAACAGCATTGAAAATGAATTTATCGTTGATGTCCCGTGATATTAAAGAAAAAAAAGAATCAATAGATTTACAAGTTCTTTTGGGGGAAATTGATGCGATGCAGGAAATTATTGGAGTAACCGTTAAAAGGATCAGAGAATTAATTACAGAATTAAGACCGGAAGTGCTTGACAACCTTGGTCTCCTTGAAGCCCTGGAATGGCAGGCGAACGAAATCCAGGATCGCACCGGAATATTATGTGAATTAACAACTAAGTTAAAGGAAATCAAATTAGACAAAGATCGTTCCATCGCAATATTTCGAATATATCAGGAAGCCCTGGTCAATGTTACCCGACATGCAAAGGCAACAAAAGTTATAATTAACATAAGTAAAACAGACGGTAAACTTTTGCTTGAAATATCAGATAATGGTATAGGCATTCCCCAGGAAAAATTAAAAAGCCGGGATTCTTTTGGTATGATAGGTATGAAAGAACGTGCATATGTTTTTGGCGGAGATGTGGAAATTACCGGTCGGAAAGGTAAAGGAACGACGGTGAGGGTGAGTATTCCGATGGGAGGGGAACAAGTAGAAAAGTGAGTGGTTATTGGTGAGTAGTTAGTGGTAATATAAAGGAAAATTCTGCCAAATGCTAAAAGTAAAATACAGGTTGGACGATTTTGAGTTGTATAAATTGGCGAGGAAGTTTAGACAAAAAGTTTTTAAACTCATTAAACAACTACCGCCTGAAGAACGCTATTGTTTAAACCCACAGATGAGAAAAACTATCGTTTCTGTTACGAACAATATAGCCGAAGGTCACGGACGTTGGCATTATCTTGAAAATATCCCCCGATGGATCGGGGTAGGATTTCAAGGGGTTCAGTCGCAGAGATTCTTGACGATATTAACGTTTGTCTGGACGAAGGATATGGAGAAAAAGGGTATGACGAAGAACTCAAGAAGGACGGTTATTTTCTCATAGAGAAGATTAATGGATATATAGCTTATCTCCGAAAATGCAAACAAGGCACAGAAGATGCGTAAGTAAGCACGATGAGAATAATGAAATATTACGAGTAGCGAGCGACAAATACTACACAACACTTTTCTATCACTCACCACTCCACCACTCATTAACAATATTTTAATGACCGTAAAAAAAATTAGGGAACAGGGCATAAAACCTTTTTAAATAGGAGTAAACCAATGATAAAAATCCTTATTGCCGATGATCACATTCTTATCAGAGAGGGCTTTAAAAAAATCATTGACAGAGAGATTGATTTGAGTGTCGTTGGTGAAGCCCAAAATTCTCGGGAAGTACTTGAGTTTGTAAAGCAAAAAGAGTGTGACGTTATTGTTCTTGATATAAGCATGCCGGGAAGAAGCGGCTTAGATGTGTTGAAGGAATTAAAAGCAATAAATCCCCGAATTAATGTTCTTATTTTAAGCATGCATCCTGAGGAACGGTTTGCAATCAGGGCCTTAAAGGCAGGGGCATCTGGTTACATAACAAAAGAGAGCGCACCCGCTGAATTAGTCAAAGCGATAAGAAAAGTAGCTGATGGTAGAAAGTATGTGAGCGAGACTGTTGCTGAAGACCTAACTTCTGCCCTGGTATCAGATAAAGGTAGGGCACTTCACGAATCATTATCCGACCGTGAATTTCAGGTTCTCCGCTTAATTGGATTGGGGAAGACCGTCCATGACATAGCTGATGAACTTTCGCTCAGCCCCAGTACCATAAATACATATCGTGCCCGCATTTTAGATAAAATGAATATGCGATCCAATGTTGAACTTATACATTATGTAATACAAAACAAGTTAATTGATTGAACTATTGTTAAAATCAATTGTGAAGGTACAGTAAAATACGTTATTTTGCTCAAATTCCCTCCCCCTCCACGGAGGAGGGCTTGCCCCGTTAGATAGGTTACTTAATCTAACGGGGTAAAGGTGGGGGTGAAAGAGAGCAATAGAAGCATAATGGTCATTATGGAACAATTGTTTAAATTACCCATCCCTGATCCCTCACATTTTCGCTCAGGTGCCCTACTACAGGGCGAGCACTAATTCCGCCTAACTAATCGTTGAACACCAGCCACTCTTTTTTCGTTAGGCCTACCCTCGGGATTTAATATCCCCCAACCTCTTTTCTCAAATCCCAATTTATAAAAAACTCGTTCCCCTATCAAGTAGAGCGGTATGTTAGTTCACGCCATTCTCTTCTTACTATAAAACATATTATTCTTTTGTAGCAAAAAATACTACAAAAAAATCATATTTTTTACGATACCATGTTATACTATTTAATAGTATATTAAAAAAAATGAATAGTTAATCTAGAAAGTAGTTAAGTAAAGAGATTCAAAATGAAAGTACTAATTGCTGATGACTCCGCAATCGTGAGGAAAAGTCTAACCAAATTGATTTCATCTATAGAGGGAATCAGCGGCATCTATGAGGCCCAGGATGCGGCACAAACAATAGAATTAGTTAAAGGGTTAAAACCAGACGCACTTATATTAGATATACGTATGCCCCAGGGAAATGGGATCGAAGTACTACAAGAGGTCAAGAAAAATAATCCAGCTCTGGTTGTAATTATGCTGACCAACTATCCCTACCCCCACTACCGGAAGAAGTGTAAGGATTTGGGGGCTGACTTCTTTTTAGATAAATCAAACGAATTTGAGAAGATACCTGTGATCCTAAAACAATTGATTCAGGATACCAGTGCTTAGCAATGTTATCGGCACTTTGCAACCCTACGGCATATTTTTCATAAGGGGTAAAGATAAAACAAAAGAACAAATTATAAATGAATTGGTAGAAATGCGTCAAACTATTGCTGAGTTGCAAGAAAGTGTCCCATCGGGCGAAGTATCGGAAACCGAGCGTAAACGGTAGGAGGGTCTTAAACAAAGGCCAGAAAAACTGGACAGATTCAATCATCTCGCCGTAGGACGCGAGGAGCGAAAGATTGAACTGAAACAGGAAGTCAACGGATTGTCTCAAGAGTTGTGTAAAAATCCTCCTTTTGATCTTTCATTCCTTGAGGAAGGAGGGCAACAAGATCAAGAAAGAGTAGTCTGGGCAACCATGAAGGCTTTCAAACGATTTTGGGTCTGATTTGAAAGGATGAAAATGATAAGAATGTCTATGTGGTTTTTTCCCGTCGGCTTCCTCGTTTTATTATGGGGACACACCCTTATGGCCAATGCAGGTGAGGCTGAGGACCCATGGACCGAACAGATTGAAATCGGTTACCAAAAGGGATTATACATTAAAACGGTGGATGGTGTCTATTCGTTAAAAATACAGTTTTTGATACAACCTCAGTTCCATAATGTAGTAGCCAATAAGGCTAGCGATACCAATACTTTTATTTTACGTCGCGGACAAATGCGCTTTTTCGGTAGTTTTTTCAATCCCAACCTAAAATTTAGAGTGATGTTTGAATTGCCGGGGACACAGGGAGGAGCAACGTCCAATTTGCGGGATATGTGGGTAGACTGGCAATGGAAAAAGTATTTCCAGATTAAAATAGGACAGTTTTTTGTCTTTTATGACCATGAAAATTTAGAACCATCTTGGGCTTTACAATGTGTGGATCGTTCCATTATCAATACGGTTCTCGGTTTTGAGCGCGATTTGGGTGTGGATGTTCACGGAACCTTATTCTCAGATCGTCTGGAATATGACTTATTTTTAATGAATGGGGACGGACGTAATCAAGTCAACTTCAATAACAAGCTAATGACTGGCGGGCGCATTGTGGCGAATATTTTAGGGAAACATAATTATTTTATTTCTGATCTTGAAGCATTGAGCGATCCCAGCTTGGCCATCGGTGTTGCCGCCATTTATGATGAGGGGAACGCAAGTATCGATAATAATAGACTGACCCGCGTTACAGGTGACATTGCGTTTCGTTATCTACGGTTTTCTGGTTTAGCGCTAGCAAATATGGCTCATAATTATGACAAGAGTGAAACAGATTATGGTTTTTTAGGACAGACAGGATTTTTCCTCTTTCCCGAACGCCTCGAAGTTGCCGGACGATGGGCAAAGATTTCTAAAAATGGCTCGCTCGGAACAGATACTATTGACCCTCAAGAGGCAGGAGCCTCTCTAAACTACTATTTTAATAGTCATCATGTAAAATTACAAGCAGACTATAGCCACCTGTGGAACAATGCAGCGACTAAAGGCAGAGATGATGATAGGGTACGTTTACAGCTACAACTCTTTTTTTAATTTAATAGGAGGGCGTGTTGTCTATAAAAACAATAATTGGAATTATCATCGTGGTCGTGGTGGTGACTCTGGGAATTAGCATTTATTGGCCGATTCAGAAACAACCAGAAAAATACACGGGACCTGTGAAAAAAATTACTTTAGCAGCTTATGCCGGAGAAACTGGAGCCCTTGTTTATGTTGCTGAAGTTCAGGGATACTTTGAAGAAAATGGTTTGGATGTAACAATAAAAGATTTTCAATCTGGTAAAGCTGCTGCTGATGCGCTTATAGCTGGGGAAGCTGATATTGCCGCCTCGGCCGATTTTGTTTTTGTCAGCAATAGTTTTGATTATACAGACCTCAGGGTATTTGGAACTGTTGCTACCGTAGAAGTTAAGGAATTAGTCGCCCGAAAAGATAAAGGAATTACAACAATAGATGATTTAATAGGGAAAAAGATTGGAGTCACAAAAAGGAGTGGTGGTGAGTTTGCTCTTGGAAGATTTTTAATATTCAATGCTCTTTCATACAAAGATGTAGAGCTTGTTGATTTAAAACCAGGTGAAATAGTTGAGGCTGTGCTTAATGGAGATATAGATGCCGGTTTTACATGGGACCCTAATGTTTATGATATAAAGGAAGAACTAGGTGATAATGCAATAAGCTGGCCTGGGGGACAGGATTTTTACTTTGTATTACTTACAAAAGAGGATTGGATCAAAAACAATCCTGCAGCAGCTAAGCGCTTTATAAAATCAGTATTAGAGGCAGAGGATTATATTAAAGACAATTCTGAAGAAGCCAAAGAGTTCGTAAAGGATAGATTTGATTATGAATCGGATTACATAGATTACAGTTGGCCAAAACAGGAGTTTACCGTTACCCTTGAACAGGCCATGTTGATCTCATTTGAAGACCAGGCAAGATGGAGAATCAATAATAAGCTAACTGATGCCACACGAGTTCCAAACTATCTTGATTATATTTACCTGGATGCTTTGGAAGAGGTTAAACCGGGAGCTATTGGAATAATACGTTAAAAGGGAGGTTTAAGATGAACATCAAAAACAAATTATATATGAATGCTAGGCTCTCGATTATTTTGGTTGTAATTGGAATTTCAGTTGGCGGTTGTCAAGAACAGCCGGTAAAACCAGAGGAGATTGAAAAAGTAACCCTCGGAGTGGAAACCAGCTTGCTTACGGCGCCAGTCTGGGTGGCAGAGAATAAAGGCTATTTTGAAAGGGAAGGGCTTGATTTAACTATCAAAGAATTTGATTCTGGAAGGACTGCTCTTGCCACAATGTTGAATGAAGGGAACCTCGATATGGTTACCGTGGCTCAGACACCGGTTATGTTCAACAGCTTTGATAGGGATGATTACGTTATTATTGCAACGATGGTTTATTCTAATAACGATGTCAAAATACTTACCAGGCAGGATAGAGGGATAAAAAATCCTTCAGATCTAAAAGGCAAAACAGTGGGAATAACCAAGGGCTCGACCGGACACTTCTTCTTAGGTTTGTTTTTGATTCATAGTGGCCTTCAACTTTCTGAGGTTGAGACCATTGATATAGAAGCATCAGAGTTACCTCAAGCCCTGGTAGACGGACGAGTAGATGCAATCAGTACCTGGGAACCACATATTTGGAACGCCAAGAAACTACTGGACGAGAACGCTGTTCGTCTTCAGCCTAGAGGAGGTGCAAAGATTTTTCGGGAAGATTTTTATTTTGTACCTAACAGGAATTTTATGGATAATAATCCAGAAACCTTAAAGAGATTCTTGAAAGCAATTGAAAAGGGAGAGGAATTCATCCAGAAAAATAAAGAGGAAGCAATAAATATCGTTTCTCAACGGTTAAAACTAGATAAAGAGCTTGTAGTTTCTATCTGGAATGACTTTGAATTTCAGTTGATACTGGACCAAGCCATAATAATAACTTTAGAAGACGAAGCACGATGGGCAATTGACAATAACCTAACCGACGCAACAGAAGTTCCCAATTACCTGGATTATATCTATTCTGACATTTTGGAAGAGATTAAGCCAAAGGCGGTTACCATAATTCGTTAAAAGGGATGTTAGAATGAACATCAAAAGCAAATTATATATGAGTGCCGGGATTTCAATTATCCTGGTTGTAATCCTCCTTTCTTTGGTTTTGGTGACGTCAGGTAGAATAGCCGAAGGAAGCAAGAAACATGAGCTACTAGATAATGTACACGGAGGTGTAGCAGAGCTTGACATACTTACATATGACTATTTGCTGCACCGCGAAGAACGAATGGAGCAGCAATGGCATTCAAAATATAATTCTTTGGCGGAGATTCTGGATGAAGCAGCAAAAGAAGAACTGACATCAATACGTACTGATTATGCCTCTCTCGGTGATTTATTCACAAAAATAACTGAACGTAGCCAAAAAACACAAAAGCTTATTCAAGAGGGAGCTTCTCAGGAAAAGATTGATGCTGCTATTGCACTAGAGGAAAGATTAGTGGCTCATCTATTAATAACATCCCACTCAATATTCACCGGTGCTTCCATACTTGCTGAAGGGGCACAGGCTGAAGTAAAGGCATTTCAAAGACTAAGTACAATCTTGACTTCAGCTTTGATGATAATTCTTGCTATTACTGTAACAACTTCTTCACTACTTGTGGCTAGAAGTATTTCAAAACCACTGGATGAACTGACAAAAGGTACAAAAATAATTGGTAAAGGAGATCTCGAGCATAAGGTCGGGATTCAAACCAAAGACGAGCTTGGCCAATTGGCTGCTGCATTTAATGAAATGACGGAAAGTTTGAAAGGAATCACTGCCTCGCGCAATGAGTTGAATAGAGAAGTCGCCGAGCGCAAGCGAGCCGAAGAGGAAACTCTAAAAGCCAACACCGAACTCGCTGCCGTTAACAAAGAACTGGAGGCCTTTGCCTACTCCGTTTCACATGACCTGCGTGCACCGCTGAGGAGTATCGATGGGTTCAGCCAGGCACTTATGGAAGACTACCCGGATAGGCTAGATGAAAACGGCAAAGACTACCTGCAACGGGTGCGTTCGGCCACCCAGCGCATGGGAGTGCTCATTGACGATTTGCTCAGTCTATCGCGCGTGACACGTAGTGAAATGAGACACGAGACGGTTAACCTCAGTGCCCTGGCACAGTCAATCGCTGAGGAGCTTCGGAAGACACAACCCGAGCGTCAGGTTACCTTTGTTGTCGCGCCGGGATTAACCACTTGTGGTGACACACATCTCTTGCGTCTCCTAATGGAAAACCTGCTGAGCAATGCCTGGAAGTTCACCGGGAACCGTCTAAAGGCAAGAATAGAATTTGGTGTCACTCAGAGTGATGGCAAAGAGGTGTTTTTTGTCCGTGACGACGGTGCTGGTTTCGAATCACTATATACTGATAAACTATTTAACGCTTTTCAGCGCTTGCACTCTTCAAAGGAGTTCGAAGGTACTGGTATAGGTTTAGCCACTGTCAAGCGCATTATCAACCGTCATGGTGGAAAAGTATGGGCGGAAGGCGCGGTTGAAAAAGGTGCAACCTTCTATTTCACATTGTAATCTAAAAAGGAGAAATAAAATGGATAAAAAAACTATTTTACTTGTAGAAGATAATCCTGACGACCAGGATCTGACTTTAAGGGCTCTTAAGAAAAACCAAATAATGAACGAGGTGATTGTGGTAAGTGACGGAGCAGAAGCACTAGACTATCTTTTCTGTTCTGGTAAATACGCTGATCGAGAAATCGAAGAACTTCCTGAAGTTATTCTTTTGGATCTTAAGCTGCCAAAGATTAACGGACTCGAAGTATTGAAACGAATCAGAGCAGTCAAGCGGACAAAACTGCTTCCTGTGGTCATACTTACTTCATCAACCGAGGAGAGCGACTTAGTTGAAAGCTACAAATTGGGTGCAAACAGCTATATTAAAAAACCGGTGGACTTCATCCAGTTCAGTGAAGCGGTAAGACAATTAGGATTATACTGGCTGGTCTTGAACGAATCTCCACCAAAATAACGGAGGATTGTCATGAAAACAACTCTTCGAGTATTGATTATTGAAGACTCTGAAGATGACGCGCTATTACTAGCTCGGGAGATTAAAAAGAACAACTATGATGTTACCTTTCGGCGGGTTGACACTAGCGACGCCATGAGCGAAGCGCTTAACCAACAGAAATGGGATATCATTATTTCTGATTATAATATGCCTCATTTCTCTGTTTCAGAAGCGTTGGAATTATTACGTAATAGTGGTCTGGACCTTCCATTCATAATCGTATCAGGAGTTATAGGTGAAGAAGCAGCAGTGGATTCTCTGAAAGCAGGAGCCCATGACTTTATAATGAAGAGCAATTTCTCAAGGTTCATTCCCGCAATTAAAAGAGAGCTGAACGAGGCAGAGGTTCGCCGATCAAAGAGAATAGCGGAAAAGAAATTAAAACACTTGAACCTTGTACTGCGAGCTATTCGCAGCGTCAATCAACTCATTATCAGAGAAAAGGACCGCGACAGATTGCTGAAAAGCACCTGTGAGAATCTCATCGAGAATAGAGAATACTACAATGCCTGGATCATCTTGTTGGATGAGTCAGGAGAGTTTTTAAGACATGCTGAAGCCGGCTTGGGCAAAGATTTCCTGCCAAT
>JADHWK010000002.1 GCA_016783505.1 Candidatus Zhuqueibacterota bacterium | reverse complement strand
AAAACGGTTTTGTTCGTTAAATATACCTGAGCAAGAAAGCTTTATCGACCAGTGATTCATAACCCTATTAAAAGAAAATAGTAGGTTCCCAAAAAAGAACAATAACATAAAAGTGTAAACACCCCCTCAAGATAATACATATAAAGGTAATAAACAATGGCTATGTTTATACTGGAGTAATTCTATTTGTTCTATCTTTTTTTAGCCTATTAGCATTAAATATTCTTTTTAAAAAACTTAACACTATTAATCCAAACGTATTTCCTAAAAAGTATTCTACAACACTTTATTTAAGTCTTTTTGCTTTTTTAATTGGAACAATTTTTATTATTGTTAACCTAAGTAGTAACTTAAATATAAAAGATTCATTTTCATTCTTTTGGAAAGAACAGAAATTCTTTAATGTTTTTTCACTTGGAAAACTATCCTTAATTAGCCTTCTTCTTGCCAATGGCCTTTGGCAAATAGTTGACATTTCTGGCTGGCAAAGGTTAGCATCTTTTAAATATGATGAAAAGTTAAGGAAAGAACTAAGTAAGACTATTTCTTTCATTTCAATCTATTCGCCAATAACTTGGATAATAGCAATTTTCTTTGGCATGTCACTTCGCTATGTAGGATTTAATCTTCCAGATGCATGGACTGCACTTCAGAATCTTGCTGCTGCTTCATTTAGCTCCGTATCTTTAATAGACAATATATATATTTTTATTTTCATCTTTTGCATGATTTCTATAATGTATTCGACCTTGGATAGTTTAATTTCTTCAATTTCATATACTACATATTATGATATTATTCTTAAGGGTAATATTTCTGAAAAAGCTCAGCTTTCTAAATCCAGAATGTGGACAATTGCATATACATTCATATTTTTTATTCTTTATGTTGTAGTTAGAAAATTTGTTTCTGGTATTGATAATATTCTATATACATTCTATGCTTTTCAACTCGCTTTATTCCCATCAATAATTTTAATCTTCATTTCAAAAAAGTTAAACAGATTATCAGCTTATGTAAGTATTATTGGGGGAGTTGTTTTATGTTTAATTCCTCTTATAATAAATAATGAGATTATCAATCCTTATTCATCTGCTGCCATTTTTAGTGTTATTGGTTCAACTATCTTATATTTATTATTAACATCGATTGAAAAATACAAGGTAGAAAATGAATGATTACTTTAGTAATAAAGATTTTTTAGAATTTATAAAACTTTTAGGAACTTTTTGTTATAATCATTCTATTGCAATAATTATTGTCGTTGTTGTTTTATTGTATGCCGGTTTTTATTTGAGAAAACTAAGAACAAAAATTTCAACTTATCAGGGAAATTGTGACTATTGTAATGATTTGTTAGAAAAAATTAAATCAGTTGTTAGAGAATTTATTGACTCAGAAAAATATGGTATAATTTTTCTTATTTTTTCAATTTTAATAGGTTTAATATTTTACGGAATTGCAAATAAACTTCCACTTGATAAAACAACTCATGATGCATTAATGGTTCTTAGTTTTGCAATGTATTTTATTGCATTAGTTTCGAATTTATCTCGAGTTAGTTTTTTAAAAAAGTTTTATAAAATTTTTTAGAAAAGGAGTGTAAAAATGCCGCCTTCTGGTTTTGTTCGTAGCTCTCAATTCAAATTTAATATTTCAACTGGTGATCATATTTTTATTACTTCTATTCCAAATGTAATTTGTCCTTTTATTGTTGAGCTACAATTTACATATAAAAAATTAAATTATGAATGCAATGGGATTTTACCTAAAAAAGATAAATTTTCGAATTTGTTCGATAGTGAAGATTATCAATATTATGTTTTAATAAATAATCACTTATTCTTTTTACCGTATTCAACTTATTATAGCCTGAGAACTGTACCAATCAATCAATATGGTGGTGATATATATATAGGATTAGAAGGTTTAAAATTTTCCAGTTATCAAGTAAAAGGATTTTTTAGAATTTGGGGAGATCCAAAGACTGGTAATTACGGTCAGAAAGAAAAAATATTATCAAATCAACCATCTTCAACAATTGAAGGCTATCATTCAGGTAGAAAAAAAACAGACTTAATATTGAATGATAATATTTTAGAATTACTACATCTACGTTCGAGTCAAATTTTATTGGGGAATTAAAATTATTTTTATATTACATCTGATAAAGTTAATTCCTTTAATAACAATAAGCAGCTAACCATAGCATTCACCTGACCAAAAGGGCTCTGTGCAAATCCAACCATTTTAAAATCCAAGTTCAGAGTATCCTATCAGTAGGTTAGGTGCTTCCTAGCCTTTGGGCAGGTGATGCCATATCCGTTAATAGAAAGGAGGAAAAATGAACATAGAATGGTCGTCATTTCATACCCCATACAATGAGAGCGAAGTAAAGAAATACGTACCGACGTCAGCTGGTGTTTATCTTTTATGGGTAAAATATAAGAGTGACCGATGGGAAGCCTTCTATATAGGACAGGCCTCAAATCTTGAGAATCGATTATTGGAGCACTTGAGTGATGAGGAAAAAAATAATTGCATAAAAGAAAATGTGAAATACACCTCAGGATTTCATTATGCAAAGGTTGGTAAACAGTCCGATCGTGATGGAATCGAAAAATATCTATATGATCATTACAGTACTGAATGTAATAAAGTTGATCCCGGAGGAACATCTATTCTGGTGAATCTACCAAGCACCCCAACAAGCTAAAATCGAACAATGCACTGCAGCTGACCCCCGAAACGCTACGCGTTTCGGTTCTCTCGCTTCGCTCGGCGGCAGCTAAGCTTTTCGTTATTCTTACGGAAAAGGTGTGATGGGAGGGGAAGTGCAACGTGTAGTGAGGTTGTTGAAGGAAGAGGCGAAGGTGATTTAACTTTTATACTTTTGCTTTATTGGATATAATGACAGTTGTCGGTTGCAATTGTAAATATGGAGCCTTACCGATTTTTTTGGATATTAACGATTATAATAAACAGAGAACCTCGGATTAAATCCCCATAGCATTACCATGTATGCGGCTCCATTCAACTGGATTTTATCCGCAATTGAGCGTGACAGAATGAAGTTTTGTGGAGATTTTTAAAAATACTGATCTTGAGTAACTTTAGAGTATTATTTTTTTAGCTCAACTACGGATAAAATCCTTAATGTTAGGTAGCCTTCTAATATTAAACAATAGATTTTATGAATAACAATTATTGAAGAAATATTATGAATGAATTTAAGATAAAAGACATCAAAATACCAAATATTGAATATTTTAATAGAAACCGAATTGGCATTGTAAAAGTACAAATGCCAGAACAATGTCAAAAAGATGGAATTTATAAAATTAAGGAAGAGGAAAAACAAAATAATATTCACATAGTTGAAAATGTACTAAATAAATATAATAATAATATATTTTCAGAAGGTAATCCAAATTTTATAGTATTTCCAGAACTTTCAGTAAGTATGGAAGCAGCTGAATTAATGATTGTGAAATTAAAAAATGGAGAAATAAATACAAATACCATAATTATTTTTGGCTTAGAACAAATAACTAAAAACCAATTTTTAGAATTAATTTCAAATTCAAATAGTAAAGATGATTTTAACGAAGTAGATTTTGGAAGAAATATTAAATTTGTCAATACTGCAGCGATTCTGATTAAAGACAAAAATGGGAAAAATTATATTTATTACCAACCAAAATTAAGCAAAAGTCGTTATGAAACAACACAACAATTCATTTCCAAAATAATATATATTTTCAACCTAGGCGTATATACTATACTGATTTTAATCTGTTCAGATTTCATACTTGAAAGAGGTAAACTGCCTATAATATATACTTTGTTTAAAGATTTAGACTATTTTTATAAAAATCCAAGACATGAGAAAATTGATCTCATGTTTTTAATTCAAAACAATAAACATCCAATTGGAAATCACTACACTAAAATAATAAAAAGTCTCTACTTCAAGAGTCATACAATTGATACTACAAAAACAATGGTGTGCTCTATAAACAGTGTAGATACAGAAGATGTAAAACACTTTAGGAATTCAAATGTCGCAGTAATGAATAGAGGTAGATTTCCTGAAACATTAAAGGATATGAGAGCAGAGAATTTGTTTGCTTGGAAGTCATTCAAAAAAGAAGCTGGAGAACAAGACAGCCTTCAGTATATACTTTGGAGACTAAGATATCCGGGCGTGATATCATTTATTTTAAACATGAACGATACAACATTTCGATTTCAAGATGAAAACGTAATTCCCATAGAGGAACCTGGTTTAGAAAAGATTAATACTAATTTTGAATTAACAGAAATAAAACAAATTCCAGAAATATATGAATTTAAAGAAATTTTATTGGATGATTTTTCTGACTTTATAGAAACATTATTTTCTAAATATCTCTTAAGGCAATATTTCAGCAATATAGAAATGTATGAAAATATGTTTTGTAATTTATTTATGCAAAGACCATGTGAAGTCATTAGAACCCTATTATTTATTCGAGAAGAAAACAAAAGAGCTATTAATTGCGACTTATGGGACGAAGACAAAGGAACTTTTAAATATTTTTTTGTTTCACTTGCTATGCTTAATACAAATTATGAAGGTATTGAAATTGAAGAAAATAAGATTAAGAGCGATGATATTTTTATTTCTATAATTGATTGTGATAATATGCAAGACTTACAATTTAGACAAGAAAAAGGTGAATTATTACTTTCTCAGTATAGAGATATGCAAATAGTTCTATTACAGAGATTAGGTCCTTTATATTTGGATTGGAACGGTGAACCTAAAAGATTTAATGAACTTTTAAACCTTAATAAAATTGTCAAGACAATGAAAAGACCCGACAGTTATAATAAAATAACAAAGCCTAAATATCCATATGTTTTAACTCTTTGCTATCTAATTAATAAATTAAATGCACGCCAAAGCTATAAAAAAGTTGATAATATAAAGGAGACATTAAATGAATGCTTTCAATTTATCTAAAATTGGTGATATAGCAGAAGACTTCATCCGCCGTGATAAAAGATTTGGGTATAATCTGTATAGAATGGAAGAAGAGAGCGATCATATACTGTTCAAAGCTGAAAATTTATTCAGCTCATTATATTGCCAAATAACAGACAATATTGAACTTATCAAATCGTGGATTGGATTACAAAGGGAACTATATCTGAAGGAAAAAAATAAAATAAATCAATATCTTATCTATGTAATTCCCGAAAAAGTTGTGCGGGAAAATGATTTATTTGAAGAATTATCTCTGGCTGAAAGTAATGAGTATTTTTTCAGAAAAGTATTTATTGAATTACCTGACAAGTATAATAAAAAAATTATTGAAAAGTCGTTAGCTAACAGAATACCAGTCTGGATTTCAGATAAAAATAAAGTTCTTAGAGAATATATCCCTTTAATAGAGGATACTATATCTGATAGAGATCTTAGAAGCTTATTAATTTCAAAAAAAGCTCCGGCAATCGTTAAGGAGATAGAAAAAAGTGAAAAATATAGCTGGTTATTTTCTGAAGACTTTAAAAATAAATTGCAAAAGCAAAAAAAATTAGTATCACCTATAAAAGAAGAACTGTCTGTAGAAATAAGCAGAATAAAATCTTTAGAGTTAAAAAATTTTCGATGCTTTAAAAGTATAAAATTAGATTTAGATAGTGATGTAGTAGTGATTTATGGTAAAAATGGAAGAGGTAAAACTTCAATAGTTGATGCTGTTGAATTCTCAATATTTAATAAAATAAACCGACTGGAATATGATCCAGACATGGAACCAAAAACTAAGAAAAAATACTCTGCCTTAATAAATTGTGAATCAATGGAAGATGAAGCACTAATAGACATAACAGGGATATCAAAGAATGATATATTTAAAATTGAAACAAAAATACAAAAAAATAAATGCATTTTATTCTTAAACAACAAACAAGTTAAAAATGAGGATATTATAACTTTCTTAACTGATAATAAGGAATTAATAAAAAAGAAAGAATATTTGGATATACTATTACATACACACTTCCTTGGGCAACATTCTATTAGACATTTTATATATGGTGTTAATACAAGTGATGAAAACGAGATAAGAAAAAACAGATATGATTTAATTTCCGAAATGTTTGGTTTTGGAAAAATTGAAGCTTTAAAACGTCGATTGACAAGAGTATATTCAGAAATTAAACATATAAAAATTAATCTCTTAGATGATTTGATAAAAGAATATAAATCTAATATTAGGAGTATTAGTCATAAATATGGACCAAGAACTAGATCCGAGATTGAAAAAAAAGGTCATAAGATAGACCAAGAATACGGTATTATAGCATATAAAAAATTGATAGATAAATTAAAAAATGAAATTAGAATAAAGTTAGATGAGAGTATAACGGATTGTCAATTACCTATTGATAACTATATGATTTCTTGTGATCTTTTAATGAAAATATTGAATAATGAATTAGAAAAGAAAAAGACACATGAAGGAGCAATTAATAAATTGAATCAATTATACATAAAAATAAGTAGCATATTAAGTAGTCTAAATATTAATATTGAAGCAGATAATTTTCTTTATTATATAGAAAACGTTCAAAGTAGCATAAAAAATGAGATTAGAACTATTGAGCATAATAAATATAAAATTGAAGTATTAAATGGTAAAATGAAAGAACTAAATGAAAATAATAGAATATTGAATGATTTCAAGACAAGGTTTAATGAGTTTAAAGACTTATATTCAAAAGAAAAAGATTTAAGAGAAAAAATTGAAATAAAAAGAAAAGAGAATGAAGCCTTACTTAAAAAGAAAGAACTACTCGAGGAAAAATTGATTGAATTTAAAAAAAGTAAAATTGATTTAAGTAGGAAAATTAATGATTTAGTAGCTAATATAGAGAATTTCCTATATATCAAAAAGAGGCTGAAAGAAATTGAAGTAAAAAAAATACTATTGAGTAAAAATAGTAAAATAATTTCGGAAATCGACTTTTATTTAGATCGTCATGAGAATGAAATTAAAGGTTTGATTCAATCTGAGGACATAGATTATAATGATATTGATGTTATAAAAAATATTATAAATAAAACAGATTACTTTAACGTAATGGATAAATTTGTATGTCCATGTTGTGGGAATTCTTATAGTGATAAAAATGAGTTAAATGAGAACATAATTAAACAAATTACTGATGGAAAATATAGAGAAGAACTAAAAGATTTTATCTTTAATATAAACAAAAAATATAAAAAATTAGCAATAGAAGAAGAAAAAAATATAATTCAGCGCAAAAAAGAGGAAAGGGAAAAATTAGAAAAAGAAAATTCTGATATGAAAAATGATATAATTGAATTTGAAGAACTGTTAAATAAAGTTTGTAAAAAGAAATCAATTACCGAGGAAGAAATAAAAACACTGCTTGATAAATCTAATTCCCAATTACTAGAATTAAAAAATGAAATAAAAAAATATGATGTCGAATCTATTAGAAATGAAACAGAATTAATAGTTGATAAAATTCATTATCTAAATTATGAATATTACAAAAATAAACACAAAGAAACTAGAGATACAATATCAAATATAATAGAAGAAATAATTAAGGTTATTCCTGAAGATAAAATTTTAAATATTGATAATATTGATAATGAAATAAACCAAATAGAGACTGATCTAAAAGAATATAAAGATGAATTAGAAGAACTAGAAGAACAACTAAAATATAAGGTTATCTTACAACAAAGGATTGATGAAATTGAGAAAGATCTAGTAGAGATGGAATCTTTAATACAGAGATATAATCTTTCAGATAAATATTCTATTAAGGATGGTATTGATCCTTTAAAAATAGATGTATATGATCAAGAAAAATATTATAAATTAATTTCAAAAATAAAAGATCTGAACAATCTCTTTGGGCTGATTAGAACAAAAGAAGAATCAGAGAATATTCGAAACAGAATAGAAAAATATAGTTACGAGAAGAAAAGATGGGAAATTTGTTATAATAATCTCAGAAAGTTAAATAAAGAGTTATCGTCTGTATCCTATTCTGCATTTAAAAAAAGCTTAGTCCAATATAGCCCTTTAATCAATGAAATATATAAAAAATTTATCCGACATGAATATTTTAATGAAGTTCAATTGAAACCAATAATGTCTAAGGATCAAAGAAAAAGAAGTTTATATATATTACTTAAGAATTATTTTGGTGAAATTGAGTATACACCTTCTTCTTATTTGAGTGAAGCACAGTTAAATATTCTAGCCTTATCAATATTTTTAACCAGAGTAATATATCAAAACATATCAATTCTTCAAACCATTCTAATTGATGATCCCGTACAACAAATGGATGAAATGAATACATTATCTTTTGTTGACATTATTATAGGTCTTTCTCGAGCCAGAAAACAAATTATTATTACTACTTGTAATTTCGATTTTTTTGATCTATTTCGACAAAAATTATCAGAGATTGCATCCGAAGATACTAAAAATTTCAAAGCAATAAATTTGGAAGATGTATTATGAAAATATCTATTTTAGTTATTACTATTCGCTAAATTAACAATTTTAAATTTATTGAATATTTTTTTACAATAATAATACAAAATGGCTGCCGAAACTCTCAATGCACTGGCTGCGACCTTTCACCATCAATTTCAATTTTAAATTCTGCCAACGGTAGGTTACTTCGCTGTTTTCGGTCTTTTGACTTGGGTTCGTTTTCAAAATTGTTTTTAGTTTAAATCCATTTTTCACTAACGTTAGAGGTGCCCTCGTTGGTAAGGTTGCTGAATGAAGAGGTGAATGTGATTTAGGAAATTTAAAATGGCGGTTTTGGTTTTTGCTGAGCGAAGAAACGGAGACTTTCGTGGGGTAGCTTATGAGGCCCTCGGAGCGGGCAAGGGGTTAGCCGATAGTTTGGGGGTTCCCCTGGCGGCAGCGGTGGTCGGTTCCGGAGTAGAAGCCTACGCTGGTTCCTTGGGGGATTATGGGGCCGATGAGGTTCTGGTTGCCGAATCCGATGAATTGGGAGCCTATTCCACCGAGGGATATACCCAAGCCCTGGCCCGGATCATCGAGGAAAAGGCCCCGGAAGTAGTACTACTGGCGGCCACCGCTATGGGCCGGGACCTGGCTGCCCGGGTGGCTGCCCGGGTGGGGGCCAGCGTCGTTCAGGACTGTATCGGGATAGGAACGGAAAACGGTAAGGTGGTAATCAAACGCCCTGTTTACGCCGGAAAGGTAACCGCAACCATCCAACTAAATTCAAAGATAAAGATAATCACCCTCCGGCCCAAGATGTTTCCCCCTCCCGACAAAATGGATGGAAAGGCCGTCCCCATCAATAAGGTCGCCGTAGATCTTCAAGGGGTAGTTCGGGCCCGGGTTGTTGAAATGAAGGCAAAGGCTGGGGCTAAGGTTGATCTCACCGAGGCCGACATCATCGTTTCCGGCGGTCGGGGGTTGAAAGGTCCGGAAAACTTCGGCATTCTCGAAGAGCTGGCCGATGCCCTGGGGGGGGTAGTGGGCGCCTCCCGGGCGGCAGTAGACGCCGATTGGCGGACCCACGATGACCAGGTGGGTCAGACCGGAAAGGTGGTGGTGCCCAATCTATACATCGCCTGCGGCATTTCCGGGGCCATCCAACACCTGGCGGGGATGAAATCCTCTAAGGTCATCGTGGCCATCAATAAAGACCAGGATGCCCCCATCTTCAAGGTGGCCGACTACGGTATCGTGGGAGACCTGTTCCAGGTTGTGCCCGAATTGACTAAAGCATTAAAGGATGTACAGCAATGAATGCTTTAACTTCAGTTTTCTTAGGATTTGGAGTTATTGTGTTGATTGGATTTGTTATTGTATTGGTGGACAAAGGGCTGAAATGGAAACAATGATAAGAGTTGAAGTTAAAGGTTTGTTTATGACCCAATTTCACGATAATGGGGTGATCTTAAAAGAAGTAAACGGCAACCGATCCCTGCCCATTATCGTGGGGGACTTTGAGGCTCAATCCATTGCCTTAGGGCTGGAGAAGATCAAACCCCCCCGCCCGTTAACCCACGATCTTATCCTCAGCCTGTTGATCTCAATGGGATATACCATTGACAAAATTATCGTTGATGAGTTGAAGAATAACACCTTCTTTGCCAAGATTATCCTCCGCAACTTGAACAAAGTGGCCTCCATTGACGCCCGTCCTTCCGATGCCATAGCCCTGGCCGTGAGGACCAACGCCCCGGTGTTCGTGGCCGATGATGTGATGAGCAAGGCCTCCATTCCCGGTGATGTGGGGTTGACGGCTAAACATATCCCTGATGAGGGAATTGATAAACTGACGAAGTTGAAGCTCGATTTAAAGAGGGCGGTGGAGAAGGAAGACTACGAAAAGGCGGCGAAGTTAAGGGATGAGATAAAGAAGTTAGGGGGGGAGCAGGAGAAAGGCCAAAAACCTTAGGGTTATTTCCCTTAACCCCATTTACATAGATTGTGCGCATCTTGTCAGGTGCGTTTTTCGTATACAAGAATGGATTATTATTGACTTAAGATCTGGAAATTCAACACTGACCGAAGGTCCGCCGTGGCGAAAAAACACTGAATTGTTGATTGTTAACCCGCCTGCCAAGACTTGGCGGGCAGGTTGTCAATTGTTAAAACCCAGGCTCCAGCATCAATCAGCAATCAGCAATCAGTAATTAGCAATCATTTCAGTCTCGTTTCCCAAGATCGTTCCGACAGTGTTTCCAGAATCTGGGTTGAAAGGATTGTCCCTTGAAGCTGGATCCGACTCCGTTTCCGGGGGGTTTTGTCCTCTACTGTGTGCTGGTGTTGGGGGCCGTTGTCCTTTTTGCCCATACCATCTGGGGGCGCCTGGGACTTTTGCTGAAGGCCCGTCCTGATCACCGCTTTAACCGCTGGGGTGCCCGGGTTAAACAGCTATTGACCTACGCTATCGGTCAAAAGCGCACCATCGGGGGGGACCCCCTTTCAGGTATCATGCACGCCTTCATCTTCTGGGGATTCCTAGCGGTGGCCATTAATACGATCCATCACGTGGGCGGGGGATTTGTAACTGGATTTGCTCTTCCCTTTTTCAGCCCCGGTTCACCCCTTGGCTCCGTTTACATTCCTGTTCGGGATGTGTTTGAGATTCTGGTTTTGATCATGGTCGTCCTCGCCGTCTACCGCCGGGCGGTGGTAAGGCCGGATCGGATTACTCAATCCGCTGAGGCTTATCTCATCCTGGGGCTTATTGGTATCCTGATGATCGCCGATTTTGTCATGAGCGGTACTGAGGCCGCTTTTGGGCCCCTCAAGCACAGCTGGTCCCCCATACAGTCTGCTCTGTGTGGCGTTTTTGCCGGGATGGACGCCGGGGGGCTGAAAGCTACTTTCATCACCGCTTGGTGGATACATATCATTACCCTGTTTGTCTTTCTTAACCTTCTTCCCCTGGGGAAGCATTTCCATATTATTACTTCCCTGCCCAATGTGTTCTTTGCCCGACTCGAAGATGAGGGTCCCGTTGGAACCCCGAAGCCCTTGGACCTGGAGGATGAGGCTGCCGAAAGTTTCGGCGTCTCCCGGATCGAAGAATTCACCTGGAAGCAATATCTCGACCTGTTTTCCTGCACCGAGTGCGGCCGCTGTCAGGAGTTCTGCCCTGCCCATTTAACCGAAAAGCCCCTTTCCCCCAAGCGAATTATCACGGACTACCGGGATCACCTCTACGCCAAGCAGCCCTATATTCTGAGTAAGATGGGGGATAAGCAGTGGCCCGGGCCGGCCCTGACAAGCGAAGAAGTGGTTTCAGAGGATGTAATATGGTCGTGCACCACCTGCCATTGGTGCGAGGAAGCCTGTCCCCTGTTCATCGAACACCTCGATAAACTGGTGGAACAGAGGCGCTATCAGGTTCTTATGGAATCGTCTTTTCCCCCCGAGCTTATTCCAGTATTCAAGGGCCTGGAGAATAACTCAAACCCGTGGGGGATCGGTGCCGCTTCCAGGCAGGATTGGGCTCAGGATCTGGAAATACCCCTCCTGGCAGAAAACCAAAGGGTGGAGTATCTCTACTATGTGGGATGTGCTGGCGCATTTGATGAGCGGAACAAGAAAGTCTGCCGGAGCTTTGCGAAGCTACTCCAACGGGCGGGGGTAAGCTTTGCCATCCTGGGTACAGAAGAGGGGTGTTGCGGGGACCAGGCCCGCCGGCTGGGAAACGAGTACCTCTTTCAGATGATGGCCAAGGCTAACATTGAGCAGTTTGAAGGCTACGGAGTGAAGAAGATTTTAACCACCTGTCCCCATGGTTATAATGTCTTCAAGAACGAATATCCCCAATTCGGGGGGGATTTCAGCGTGTATCACCATTCTGAGTTTATTCAAAAGCTTATTGAAGGGGGGAAGTTCCGTTTTCGAAAACCCCTGGGCGAAAAGGTGGTTTACCATGATTCCTGCTATCTGGGCCGCTACAATCGGATTTATCACCCCCCACGCCAGATTTTAAGTAGCATCCCGGGCCTTGAACTGGTGGAACCTATCCTTCACCACCACCGGGGTCTCTGCTGTGGCGCCGGCGGCGGCCGGATGTGGCTGGAAGAGAAAATCGGATCGCGAATCAACCAAATGCGGGTAGATCAGTTGGCCGAGACGAATGCCGGGATCGTATCCCTGGCCTGCCCTTTCTGTATGACGATGATCAGCGATGGCATTAAAGAGACCGATCGGGAAGGGCAGATGGACGTTAAGGATATCGCTGAACTGGTCTATGAGTCACTGGAAACATCTTAATTTAGCCTGGGGGGTAAATGATGAAATCCCTGGACGTTATGAAGAAGAGAATGAAAGACAATATAAGGAAAGGGGGAGAAAAGAGCCCTTTCATTGGGGTAATTCTTTTAATCGTTGGGGTGATCTGGCTGTTGAATAACCTGGGATCGGGGTGGCTTCTGCTTTCCCTTCCTGTTCTAATTATTGGGGTGGGGATAGCCCTCATCTTTATGCCACAATGACAGATTTGGTCGGCTAACCCCCATTCTGTTATATGTTAAGTCCTTGTTATTTTTAAGATTATATTTTTGGCACGTCATTTGCATAATGAAGAAGAAATCCGCAATTCGATATGGTTGATAAGATTGATGCCAGTTATGGGGACATTCCTTGAAAAAGGGTGTCTAGGTGCAAAGGGATTTTATATTCCTATTGGATGGAATAAGAAACCACGAGAAGGGGATCATTTAAATGTCCGCTCCTTTTTTGTTGGGATTTGACACTTGAGGTAGAAATAGATTAGAGTATAAAGGTTGCGGTTTATGGGCAGAAGTTAGAGCAAGCAAAGAATTATCCGTAACCGCATTCGGCTGAATTGGAAGAGGAGAAAGAAAAGGAAAAAAGCCGCAGAGGGGACAAAAATTAATATCCCCAAGGCATAGAAGCGGGATTTTGTGGAGGGAAAAATGAGAATTAAACCCTTGGATGAACGGGTCTTGGTAAGGACTCTTGAGGAAGAAGAGAAAAAGGTGGGTGGAATCATAATTCCTGACACCGCCAAGGAGAAACCCCAGATCGGGGAAGTCATCGCTATGGGTAATGATCGGGAGCCCAAAGAGGAGGAGAAAAAGAAGTGGAAGAAATTTAGTAAATTGGTGAAAGTTGGGGATCGGCTCATCTATGCTAAATACGGTGGGACCGAGGTGGAAGTAGAGGGGGAGAAACTTTTGATTCTGGATCGGTCCGATATTCACGGGGTAGTGGTGGATTAAAAAACATACTTGCATCCAACCCACTGAAAGAAAAGGTTAAAAATAACAGAAAAGGCTTGACATCCTAATAATATTTTATTATATTTGTGTCCGAAATTAGTGCTCGCTCAAAAGGGGCTAAGTCAAAGTTCTGATTAACGAATCATGCGATAAGGAAAGGAGGGATCATGAGGATAATTCCGATTGACGATCGGGTAGTGGTAAAACCCCTGGAGGAGGAAAAGAGGAAGGTAGGCAACATCATTATACCAGACACCGCCAAGGAGAAACCCCAGATGGGGGATGTGGTGGCGGTGGGTAATGATGAGGAGTTAAAAGAGGTGGTCAAGAAGGGCGACCGGATCATCTATGCCAAGTACGGGGGAACGGATGTGGAAATCGGGGGGGAGAAATATCTAATTGTAAAAAGGGATGATATTTTAGGCATAGTGGAAGAATAGGTTCTAATTTAACCAAGAGATTTTCAGAAAGGAGGGTTCATAGATGGCGAAGAAAATTGATTTCAACACGGATGCCCGGAACGCATTGAAGAAGGGGATCGATCAGCTGGCCGATGCAGTAAAGGTGACCCTGGGGCCGAAGGGGCGGAATGTGGTTTTGGAGAAGAAGTTTGGCGCTCCCACCGTGACCAAGGACGGGGTGACCGTGGCCAAAGAGGTAGACCTTGAGGACCCGGTGGAGAATATGGGGGCCCAGATGGTGAAGGAGGTGGCTTCCAAGACCTCGGATGTGGCTGGTGATGGCACCACTACCGCCACCGTGTTGGCCCAGGCCATTTACCGGGAGGGGTTGAAAAATGTGACAGCGGGTTCCAATCCCACAGCGCTGAAGCGGGGGGTTGATCGCAGTGTTGAGCGGGTGGTGAAGTTCTTAAAGGGGATGAGCAGGGAGGTGACCGCCAAAGAGGAGATCGCCCAGGTGGCGGCCATTTCAGCCAATAACGATGTAAGCATCGGTAATTTGATCTCCGATGCCATGGACAAGGTAGGAAAAGATGGTGTGATTACGGTTGAGGAGGCCAAGGGCACCGAGACCAATTTAGAGGTGGTGGAGGGAATGCAGTTTGACCGGGGGTATTTGTCGCCCTATTTTGTCACCAATGCTGAGAACATGGAAACGGTCATGGAAGAGCCCAAGATCTTGATTCACGACAAGAAGATCAGTGTGATGAAGGATCTCCTTCCCATTTTGGAGAAGGTGGCCCAGATGGGCAAACCCCTGTTGGTGATTGCCGAGGATGTGGAGGGGGAGGCGCTGGCGACCCTGGTGGTGAATAAGCTTCGGGGAACGTTGAAGGTGGCGGCGGTCAAGGCTCCCGGTTTCGGGGATCGCCGGAAGGCCATGTTAGAGGATATCGTCGTGTTAACAGGGGGCAGGGTGATCTCTGAGGAAGCCGGTTTCAAGCTGGAGAATGCCACCTTGGGGGATCTGGGATCGGCCAAGACGGTGACCATTGATAAGGAGAATACCACCATTGTCGAGGGTGCCGGCAAAAAAGAAGACATTATCGGTCGCATCAATCAAATCAAGAAGCAGATTGAGACTACCACCTCGGATTATGATAAGGAGAAGTTACAGGAGAGACTGGCCAAGTTGGCTGGCGGGGTGGCGGTTCTGAATATCGGTGCTGCTTCCGAAGTGGAGATGAAAGAGAAGAAGGCCCGGGTGGAGGACGCCCTTCACGCCACCAGGGCGGCGGTAGAGGAAGGGATTGTCCCCGGTGGTGGAGTCGCTTTGCTCAGGGCCATAGACGATCTGGATAAGTTGAAGCTGGAAGGGGATCAGGCCATCGGTAAGAACATTCTTAAAAAAGCCCTGGAGGAGCCCATTCGATTGATCGTCGAAAACGCCGGTTTTGAGGGGTCGGTGGTGGTTCAGGATGTAAAGGGGCACAGCGGTGCCTATGGGTTCAACGCCCAGACAGAGGTCTACGAAGATCTGGTCAAGGCCGGGGTGATTGATCCCACCAAGGTGGTGCGGATTGCCCTGGAGAACGCCTCCTCGGTGGCCGGGTTGCTGTTGATGACCGAAGGGGTGGTCTCAGAAATCCCGGAGAAAGAGAAAGCACCCCCCATGCCACCCCCGGGTGGAGGGATGTATTAAATCCACAAAATGAAAACCCCTGTCAAGCCGACAGGGGTTTTTAGCTATAAAATAAGGGTCAATTGTCCAGAAATTGTCCGTTTTTATGAAAAAAGGTCTATTCATTCATCTTGAGTGGGCCTTTTTGTTTTTCATTAAATATCTGGCTGTCCTCCAAAACTGGATTTAGATAAGTTCAAAAATTATGGTATTAAAGGCTTGACTTTTTTTTAAAAAGTTAGTATATTGAATTCGTTCAAAACATGCCAGGCAAAACTTGCCCTTTAGTTCATTCAAAAATAGCGATCCAGCTACACTTAAAATTGGTCTGGTTTTTGCCATATGATTTAGAAAAGCCTGGAATTATTTATTTTTTGATTGGGATGATCTGAAATTAGCAAATGGGAATTTGAATAAAGCCTAGAAATATAGATATAGATAATTATAAATGAAAGAAGGGGGAGAGAGAATGGAATTGCGGAAGATGGATGTTGGTAATTATGCTGGGGGAAAGAAGAAAATCAAGAAAGAGATAGAAGGATTAGAGAAGATTTTTCCTAAAATAGCATATCCAAAAGAAATTCAACTTTTGGATGAACTAAATGAAGCTAATAAGGAAAAATATAAGAGGTGGTTATATAAGAAAATGCTGGGTGAGGACATGCTGGGAAAGTCTACTCTAATAATAGGAGTGAGAGGAAAAGATGGAATTGTTCTTGGGGGAGATACAAAAACAATGAGGGGCGGAGAGACTGATTATGAAAAGAAAGTAAAAACTATTACTACTGTGGAAGGAGCTCCTATTATATTTGCCAGTGCTGGAATAATAGGGGTAATAGATGATTTCATAGAAATATTTGAAAAAACATTGATAGCAAACATTCAAGAGGGGAAAATTAATTCTTTACTTTCAATCAAAATGATAGCGGAGGACTTGGTAGAGAAAACCGAAGAAAGATACGGGCCCAAAATTGGAGAATACCCTTTACACTTTATATTGGGGGGTTTATCTGAACTAAGCAAAGGAGATGCGAGATTATACGAAATTGGCCCCCGTGGATTTGGGTCGAAAATTAAATATGCCTGTTTAGTTGGACATGGAAGGGATTATGCCAGAACACTAGCGAAATATCTTTTTCCTCGGCATAACGGTAAAATTCCCCTTGAATGTAAAGTGATAGTCTCTCGAATAGCAGCTTGTATTTATTGGATAAGGGAAGAAATTGATGATTATGTGGGTGGAGATCCTCAAATAGTTTATATATCAGACAAGGAACCTGAAATTAAAGACGGAAAGTATAACAAGGGGAAAATTTCAAAAAGGGTAGATGAGCTAAAAGAAGCACTTAGGAAAATAGTTTTTAAATAGTAAAACGATTTCTTGATTGGTAAACCAAACCCCGCTAAATGCGGGGTTTTTTATTTCCTGAAATCCCAATTTTATTGTTGCTTTTTTTAAAATAATTGTTATATTTAATATATTAATTCATTTCAATAACCGTTAATAATTTAGAGGGGTCAAACATGTCAACATTTTTTATGTTTGGAAAGTATACATCGGAGGCTATCAAGGGAATGAGTGCCGAACGCACAAAAAGGGGTAACAGTCTCATCGAGAAGTATGGTGGTGCAGTAAAATCGATGTATGCCCTATTAGGAGAATACGATCTTGTTATTATAGCGGATTTCCCTAATACTAAGGAAGCAATGAAAGCATCTGTTTCTTTGAGTCAAATAACGGGCATCTCATTTTCCACATCTCCTGCAGTAACAGTAGACCGTTTTGACAAAATGATTTCTGAAATGTAACCTGCCCTGATTACTCTCAGTGATTATTGGCTAGTATTGATTGAGACGACAAACGGACTTCTAATCCGTAGGTATTAGCCATAAAAACAGGGTCAATTCTCCCAAAATCCTCCTTTTTTATTAAACAAGGCCTATTCATTCATCTTGAGTAGGCTTTTTGTTTTTTTTAATATAAGACTTTTACTCAAATCTGGGATTAGATTAATTCAGAAATTACCTTATTAAAAGCTTGACTTTTTCCTGTGAATGATTTAAATTAGAAAAGGATTGAATCGAGATAATTACGAGTTAGAAAGCAAAATTGATTATTAATAACCCCCACCAGAAGTAATAGGATGATAGGATGAGTTTATGTCTTTGCTTTCTAATCCCCGCTGTACCGGACGGCGAAACGCCGCCGGGAATGTGAGCTAATCCGTTAGCACGCATTAGATAGAAGGAAATAGCAAATGAAAAATAAAACAATATTATCCCTAATGCTTTTATTCAATTGTCTTTTGTTTGCTGGTCAAGAACGCTACTTAATTGTAAAAGGAAATTATTATAATGATGTTTGGAAAACTCTCGGTGAAAGGAACCTTGATTTAAGGTATGATATTAAAGAAGATAAGGTATCCATATATTTTAAAGAATTTATTACCACTGTCGCTTATGAATTAGATAAATTAGACAGAGGAATATTTACAGCTTTGATTGATAAGTATATTGAATGGCGTAATAAGGCAATTGAAATGGAAGTTAAATTGGAAAAAACAATTGGAGATTTCAGACTAAGAGGATATTTCAAATTGGGGGATGATTGGCATAGTTCTTTTCCCTCATCCTGGAAACCCTGCCTTGTTACGGCCTCATTCTTATCACAAAATAAAGAAAGACACCAATTTGTTTTAAGCTTTGGTAAAATTCGAACTAGAAACGAATACATCAATCACAAGCCGGAGACCTTATATTTTGATTATGATGATGTTTTGATTTTACGAGAAGGCCTTACTGTTGAAAAACTCATGGAAGTAAAAAAAGAAGTTGAAAAGAAAAAGGCAATTGAAGATGCATTTGAATAATTAGGTTTAGGATGGTGGCTAACCCACACTAATTATAGTTACGGCAAAATACCATAATATACAATGAGAAGAGGGGCTAATTATGAAGAAAAAGACCAAAATGAAATATAGTTGGTTTGATACATCGGGTGAATCAAGAGAAGAATGGGAAAGTCTTTGTCCAACAAACGAATATCGAATTGTCGAGCCTGGAAGGTTACCAGACATTATTACTGAATCTCTAAAGCAGAAGTATGATAGTGTTTTGGTTTTAGCTTCTGGTTCGCAAAGTTATAATGGAACCATTTATTATATGGCTAATGGAAACCGAGTAGACTACATGGAAAAAGCAATTGACCAACAACCCTTTGGGTTAGCTTTTGTAGGCACAACTGCCCATCCCAGTGGCGTCTTAATTCATCATGGGGATTGGGACAAACGGACTGTGAAACCACCTGAAGAGTTTTGGGACCATATAAAAAGTGGTAGTATCGGGCAGGTTTATCCAATTTCTGAATTACCAGAAAATAGATCAGGGAGTATTGACGATCTTAAAATAAGTAGTCAAAAAGATGCTTTCAATATATTAGTCAACAAGATACGACAATCGTCTTAGGAATGAAGTAGGGGTTACGCTGTCCGAAAAGAAAAATTTGACTTTAGATTTTCGTTGACAATTTGATTGGACTGAAAAGGCTAAGTCATAAAATCCGTAAATAGGGGGCTTAGCTTTTCTTATTGTCAGGGCCTATTCATTCATCTTGAGTAGGCTTTTTGTTTTTTGAAATTTTACTTGATTTTTAATAATTAATTGCTATATTAAAATATAGCTTTCACTAATCTAAATGAATGATAAAAAAGGAGGGCATTTATGCTCAAGCAAGTTCTATTGAACTTTGGGATTGCCCTTGCCATAATTGTTAATATATCATCTATTCTTTATGGGCAGGAGAAGAAAACCCTGGCAGTGCTGGATTTGGATGCTATTGGGGTTTCGGAGACTGAGGTGCGGGCGTTGACCGAGAGGCTCCGTTCTGGGTTGATCGGCACCCGGCGGTTTACCGTTTTGGAGCGGGGGAAGATGGATGAAATTCTAACGGAAATGGGCTTTCAGCAGAAGGGCTGTACCTCCTCTGAATGCATCGTTCAGGCGGGTGAAATCCTTGGTGTGCAACTGATGGTAGGGGGGAGCATCAGCAAGGTAGGGAACTTGTATTCCATAGACTTAAGATTAATTGATGTGGAAACCTCTGCCATTTTGGGGGAGTCCACCGAAGATATTGAGGGCGGAATTGAGGACGTGATGAAAACGGGGATAAGGAAGGCGGCTATTGATCTGGTGGGAGGGGAACCCGTTCCGCCACCAACCACCAGGTTTGGTGAGCCGCCGACAAAGAAGTTAGCTTACGGTGCTCTGGAAATAACTACGACCCCCTCGGGAGCCCGTATTTTCTTAGACGCCCAGGAGCAGGGACTTTCTCCGCAGACCCTGAAAACAACTACCGGACGGCACAACCTTACTATTACAAAAAAAGGTTATGCTACTATCAATGAAGTCGTTCTTGTGAATAAAGATGAGACAAATAAGATTAAACGCTTCCTTTCCCTTCAGACCGGTTTCATTGATGTGAAAACAAGTCCTACCGGTGCTCTGATTTACCTTGACGGAAATTATATGGGGCAGGCCCCGAAAAAGCTGGAGGCGGTTCAGGTGGGAAAGCATCGCCTCAAAGGCGTTAAGGAAAATTATACAGAATCTGAAAAGGAGGTTGAAGTTTATTATGAACAGACAACCCGGGTTTCGTTAACCCTTGAGGGGCTGCCCGGGAAGTTGCTGGTAACTTCTGTTCCCGAGGGGGCGGATGTTTATGTGGATGGGGTGAAGAAGGGACAGACGGTGTTGTCCACTTCAGTGCCGGTGGGGCGGCATACAATCAGAGTTAACCTTTCTGGATATCCTTCAGAAGAGAAACAAATTGAGATGTTACCTAATGATTCCAAAATTCTCGATTTTACGTTGAAAAAATCCGAAAAAGTGGGGCAAATCAACGCATATCCAAAGCCCAAGGAGCTGGGTTTAGTCAGACCAACATATTGGGGAAGCACGGCGCTTTTAAAAGATGAATCAGAAATACCCGAACATTTTGCTTATGTAGATGGGACTATATCCGGTTTGCTTGTTAATGGGTTTTGTGGTTTATTTCCTATAATGGCTCCTTTCCCTTCAGAAGGAATTAGTATAGGTGAACAATCCCCAGTATATAAAATTGTATGGGGGATACAACTCGTAAGTGCTTTATATATGGATTATGCTTTGTTTGATAAGAATCCGCAGGGAGTATGGAACTCTTGGGGATTTAGCATTGCGGTTGGAGCCATTGGTGATATTATAGCATATATACATGATAAAAATCTAAATAGCAAATGATGTCCTCACTCCCATAATATATTTTAATCCGATGTGTTCTTATCAAAGGTGTGAATATAAATAGTATAAAAACCCTCCCCTACTGTATTTCGGTCACCTATTAGCTTCCTACAAGCAGAGGATGGTTTGAACAAAAAGACCTTTTGGGACATAGCAAATTATTAACAGTATTGATTTACACTTATTCGGTCCCTGAGCACCTACGGGAATCGGCTCAGAAGTTACCATATTAAAGACTTGACTTTTTGCTAAATAATTCTCCCAAAATTCTCCCATTTTAAGTAATTCAGATAGACAAACTTCCACAAATTAGACACTTTATAGCCCCATTTTAGCTTTGATTCCATAGCTCAATCGTGCAGAGCAATTGACAAGCCGACAGGGTTTTTTTTATATTCAAATCTAAAAAATTGACCGATTAAGTAGCGGTTCGTTTTTTTACTTGACAAAAAACTTTTTTTATTGTATTTTATCCATTACTGCTAGGAAGGGGGAAAAGGAAAAACCGAACCATCAGGCCCGGCTTTTCGTTACTTGATTCGGTTAGGACAATAGGGCATTATCGAAACATGGCCTTAATGCTTCCCCAGGTTTGACGAATAGGATTGATGGTTATGTCAACCCTGAGATTAGCGGAATAATTGAAGTGGCCATCACGATCTACCATTTTCAGACGATAATAAAAGGTTCTATCGCTTTGCTTATAGAGTTCATCATCAATGAACTGATAACTGGAATAGCTGCCCGTAGCGGCTATGGACCCAACGGTGAAAAAATCTACCCCATCGTTGCTGCGCTGAACCTCGAACGATGATAAATTTGTTTCCTCACCCGTTCTCCAATTCAGGAAAACCTGTTGGTCTTCAGTTCCATAGGTGAATTCTAAAAGGACCGTTCCAGAAAAAACAGGTAGAATAAAAGCCAACAGGAAAATTAAAATTACCGCTTTTAGCTTCATATTCAACCCCCTGACTATTTATATTAAATATAACTTATCAAAATGTAAATGTCAAGAACTTTTTTGATTATTTTGTATCAGGGATAGGGATTTTGTTCATAAATTCCTGATAGGTGCTCTTGTGGGGAGGGTCAAACTTGATGAGTTTGCGGTAGTTTTCCCGGGATTCTAGGAACAATAGGGCTTGGGCAAGATTAAGGTAATTCAATTCAAAAAAGCGCTCGGTTTTAATTCTGGGGATGTCCTCGAGCTGGGACAGAGTGGTGAGGAGGTAATCCCGGGCTGTTTCCAGATCGTTCTCGCGAAAATAATACATGCCGGAATAGTAATAAACACGCATCTTTCGAAAGGCCTCATTGTCGGGGGAAAGGATCTCGTCTAATAATTTTTTCCGCTGGTCCCATCCTAGGTAGAGCTGTTCGAAACGGGAGCTATTGACAATCTCCCGGGCCTTCTCATAATATCGGGTGCCGCCCAAAAGCTTCCACTTGTCGTATTCGTTCCCCAACAGGAGGTAGACGTAGAAGTCAACCAGGCCTGTTAGGGTGTGGAACGGTCCCCGATGGTTCAGGTGCTCACCGCTGGTGTACCTGAATTCCCACTTTTTGTCGAATTGTTGAAAATCTTCGTTGTTTGAGATAAGAAAACGGGCTTGGTACCGGTCCTCATAGCTGATGGTGAGCGCCCTTTCAAAGAAGATTTGAGCCGAGCACTTCAACGGATATTGGTATTCGTTTTTGTTCCACTCAAAATTATTAAGATGGTCGGCCAGGGTACTCTGGAAGGTAACAAGCTTTTGCTGGCTTTCCAGGGGCAGCTTGTCCAGGACGACGGAGACATCGAAGATCAACTTCTGTCCCCAGGCCATCCCCGAGACCATTAGCATTATTCCCAATGAAGCGCAGATATATCTTTTTGCCAATGGGCTTTCTCCCTCAGTTTTTTGGGGATCGCTAAGATAGGATTCCTTCTGGTTGGAAATTTAGCTAAAATTTACCTAATTGTCAAGAGAAAAAATAACAGATTAAGCAGATGAAGCTGATCGGGATAAGGCTTTTCAGGATGAATATCAAGATGGTGGGGATTGTTATGTTTTTGGGGATTGGATCCCTCTATGGGGCGTTTGAGGAGATGGGGTTTTCACCCCGGGCATGGGCGCTTGGCGAGGCGATGGTTTCCTTGCCCACTGGTGTGGATGGCCTTTATTTTAATCCCGCCAGCTTGGGTTATGGAAAGGACGGGTTTTTTACCGCCGCCCTGAGCCGGCCCTACGGGTTGAAAGAGCTGGGGACGGCCGCGGTGGGCCTTGGGGTTCATTTCCCCTTTGCCGGTATCGGGCTGACAGCCGCCTCTTTTGGATTTGACCTGTATCGGGAACACCTGATCTCCCTGGCCTTCGGGAGGACTATGGGGTCGAAGGTGGCCTACGGTCTCCGGATGAAGGTGATGGGGGTGCGTATAGAAAACTACGGATTCGATCAAACCTTTGGTTTCGATATGGGCTTTTTGATATGGATTGGGGAGAACTTGCTGTGGGGAGGATGTCTAAAAAACCTCAATAAGCCCGGCTTGGGGGAAGCCAATGAAGAACTCCCCCAGGTTTTCCAGACGGGTTTCTGCTATTATCCCCGGGAGGGGATGATGTTCGCCCTACAGGCGGATAAGGATGTGCGCTTTCCGACCCGAATGGGGTTTGGCTGCGAATACCAGATCTTTCAAAATCTCAGCCTCCGGGTTGGCGTGGGATCGAATCCCGCCACCTTCTCCGGGGGGATGGGTATTCGTTTGCGAAGCTTTCAACTGGATTATGGTCTCTCCAGCCATCAGGTGCTGGGGCTCACACACGCGGTGGGGGTGACACTAAGATTTCAATTGCCTCAACACCTATAAATTTATTTAAACTATTTAATTATCTGTAGTTGAATAACTGCAGAGGGGCAGTGGGGAGGGAGAGATAGGATGAAAACAAACCTATAGTTTTATCCCTGTTCTCCTGCTTCTTCCCAGCCTTAGCTTGGCCGATATGCTTTGCGGACGTACTATAATTTTCGTTACACTGCTGGGATTTGGGGTGGCTACGGCCCAGGTGTCTTCGGAAGAAGACCTGCTTGAATTAGAGGAGGAGGCCGATCGATCGGATCTGATGGATCAACTGGAGGAACTAAAGCAAAGTCCGATTGATTTGAACTCAGCCAGGGTAGAAGACCTGCTGCAAATTCCTTACCTCGACCGGTTTACAGCCCAAAAAATAGTAGAGTACCGACAACAACACGGTAATTTTCGAAAAGTGGGCGATCTTACCGTCTTACCTGAGATTGACCCCGAGTTCTACGAAACCATTAAAGAGTTTTTGTTCATCCCAGAAAAAGGGGGGGTTCCCCCCCTCCAGGGAACCCTGCGGGTGCGTGCCGGGAGGAAGTTGGGAAGATCTCGTGGATTTCAGGAGAACCTTTACCGGGGATCGCCGGAGAAGCTCTACCAAAGGATAGACCTTCGGCTGGCGGAGAGGGTCTCGCTGGGAATTGTGCTGGAAAAGGACAGTGGAGAGGATCGGCTTGGTGACTTGGCGGTATTTAGTCTGAGTCTTAGGGATGTTCTAAACCAGGATCATCTTGTTCTCGGGAACTTCCGACTCCAGTTCGGTCAGGGTTTAGTTCTCTGGAATGGGTTTGGTTTTTCCAAAGGGGGGGACCCCATTTCCCCGGTGAAAAAGAAAGCCGCTGGGGTCAGGCCCTTCAGCAGTTCTTCTGAGAACCAGGCCTTTGCCGGGGGGTCTTATGGGGTCGGGTGGGGCCGGTTTAACGGCACTGTCTTTTTTGCCCGCACCCCGCTGGATGCCACTCTGGGGGAGGGTGGGGTCACCAGTATATCCGAGACCGGCCTCCATCGGACGGAAGCCGAGGAGAGAAAGCGGGATGTGCTGGTGGAAAAGATGGTCGGGGGTCACGCCGATTACGCCATGGGTGGGGTGGTAAAGTTGGGTATTACCTACTATAATGCCCACTACTCTCCCCGCATCCTCCCTTCTGATCCGGTCCGAAAGCATTTTGAATTTTATGGGACAAGGAACGAAGTCTGGGGAATAGAATATGATGGATCCCTGAAGAACATCAACTTTTTCGGCGAGTGGGCCTCCTCTCTGGGCGGAGGGCGGGCCTGGCTGGCCGGGGCTTTGGGGGGCTGGCCCGGTCTCAAATTGGCCCTGGCCCTTCGGGATTATGGACCCGACTTTCATAACCTGAGCGCCAGCGGTTTCGGGGAGCGCCGGGACAAACCCAGAAATGAGCGGGGGGCTTATCTGGGAGTGGATGTCAAGCTCTCCCCCGGGACCCGGCTCGCCGCCTATTTCGATCAGTTTGTCCGTCCCTGGCGGACTTATGGGGTTCCCATGCCCACCCGGGGGACCGATTTTCTGATCAAGGTCTTTCGAAAGGTCAACCCATCCCTGTCTTATTATCTTCAAATGAGGGAGAAGATCGGCCAAAAAGTTGGGGAGGAGTATGATACTTACGGTAGGGAAATTACTGTCATCCGACAGATCACCAAAAGGAATTTCCGGGGAGAGATCAGGGTGAAGCTAGGGTCGCACCTTCAGTTCCGGGGCCGGGTAGAAACCTGTTTTTTACACACTGAAGGGATAAAGGAAAAAGAGCTGGGCATTCTGTTTTTCCAGGAGGTGAAGCTGCGTCCTTTTCCCTGGCTTGATCTCAGGGGTCGAATGACTACCTTCGATACCCCGTCATTCGATTCCAGAATCTACGAATATGAGGGAGATCTCAGGGGAGTTTTCAAAAACACCCCCTTCTGGGGACGGGGAAGGCGGTGGTATGTCTTGGCCTCCTATAGACTGGCCAAGAAAGTTCGGGTTTCTATGAAATGGTCGGAGACCTACCTTGACGACCGGGATCATTTCGGGTCGGGGACGGACGAGATTCCAGGAAACGTGGGCCGGGAGGCGGGCGTGCAATTGGATATGAAGTTCTAAGGCGCATTCATGAGAAATCATTAAAATTTTGGCGGATATGCAATAATTTTCTTGGAAAGTTCCCCTATGTTTATTATCTTTTAAGAGTTTCGGATTTACAGATAAGATTTGTAGGTCCGAAATGTTCCGATCCTTCACGACTTTCGGACATTACCTGGACCACTAATTACACGAATTACGCTAAAGTTGGGGTGCTAATAAATTTTGGTTCACCCTGTTAAATAATTATCGTACTTACCGAAAATATTAGGTGTGCTTATGTTTTCAGCCAAGTCAGGTAGATAACGAAAGTATCTATTTAACAGGGTTAATTATACCTGTATTGGAAAAGATATGTCAATTAATTCTTCTCTATTTTTTAATTCGTGTTAATTCGTGAAATTCGTGTATAAAAATTCGTTTTGTTATGCGCCCATGAAGATTTTTAAAGCAAATCCCATCTTTATTATTAGTCTCCTTCTTTCCCTATTTACGGGGGCCTCGTTTGCCAAAGTGGATCAAATAGAAGTATCCTACCCTGGAAGCAAAAGGAAACCCGCTGCTATCAAGGCCTTCGAGGATAAGGGAATCGTATACGCCTCATTGAAGGATTTTGCCGGGGCTATTGATGCCAACACCTACTATAACCCCAAAACCCGGAAGATGGTGGTTTATCTCTACGGGAAAAGGGTGAAGGTCACCGCCGACAACCCGTTTGTCATGGTGGACGATAAAATTTTCAATCTACCGTTAGGGGCAAAATTCAAAGACGATGAGATCTTCGTCTCCCTGAACCGATTTATTGATCTGCTTAGGGATTATTATCCGGGCAAACTGGTATTTTCACCCAAGGGGTATAAGCTGGAGATTCGCACCAAGGAGGTAAATATCACCGGGATTCGGATTGAGGAGAAGCTGAACGGCACCCTGATTCGAATTAGCACTACGGAGCGGTTCGAGGAGGAAGAGGTCTCAGCCCCTATCACCCAGACCAACTGGCTGAACGTGACCATTTACGGAGGTAAGATTGATTCGACCAAGTTGGCCAACGAAGAGACAGGGGGTATCGTACGGAAAATCCTTCCCTTTCAGCTTCCCGAGTCCGCCCAAATTTCCTTCCTCCTTAAAGGTAAAGTCAAAGAAAAGATCAAGGAAGTAAGTGATCGAGCGATCACCATCTCCCTGGTCACCTCCACCGAAGTGGGCCCTTCCCGAACTGCTACCCCTAAAAGCTTGAAGGATAACCTGGAGAAGGAACGGGCCAAGTGGGCTATTGATTGCATCGTTATTGATCCCGGACACGGCGGGAAGGACCCGGGAGCCATTGGGAAGTCGGGGTATCAAGAAAAAACCGCCACCTTAGATATCGCTAAAAGGTTGGCCAGGCTACTCCGTCGGCGCACTGATCTACGGGTAATCCTAACCCGGGATGACGATACCTTTATTCCTCTGGCCGACCGCCCCAAACTGGCCAATCAAAAAGGGGGAAAGCTTTTCATTAGCATTCATTGTAATGCCTCATTGAGCCGCTATGCGGGTGGATTTGAAACCTACTTCCTATCCCCGGCTCGAAACGATGAGGCCATGGAGGTGGCCATGCGAGAGAACTCGGTGATCAAATACGAAGAGGAGACCCACAAGTATCCTGATCTAACCGATGAAAACTTTATCCTGTTGGCCATGGCCCAGGCCAGTTTTGTCAGGGAAAGCGAGGACTTGGCGGCGATCATTCAGCAGAAGGTGGACCGAAGGATTAATCTCAAAAACCGGGGGGTTGACCAGGCTGGGTTCTATGTGCTTATGGGGGCCTCCATGCCATCTGTTCTGGTGGAAACCGCCTTTATCTCCAATCCCCACGAGGAGAAGCTGCTGAGGACGAAAAAGCTTCGTCAGAAAATAGCGGAGGGGCTTTATGAAAGCATCGTGGAGTTCAAAAAGAAACATGAAAAGATGTGAGGTAAACACAAAAAAAAGATGTAGGTGTTTAGTTGTCTGAAATTGAAAACCGGCAGAGGAGCAGCCTGCCTGTAGCCGGGAACGGCCAGGGAGGGCCTGGGGGGGTAGAGGAGAGAAAAAATCCCTATTTCCTTTCAGTCGGGCGTCTGTAGGATACTTGACCAATTACCCATTTCTCCACTATCCCATGCTCCACTGATCTTCCATTCTGATACCTTTCTATCTATTATTAACTTCACATAGCTTAACTGATGCGTTTGACTTATGACCTACGGTGAAGCTGTAAAATTCCTCTATGACCTGGAGGGATTTGGTATAAAACTGGGCCTGGATAATGTTACCAGACTTTTGGGTCGGGTGGGAGATCCCCATCTGGCCTTCCCGGCCATCCACATCGCTGGCACCAACGGAAAGGGGTCAACGGCCGCCATGCTGGGCTCCACGCTCACCGCAGCCGGGTATAAAGTCGGGCTTTACACCTCCCCCCATCTGGTGGACTTCCGGGAGAGGATTTGCATCGGTGGGAAGAAGATTCCGAAAGCTCGGGTCGTCCAATACGTGGAAATGATCAAGCCAGCCGTGATCGAACTGAAATGCACTTTTTTCGAATCGGTCACCGCCTTGGGGTTTCTGTATTTTGCCGAGCAGGGGATAGATCTGGCCGTCGTGGAGGTGGGGATGGGGGGTCGGCTGGATGCCACCAACGTTGTCAAGCCCCTGCTGACCATCATTACCCCCATTGATTATGATCATTCTGAGCATTTAGGTCGGGATTTGATCTCCATTGCCAGAGAAAAAGGGGGAATTATTAAAAAAGGAGTGGAACTGGTGACCGATGGGTCCCAACCCCAGACAGCCGATGTCCTGAAAGAAATCTGTCGTCAGGTCCAGGCCCCCTTTGTTGACAGCTCAAGCACATGGGATCTGGGGGTCCCCCGGTTTTACCGTCGTTTTACGTCGTTTTATCCTAAAAGATCCAACACAACACCAACTCCCCTAAGGGGTTTTGGGAAGTTCCCCTTGGTGAAGCTGACTTTACCGGGCACCCATCAGATGGCGAACGTCAGGTTGGTTTTGTCCGCTTGTGAACGGCTGAAATTTAAGCATTTTAATATCAAAATTGATCATATTATAGAGGGCCTTAAGAAGGTAAGATGGCCGGGTCGGATGCAGTTGGTGGGAGAGAACCCGCTGATTCTCCTCGACGTTGCCCATAACCCCGGCGGGATAAAAGCCCTCAGGGAAAATCTTATCCAATTGTTCTCTTACAATAAACTTATTCTCGTTTTCGGGGTTCTCAAGCATAAAGATTATCGGGGAATGATCCGGGAAATGGCGCCTATCTGCGACCATGTTATCCCCGTGGAGCCCCAAAGAAAAGGGGCCTTGCCTTCGACTGAACTGGCCCGGGAGTTTTCAAAATGCACCCTTAAGGTTTCACCTTTTAAAGGGGTGGCTAAGGGCTTCAGCTATGCCCTGGGATTGGCTTCAAAGGATGATCTGGTGTGTGTAACCGGGTCTCATTTCACTGTGGGCGAGGCCTTGCAGGTCATAGGAATAAAATGTCCGTAGGATAACTGAAATTGTACTAAAAGTCAGTGAAAAATATTTAGGGGTCTTAAAAAGATTAATAGCTTAAAATTTGGGAGTTAATTCATGGGTAATAAGAGCATCGTAATCATGCCCGGTGATGGTATTGGCAAGATTGTCCTTCCAGAGGCCATTCGGGTTCTGGACGCCGTTGGATTTAAGGCGAATTATATTGAGGAGGATATTGGATGGGAATTTTGGGTCAAGGAGGGGAATGCATTACCACAGCGCACCTTAGACCTTCTCGAAGAGCATAGGATAGGTCTTTTTGGTGCCATTACTTCCAAGCCGAAGGCCCAGGCCGCCGGTGAAATCTCGCCGGAACTTCAAGGTAAAGGATATGTTTACTACAGTCCCATCGTAGGACTCCGTCAGCACTTTAATCTGGATATATGTATCCGTCCCTGCCGTTCGTTCAAGGGGAATCCGTTGAACTTTATCCGCCGCAGAGGGGATGGTTTTGAAGAGCCCGGGGTGGATGTGGTTATCTTCCGTCAAAACACAGAAGGGCTGTATTCAGGGGTAGAATGGACCAATCCGCCGCCGGGGGTGCGCTCGGCCCTGGAAACTCATCCTAAAATGGCCAGGTTTAAAGATGTGCCGGGGGCAGACTTGGCCATTTCCTGCCGAATCTTCAGCCGCCCCGCCTGCCATCGTATAGTCAAGGAGGCGTTCATATATGCTAAGAAATTCGGTTACAAATCGGTGACAATTTGTGAAAAACCAAACGTTATCCGGGAAACATCGGGCATGATGGGGGAAGAGGCAGAGAAGATTGCACCCGGATTTCCAGACATCCAGCTCTGGTTTACTAACATTGACGCCCAAATGATGTGGCTTACCAAGAACCCTGAAGATTATGGTGTTATTGTGGCGGGCAATATGTTTGGCGATATTGTCTCTGATGGATTTGCGGGGCTCGTGGGTGGGCTTGGATTTGCCTGCAGTGGCAATATTGGGAAAGATTGTGCTGTCTTTGAGCCTACCCACGGCTCCGCCCCCAAGTATGCCGATCTAAAGCCCTCAATCGTTAACCCAATTGCTATGATCTTAAGTTCATGTATGATGCTGGACTACTTAGGTGAGGTAGAGAGAGCCAACAGAATAAGGAATTCAATTGCTGCTGTTATAGAAGAGGGTAACGTCCGAAGTTATGATATGCTCAGACTGCCCGGCGGTCCCGGGGTTTTGAGCCAGGGGGCTTCAAGCACCAAACAGATGACAGATGCGATCATTGCACGGATAAATTCAGGTAATTTGTAATGTCAGTATTATTGTCCCGGTGACCAAGAAAAAGCTTGACAAAATAAAAAAAATGTTTTAAATTTAACTGAAATTAATCTGAATCTCACTTCTTCCTATATCAAACCTATTTTCATCCTCCCTTATCTTGCCATTTCTTACTTGCTGAGAAACCTTGTTTGATACCTGTAAGTCAAGACTTAAACGCTTTTTAGGGCGCTTATGTCAGTATCCCACAATCAGGCAAAACCATGTCGAATTGCCTAAATTTCCCCCGAAGCATCGGGGCAAAGATTGCCTAAATTTAAAAGATAAAAGGCAAAAAGCTTGAAAAGCGAACTAAACGGTTTGCAGTTCAGATTATTAAACTCGCTATCGAATTACCGAACATAGCACTTCTAAGAAATCAGACTAAATTACAGCAATTCTTGAAATTTTGGCAATTTACAAGCTTCTTAATATGACCTACTGATATGGAATAGGAGCGTTTTATGGATTTAACAGAATTAAAAGCCATGAGGATTTCCGAGTTGGGTGACATGGCCAAGGAATTGGAGATCACCGGTTTCAGCGGCATGCGGAAGCAGGATCTTATCTTCAAGATTCTGCAGAAACAGACTGAAAAGAACGGGTTGTTCTACGCCGAAGGGGTGCTGGATATTCTACCCGAGGGCTACGGATTTTTAAGATCCAGGCATGCCAGCTACTTGCCTGGGCCCGACGACATCTACATCTCCCCGTCCCAGATCAAACGATTCAGCCTGAGGCGGGGCAATATCGTCAGCGGTCAGATGAGGCCGCCCAAGGATGAAGAGCGTTTCTTCGCCCTGTTGAAGGTAGAAGCTGTCAACTTTGAGAACCCGGAGGAAGTACGGGAGAAGATCCTGTTCGACAATCTGACCCCCCTTCACCCCACTGAAAAGATTCGGCTGGAATCGAATCCCAACGACCATTCCACCAGGATTATGGACATCTTTACCCCTATCGGGAAGGGGCAGCGGGGGCTGATCGTCTCGCCCCCCAAGGCGGGCAAGACCATCCTGCTTCAGAAGATCGCCAATTCCATCGTTGCCAATCATCCGGAAATTTATACCATTGTTCTTCTTATTGACGAGCGGCCCGAGGAGGTTACCGAAATGGCCCGCAATGTTGATGCTGAGGTGGTGAGTTCCACCTTTGACGAGAAACCCGAGCGACACGTTCAGGTATCCCAGATGGTGCTGGGGAAGTCAAAACGTATGGTGGAGTACGGGAAAGATGTGGTGATCCTTTTGGATTCTATTACCAGGCTGGCGCGGGCCCACAATTCGGTGACTCCCCCTTCAGGTCGGGTGCTCTCGGGTGGGGTAGACGCTAATGCCCTTTATGAGCCCAAGGGTTTTTTCGGAGCGGCCCGGAATACCGAGGAGGAAGGCAGTCTCACTATCATTGCCACCGCCCTGATCGAGACCGGAAGCAGGATGGACGAGGTGATCTTCGAGGAGTTTAAAGGCACCGGAAATATGGAAATGGTTCTGGATCGCAAGCTATCAGACCGTCGCATCTTCCCGGCCATGGACATCAACCGGTCAGGGACCCGTAAAGAAGAATTGCTGCTGAGCAAAAACGAACTCAACCGGATGTGGATTCTCCGCAACCTGCTCTCGGATATGAATTCAGTGGAAGCGATGAAATTCGTGCTGGAAAAGATGGCCGATACCAAATCCAACCGGGAATTTTTTAAGATGATGACTAGATAAATTCGATTTGTAACAGCTCAGCCATCAAGGCACTAAGATAGATAAGAGACTTAAATAAGGTTTAACGCTAAAAGCTGATTGCTGATTGTTAATTGCTAATTATGACTGTTGGTCGCTTCTGTATAGTTCCCTGCCTGTGGCAGGCGTGATGAACTGTTACTTCGATTTTTTTTAAAATGGTTTTACCATAAAAAGGTTAAAAAGGGAACAAACCATTTTTAATAGACTTTAATTTTAGTCCTTGTTGTGCTTAACTAATGATCCTATTTCAGGGATTGTCAGAAGTTAATGAATTAGATGAACCCCTTTTCCCGATTCAAAACCATTGGTAGGAGTTGAGGTCTTTGAGGAGGAGGCCAAATAGTTGAGGAATTAACCAATGAGAAGAAATATTTGCCTTTTTTTTGCACTGATTATGTTTCTTATATACTCCTGTGAGAAAAATACTACTTCGTCAAACGAAATAGAAGGAGATTATATCTTTATTGAAATGCTAATATTTTCTTCAGCTAGAGAGCTAGAAGGTCATTGTGCTATAGGTGATGATCCACATACTGGTACCGATTACGATTATAACCATGATACAAAAGCCCTTGAATACTGGCGTAGCCCTCAATTTCCAATAAATAACGATTTGCAGATGGTTTTTGGGATGAAACATATTTTCTTTCCTTTGGCAGGAGCAGGTGGAGCCTTGGTTAAATTAAATCCCGTATATTTCATACCAGATTATTTGAATTGGGCAGCTTCTGTTTCCGGGATTGATACAATTAATACAGTCTCGTTAGACATCTATATTAAATCCTTCAATAGAACAATTAAATTACCCGTTGATTCTACTTTTATCAAAGTCATAAAGACCATAGAGGAAGGTGTAGTAGAGGAGAGTTTGGGGGATACTTGCATTTGGGAATACACGGATTCATTAGTCATTACCAATTATGGGTTAAATCCAAAGGAAAATATTAAGTGGAAACAGTTTCCATAATCCAGAAAGTGACGCTAAAGATTAGCTCTTTTTAAATTTTATTTTCAGTTGCATTTCCTTTAAAAAATTGTTATATTTAGGTTGGATACAAGAATAGGAGTGGAATGAAAAAAGATATTCATCCCAAATATGAGATTGCCACCGTAAAATGCGCCTGCGGCAACACCTTTCAGACCCGGACCACGGTGGGCGACTTAAGGATCGAAATCTGTTCCCAATGCCATCCCTTCTTCACCGGCAAGCAGAAGCTGGTGGACACGGCGGGAAGGGTGGAGAAGTACTACCGTCGGTACAAAATAAAGGCCAAAGATCAATAGCAGCGGAAAATTTTCATATTTTTTATTGAAAGGGATAAATGCGAAGGAAAGCTTTTCTCTGAAAAAAATTGGAAGTCAGAAGAATTAACGGGATGCCTTGGCATTCCGTTTTTTGTAAATGCCCAGGAATAGAGATGAAAGTTTACCCCTTGTTGATGCAGTTAATGACCGATTTTGTTAAACTGTTACAGAAACATTTTAAGGACAATCTTGTCTCTGTCGTTCTCTATGGGTCAGCAGCACGAGGACAGCTTAGCCCATCCAGTGATGTGGATGTGTGCGTCGTCATGAACGCTCTGCCTAAAAGTCGGTACAAAAGGGTTAAGATCATTTTTCCTTTATTAAAGGAAATGAGAGATAAGGATTCCTATATCGAGCTTTATAATAGCGGTTATTACCCTGAGATTTCACCCCTGTTATTTACTAAGAACGAGATAAGGGATACTAAACCCATTTTTCTGGATATGATTGATGATGGAATTATTCTCTTGGATGATGGGACTTTTGGGAAAAAGTTGGAGGAGATCAAAGAAAGGATGAAGGCGCTGGGGTCTAAAAAGATCTATTTGGATGATGGAAGTTGGTATTGGAATCTGAAGCCAGATATTAAACTCGGAGAGGTTTTTACCCTATGAAAAACACCGAGATTGCTAGGGGCTATCTTGGTGATGCAAAGATAATTTTCGACGAGGCTAAGGAGTCCCTAGCCAAGAAACATTACCATCGCACAGTGCGGAAATGCCAGGAGGCTTCAGAGTTAGCCCTGAAAGGACTGCTGAGATTTTTGGGGGTTGAATACCCAAAATCCCATCGCCTGGGAAAGATTCTATTGGATTCAAATCTTAAATATGAGATAGATTCTGATACACTTGGAAAATTGGCGGACATTTCTGATCAATTAGCCATTGATAGGGAAATATCATTTTACGGATCAGAAGAAGAGTTAGCAGTGAACCTTTTCGAGAGAGATGATGCCAAGGAGGCTTTACAGAGTGCTGGTTTTGTTGTTAGTCTCGTGGAGAGAATTTTCAAAGATAAGGGAGTATAGGCTTGAGAGTCAGGCTGGTTCAATATACGCAGGATCCGCTCAAGGTAGTGTTTACCGCCGCTCGCACCTGCTATTCCGAGACGACGCCTATAGCCATTTCAGAGGGTCAATATGATAAAGATAAGATGATGGCGTTAGTGAAAAAGACCTTTCGAGCCGGTCATCACTCCATCTTCGAACACGTGTGTTTCACCTTCGCCATCGAAGGGATCTCCCGGGTTTGTTCCCATCAGTTGGTGCGCCACCGGATCGCATCTTACAGCCAACAGAGCCAGCGGTTTGTGGAGTATAGTCGCCCCCAATATGTTGTTCCCCCCAAAGTCAAGGGGGATTATGAGAAACGTGAAAAATTCGATAAATTAATGGGGCAGCTTTTCGATACCTATCGAGAATTCGTTCAGGATGGCATCCCCCCCGAGGATGCCCGCTACCTCTTCCCCAACGCCCTGAAAACCAATTTGGTCATGAGTATGAACCTAAGGGAACTTTTTCACGCCAGCGGGGAAAGGTTGTGTCTGAACGCCCAGTGGGAAATTATCCAATTGTTCACCCTGATCAAACGGGAGGTCAGAAAGGCGGCACCCTTTTTCGCCCGCTTCTTAGAACCCAAATGCGAGCACATCGGTTACTGCCCGGAACTTAAGTACTGCGGCAAAAAGATTAAAAACCTGCTTGTTCCCGGAGTTGTTCACCGGAAATAGTCCCTAAAGATATAACGTATCAGTTTAGCTATGTGAAGTTGACAACGAAAGGGAAAGTCTCAGAATGGAAGAGCAGGGGTGCAGGGGAGCAAGGGGGAATCGGTCAGGTGCCCGACTAAAAGGAGATAGGGTTTTTTTCTCCCCTGCTCCCCCACCCCTCTGCTACTTTTTAACTTCGGATTGCTAAACAATCACGATTTTATGAATCTAGGTTAGTCCCATGAACCAACCCATGAATAGGGATTTACATATCGGCGGCCAGGCAGTGATCGAGGGGGTGATGATGCGTTCGCCCCAGAGAATGGCTATTGCAGTCAGGAACCACCAGGGAGGGATTTCCCTGAAAAGAGAGGAACTTTCTTCGCTTACAGCGAAAGGAGGCTTTTGGGGCTGGCCCCTGGTGCGGGGGGCGGTGGTACTGGTGGAGGCCTTGATCATCGGGATCAGGGCCTTGAACTGGTCGGCTGAGATAGCGATGGAAGAGGGGAGGGAAAAAAGGGACCGGAAACATGGGGAAAAGACAGGAGAAGACTGGGCGAAGCTGGGCACGGGACTGATGACCGTTTTTGCCTTTGCCTTGGGATTGATCATTTTTATGTATATTCCCTACTGGCTATCCCGTGCCTTAAAGGAGGTAGGCCAGAACCAGTTTGTCTTTCATCTGATCGCAGGGGCTATTCGAATGCTTTTCTTTCTGGGCTATCTTTACCTTATCTCCCGCTGGAAGGAGATCCGCCGCATTTTCGAATACCACGGGGCCGAGCATAAGTCCATCTTTGCCCTGGAAGCCGGTGAAAATCTGTCCCCCCAAAGCGTAGCCAAGTATGGGACCCATCATCCCCGCTGTGGAACCAGCTTTATCCTCATCGTGGCCGTATTGGCCATTCTGTTCTTTGCCTTATTCGATTCGGTAGTGGTTTCCGTAGCTGGGGATTATCCAAACGTGGGGGTGAGGTTTCTGGTTCACCTACCCTTGATCCCGCTGGTGGCGGGGATCTCTTATGAAATATTGAAGCTGTCCGGGGAGAAGAGAAAATCCAGGTTGGTAGCCTTGCTAAGCCAGCCAGGGCTCTGGTTGCAGAAGATCACCACCCTGGAGCCGGATGAGGAACAGCTTGAAGTGGCCCTGGCGGCCTTGAATGCCGTATTGGAAAAATAACATTTCAGCCACCAAGACATCTCGGAATTTCTAAGAATTGACTTTAATAAGATTATTAGGTTGCGTGAAACGTCTTTCGGTTGTCCCGAAGTTTCGGGAAAACGGCAAACGGTTGCGTGCCGTCGGCAGAAGACCGATTGACGATAGACGAAATACCGAAACTTTCCCGAATTTTCGGGACAACAATTTGACGTATCAGTCGGGCTCCTGACCGAACTGAATGTCCCAGAAATTGGCCGGTCGCTCCGAAGGGGTTAAATTCTAATCTTAGTGTCTTGAAGGGCTGAACTGCGGCTTAGAAAAACAGGATTTATATGGTAGAAAAATTAGAACAGATCAAAAAACGTTATGATGAACTGGGCGAGCAGCTTAGCGACCCCGGGGTGATTCACGATTATCCTAAGTTCAGGGCCCTGGCTAAGGAACGGAATAGACTGGAAAAAATCGTGGAGAAGTACCAGCGGTATCAGCAGGTTAAAAAAAGTTTGGCTGAAGATGAGGACTTGGTGAAGAACTCGGGGGATCAGGAGTTAAAGGAGATCGCCCTGATGGAATTGGAGGAGTTGAAGGTAGAGGAGGAAAGGATAATCAAAGAGATGAAGTTGTTACTTCTCCCCAGTCATCCCGATGATCCTAAGGACATTATCATGGAGATCCGGGCGGGGACTGGGGGAGGGGAAGCAGCCCTGTTTGCCAGTGACCTTTACAAAATGTACGCCAAATATGCGGAGAACCAGGGCTGGAAACCGGAGGTTTTGAACTCTAATCCCACCGGTATTGGGGGGTTTAAGGAGATCATCTTTTCGGTGAAGGGGGAAGACGTATTCAGGAAGCTTAAGTTTGAGAGCGGTGTTCACCGGGTGCAGCGGGTGCCAATGACTGAATCCAGTGGTCGCATTCACACTTCAGCAGCTTCGGTGGCGGTGCTGCCCGAGGCCGAGGATATAGATATCAAGATTAACCCCGAGGAGCTGCGCATTGATGTCTTTCGTTCCACCGGACCCGGGGGCCAGAGCGTAAACACTACCGATTCGGCGGTGCGGGTCACCCACCTTCCCAGTGGATTGGTGGTTAGCTGTCAGGATGAGAAATCCCAGCATAAGAACAAGGCGAAAGCCCTTAAGGTTCTGCGAGCCCGGCTCTACGATATGAAGAGAAGGGAGGAAGAAGCCAAAATTGCCGAGAGCCGCCGACTTCAGGTGGGCAGCGGAGACCGGAGTGCCAAGATCCGTACCTACAACTTTCCCCAGGGGAGGGTGACCGACCACCGGATTAACCTGACACTCTACCGGTTGGAGGAAATTTTGGCCGGGGAACTGGACGAGTTGATCGAAAAATTGCAACTGGCTGATCAGGAAGATCGGATGAAAGAGGCTTTCTCTCCAGCCTGGGCCGTAAATTCCAATAACCATCAGTCCGGCTCCTGACCGATTTGTTTGTAATTTGGGATTTGGAGCTTATGATTTATAAATTTTGATCATTTTGCCAAAGCTTAGTTGTTAGTAACAAAAGCGGGTGATGGCATCCGCTTTTATCTTAATATCCGAATGGCTAAAAAACCCTTAATCAGGCTTTCGGGAGCCCTGAATGATACTGTCAAAAGGCTGGAAAGGGCGGGCATCCCCAACCCCAGGGGAAACGCCGAAAGGCTTATGGGCTACGTTCTTAAGATGAAGAGGGCCGATCTCTACCTGAATTTCAATCGCACTTTGAAAGCCAAAGAGATCCGCAAGTTGAACAAAGGGGTTAGCCAGCGGTTGGCCCATCGGCCCCTGCAGTATATCTTAGGGGAAACAGAATTCTTCTCGCTGCCTTTTAAGGTGGGTGAAGGAGTGTTGATCCCTCGTCCGGACACCGAGATTCTGGTGGAGAAGGTCGTTGAATATGCTCAGGGTCTCCATTGTGCTCAGGGCGATGGGAACCTTTCCATCTTAGACATTGGCTCCGGCTGCGGAAACATCACCATCTCGCTGGCCAAAAACCTGGATCGGGTTCAGGTCCTTGCGGTTGATATTTACCGAACAGCCCTTAGGTTTGCCCGGAAGAACAGCCGGTTGAATGGCACGGTAGCTAAGGTTCATTTCAAGCGATGGAATATCTTTAATGAAAGGGACATCTCCCGGCTTCCCGGTCTATTTGATCTTATCGTTTCCAATCCCCCCTATGTTACTGAGGGGGAGTACAAAACCTTATCCCCTGAAATTAGGGACTACGAACCGAAGGGGGCGCTGGTGGCCGGGGGGGACGGGCTTTTGTTTTTTAAAAGAATCGCAGACCTGTCTCCCTCCCTGCTAAAATCAGAGGGGTGGCTGTTTCTAGAGATCGGAATCGGCCAGGCCCCGCGGGTTCGGGAGATGATGAAAGATAGATTCGGGGGGATAAGGGTCTATCAAGATTACACCGGCCATGACCGGGTGATCGTGGGGCGACTTCGATAATTTTCTTGGTTCTTTCCGAATTTTCTTCTTGTTCCCAAACTCCAGTTTGGGAACAGACATGCATGTGAAACCATGTTTCGCAAGTTAAACCGAAAAACGAAACAAAGTTTCTTTACAATTTCGTTCCAAAACAGAGTTTTGGAACGAGGACATTGGCATTGTTGCTTGAAATGGAATATGGCGAAAGATAGATCACTTATGCATCTATTGTTTTGACTTTTATTTCAGGCTGTTGACCAATATTTCAGTAGTCCTTAAGGAGTTCTGTTCTTTTTTTGAAGGTGGCATTGAAAGAAAAAATCGTCAAATTTTTAAAACTCCATCCTGATCGCACCTTCCGTAAACGGGATCTGTTCCGGGAATTGAAACTGAACCCTGGGCAATATGCCGATTTTCGGGATGCCCTGGCCGGACTGGAGGGGGAGGGCCGGGTGTTGCGGTTTCGGGGGGGAAGGTACGGCCTCTCCCAGCGGGTCAATTTGGTGACCGGCAAGGTCCACTTGAAAACCCAGGGCTATGGGTTTTTGATCCGGGACGACGGGGGCGAGGACGTATTCATACCCCGACGAAATCTCGGGGGTGCCTTTCCCGAGGATCGGGTTCAGGTGGCCCTCTTCGCCCGCCGGCAGGGCCAGGCTCCCGAGGGTAAGGTTGTTCAGGTGATGGAACGAACCCGCATGGAGTTTGTGGGCATATATCGGAAGGAAGGAAACTTTGGGCTGTTTTTTCCGGACAATATAAAGTGCCCGGACATCTTCATCCCAGAGGGGAAATCCGCCGGAGCAGAGACCGGTCAGCGGGTGGTGGTGAAGGTGGTGGACTGGGGGTCATCCCACAGGCCACTCCAGGGGGAGGTGACAGAAGTCTTAGGTGAGGCCGATGACCCGGCCCTGGACTTTCAAGTGGTCATCCGCCATTTTGCCATTCCCACTACCTTTCCCCCTGATGTTCTCCAGGAGGTGGACATGATGGGCGATGGGCTGGTGGAGGACCCGGGAGCGGCCGGCAGGCTGGATCTGACCGATAAGGTAATCTTCACCATTGACCCCGAGGACGCCCGGGACTTCGACGATGCCGTCTCGATAGAGAGACTGGGGAATGGTGAGATCGAACTGGGTGCCCACATTGCCGACGTGGGCCATTACGTGCTGGCAGGGAACGTTGTAGATCAGGAGGCGCTTAAGCGGGGCACCAGCGTCTACTTGGTTGATGGGGTGGTCCCTATGCTGCCGGAGAGGCTCTCTAATGAGCTATGCAGTCTTAAACCCAACGAGAAACGACTCACCTATTCGGTTATCATGAAGCTAAATACCGAAGGAGACCTGCTGGATTATGCGATCCGTAAATCGGTCATCCGCAGCCGGAGGAGGTTCACCTATGAGGAGGTGCAGAAGATTATTGATGCGGTTAAAAGGGGCGAAGGACCATCACAGGGGGATCCAGACCGAGAATTTTATGAAGCGATCCGAAGGATGTATCAGCTAAGTCAGACGCTCTTGAAGAAGCGGGTTTACCGGGGCAGCATGGACTTTGACCTTCCTGAGGTGAAGATCACCCTGGATGGGAATGGGAGACCGACAGAAATCAGGCACAGGGAGCGGCTGGAGAGTCACCGGCTGATCGAGGAGTTTATGCTGCTGGCCAACCGCACGGTAACCGAATACATCGCCCGAAAGCGCAGAAATGAACGCCTTCCCTTTGTCTACCGGGTGCACGAACGGCCGAGTGACAAAAAATTGGAGCAGTTCTCAGCGTTCGTGCGGGCAATGGGTTACACCTTTAACCATAAAGACCCGGTCACCCCGATGGACTTTCAGCAATTCCTGCGGAAAATAAAGCGCACCGAGGAGAAAGTGGTCATTGAGGAGGTGGCCCTCCGGTCCATGATGAAAGCCATCTACAGCCCCAAAAACAGCGGGCACTTTGGGCTCGCCTTCAAGCACTATACCCATTTTACCTCCCCCATCAGGCGCTATCCCGATCTAATGGTCCACCGGCTGCTGGCCCAATATGAAAACCCCGTCCAACCGGAACGAAAAAGAGCCATCGGACAGAGCCTAAAGCCCATCTGCAACCACTCAACGGAGATGGAGATCCGAGCTGTGGAAGCAGAAAGGATGTCCATAAAATTGAAACAGATTGAATACCTCAAAGATCACATCGGTGAAGTATACAAAGGGATTATCTCCGGGGTGGTGGCATTCGGCATCTTTGTGGAGATCACGGAACTTTTAGTCGAAGGGTTGGTACACATCACCGACCTGAAAGATGATTATTACGTCTTTGATGAGAAGCGATTAACGCTGGTGGGAAGGACATTCGGGAACCGCTATCGGCTGGGGGATCACGTGAAAGTCAGGGTGGTGCGGGTGGATAAGAATACCCGCACGGTGGATTTTGCACTATCGGAATAGAGTAATGAGGGGTGAAGATGATGAAAAACTCACATTCTTTTTTTTCGTTAGCTATGGCCATCATTTTTCTCCTTAATCCGGCTTTTGGTCAGGAAGAGGAAAGGCCTGTGGGGTCCCTTAAAGGGATCATCAGGGACCGATCCACCCAGCAGCCCCTGCCCTTTGCCAACGTGATCTTGATGGACACCCCCATGGGGGCGGCCACGGGGCCGGACGGAAAGTTTGTGGTTGAAAACGTTCCCGCGGGAAGCTACAACGTGAAAGTGATGATGATGGGTTATCGTCCCGTGGTCAAGACCGACGTCATCGTTAATCCTAATAGGGCCACCACGCTGGTTGTCCAGATGGCCGGGGAGATTTTAAGGGGGGAAGAGGTCACCATTACCGCCAATTATTTTTCCAAGACCAATGATGCCTTTACTTCCAGCCGCAGTCTCAACTATGAGGAGATTCGCCGCGCCCCCGGGGCCGCTGAGGATGTGCAGCGGGTGATCCAGGCCCTGCCCAGCGTGGCCAACTCCAACGATCAGAACAACGAAATCATCGTCCGGGGGGGCAGCCCCATTGAGAATCTGACCCTGCTGGATAATATCGAAATTCCCAATTCCAATCACTTTGGATACCAGGGGGGCACCGGGGGTCCCATCAACATGATTAACACCGATTTCATCCAGGAGATAGATTTTATTACCGGGGGGTTTCCCGCTAAGTACGGGGACAAACTCTCCTCGGTATTGGATATTTCCCTGAGGGAGGGTAACCGGGAGCGGCTGGTGGGGGATCTGAACCTGAGCATGGCTGGGGCCGGAGGAACCTTTGAAGGGCCTTTAGCTAACGGCAGAGGCTCGTGGCTTTTCTCAGCCCGCAAGAGCTACTTGGACCTGATCTTAAGCCCCATCGGGTTGACCGCCGTGCCCCACTACTGGGATACCCAGGGAAAGGCCGTCTACGATCTGGGGCCCAGAAATTGGCTAATATTCAACGGTATTTACGGTAGCGACTATATAAAAATTGAAGAGGAAGGGGCCTACTCCCGTGGGGCCAACAGGGTGGAGGCCCGTTCACATCAATACGCCTTGGGGCTGACCTGGAAGTCCCTGTGGAGCAAAAAGGGATATTCCCTGTTCACCATTTCCAAATCCCTCAACTTCTGGGACACTATGGTCGATGAGGAGGATGGAACGGTCGTTTATGACAACAAATCAATCGAAATAGAATATACCGCCAAGGCTGATTTTACCTACCAATTCTCCAGACGCAATGAAATGGGATGGGGCATATCTTATAAACCCGTTCGGTTCGATCATGAAATCTGGTGGGGAGCTGATACCACTGAATATTATTTTAGCGGCAACACTAACGCTGATACCACGGTAATTACCCCCGCCCACGATACCAACGACCGAATAAAATCCTTCAAATCCGCTGTCTACATCCAGTTTAAGTGGAGGCCGGTGGAAAAGCTAATGCTCAACCTGGGGTTACGACATGATTATTTCGATTACAGCCGGAGAAAAAACTTAAGCCCCCGACTGGGATTAACCTATCATCTTTCAAACTTGACAAGCATAAATGCAGTCTACGGGGAGTTTTATCAGACTCCCCCCTACTATTATTACACCCAGGATCCAAATGGGGGAAACCGCACCGTCAAAAACCACCATTGTCGGCATTTTGTCCTCGGGTTTGAACATCTGCTGGGCGAGGGACTATTGGGAAGCATCGAGGCTTATTGGAAGCTCTACAATGATATTCTGATAGGGGAGCAGTTTTTAAGTTCGGACGATACCTTTCGCTCCTGGAAATTGGTGAATGAGGGAGAGGGATTCTCCCGGGGAATAGAGTTCTTCTTGCAGCAGAAATTGGTTAAAAATTATTATGGGACTATTAGTTATTCCTACGGTATATCACGGGCCCAGGACCCCCGGGAAGATGCGCAGGTAAGAGAATTCAATTGGGATTACGATTTCCGCCATGTGTTCACCTATATATTTGGGGTCAAAACCTGTTTTAAAAGATTCGATTGGTATAAGAAATGGCAGAGTTCTCCCCTGGGATTCCTGACCCACGTGCTTCCCATTGGGGGGGACGAACTGGAGCTGGCCTTCCGCTGGCGATACCTGGGGGGACTGCCCTATACCCCTAAAGATTGGGAATTTGACCCGGTAACCCGTGACTCCGTCTGGGTTGACGGAGAAATAAACTCCCAGCGCTACCCACCCTATCACCGGTTGGACATCCGGTTCGATAACCGTTACCATTTCAAAAACTGGAACATTGTAGTTTATTTGGACTTAGAAAACGCTTACAATCGCCGTAACATAGCCTTTTATGAATACAATGTTGATGGGGCCCGGAATACCGTCTATCAGTTTAGCATTCTGCCGGTCGGTGGGGTCAGTTTCGAGTTTTAATGGTGATTTAGCCAAATATACTAATAATGATGCTAATAAGATAAAGTCGGTTCTGTACCAATTGAAGGTTATATCAGGCAGTGAATAACCAAAAAAAGCGATTGACATTTCAAGTTAGTCGCCTTTTTTACAGGACGTCTTGCTCAATAAGATTTTAGGAATTGGGGGGTCACCTATCAAAGACCCACAAAGGGACCGGTAAGGATAGCGCTGCCCTGTTTCCCTGGATTAAACGATAAAAAGCATAATTTGTTCACACCTCAGTGTTCTCGATCACCATCCGAAAGTTTTGGCCCCTTTCCTTGTCTAATCCTTAGGATACCCCAAATTAACTCACTTTCCCCTTTTTGGTATAATACCATATGGCAATCCTTACCAATTTGGGCTTTTATAGTTAATTAAACCTAACGAGGATTCGTTTGTCTCATTTACATATGGGGTGCAGGACCTATTTTAATGTCAGGGATTGAATCGGAATATCTAACCCGGATCGCCGCCGGGGATCAAACTGCTTTCCAGGATTTGGTACGGAAATATCAGTCTATGGTGTTTAATGTAGCCTATCGAATGCTGGAAAGTCGCCATGATGCTGAGGACATTACCCAGGATGTTTTCATCAAAGCCTATCACTCCGCCGGCAGCTTCAGACACGAGGCCAAAGTTTCCACCTGGCTCTATCGTATTGCCATTAATCTTTCGTTAAACGTCTTACGCAAGCGGACCCGGTTATTTTTTCCCCTGGATTGTGTTTCCACTAAAGAATCCCAACTTAACGACTTCCCCGCTCCTTCGGACGGCGAACCGGATGCCCAACTTATGAAGAAGGAAAAAGAGGAGAGCGTAAAGAAAGCCCTGCACGCTTTACCCAAGAAGCAGCGAACTGCTATCATCCTGCACCGTTACGAGGGTTTGTCCTACAAAGAAATCGCCGGGGTGATGAATACCTCTCTTTCAGCAGTAGAGTCCCTGATTCACCGGGCCAAACTGAACCTCAGGAAAAAACTGTCCCCACTATTGACATAAACGAAAGTTTTTGGCATCTACTGTGTCTAAGTTAACAGAAAGAGGAAAAAACCCATGAAGTGCCGATTTATCAAAAAGAGGCTGTCCGCTTACTTGGACGGTGAGTTGCCCGAAGAGGAGGGTAAAAGGATTTCGGATCACCTCAAGTTCTGTCCCCGATGCGCTGCCGAGGTCCAGGAGCTTCAGGGGGTCTGGGACCTTCTGGGAACGTGGGAGCGGGTAGAACCCACCCCTTTTCTCTGGGAAAAGGTCCGAAAAAGGGTTGCAGAAAAACCCAGTCCTGTGCCTTTTTGGGAAGGGTTAATTGATCGGTATGTTGTACCGGCGGCGGTTACCGCCGTTTTAATCGTGGGGTTAGTCATCGGAATTCATTTTGGTAATAGGTTGTATTCCACCGCTTTTGAGTCCCGGGTGCTGGAAAGTCCTGAGGTGGAATTTGTCAACGTCCTGGGGCTGGGTACCCTGGATGATATTCCTGAAGGATCCTTAGGGGAAACACTGCTTGCCTTAACCCAAACGAATCAACAATAGAGGAAGAACATGAAGAAAAATTGGCTTTTGATCGTGTTGATCTTTTCGCTGGCTGTCAACCTGGCCGCTGTTGGCACTATTGGTTACCATTGGTGGAGGGAATCCCGACCAAGGGTAAAACGCCCCTTCTGGGGGCGGGGCTGGGAGCGCGGTCCGCTGAAACTGACTGATTCCCAGATCGCCCGGATGGAAGATATGTGGGGGACTTTTCGGGCTGATTTATCCGGGCTGCGGGATCAACTTCATCAGAAGCGAGGAGAACTGATTGACCTTCTGAGAAATGCGGAATCCGATTCATTAACAATAGACCGGAAACTGGATGAGATCGCCGCCCTTCAGGCAAAGTTGGAAAAAAGGGCTATCAGAAAAACCGTAAAAATGAGAAATATCCTCACCCCCCAGCAGCGGGAGGAGTTCTTTACCCTGTTTAAAGATCGCTTCCGTCATGGCCGGATGATGCCCCACCGCCGGGGTCGGGGACCGGGCCGGATGGGTAGAGGGTATCCACCACCTAAAGAATATAACTCTCCATGGTAAATCTTTAGTTCACATTTTTACCAAAATTTTACATTAAACCTGAAAGGAGGAAGGTAAAATGAAAAAGTCCATGGGAATGCTGGCAGGGTTGCTGGTGTTGACGTTGGCCGTAGGGCCGGTTTTGGCCCAGGGGCTGGGAAAAGGCCCCTGTGGAATGGGTTTGGGTCCACGCCCGAGTTGGGATCGGATGAATATCCCCGACCTGACGGAAGAACAAGAGGCCAAGATCCGGGGAATGAGGGTGGACTTTATGAAAGAAGGTTTGCCCCTGAAGAATGAAATCGGGGAAAAGCGGGCTCGGCTCAGGACCCTGATGACCGCCAATAAAACCGATGAGAAGGCCATCAACAAACTCATTGACGACATCAGCAGGCTGCGGACCAGGATGATGAAGAAAAAGGTGGCTCACCACCAGGCCGTCCGCAGGATCTTAACCGAAGAACAGCGGGTTTATTTCGACAGCAAGGGCTTCGGCTTGGGACATCGGGGTCGACCCGGACCTGATGGGCGACATGGTCGCGTGGGCGGTGGGAGGTGGTAATAGACCACTTCTATACCAGATGACGTCAAATTATACAAGCCCGCCGGGAAGTGTTGAAAGATCTTGGAATGGGAAACGGAGAAGGACCTCTGTCCTGCAAGTTAAAAGAGGTTAATAACAATGAGATCAAATAAAATCAAAAACAATCACATCACCACCGATGACCTTCCGTTTTCAGCCTATCTGAAGATGAAGGGACACCGCTTGATCAAATCAGATCAGAAAAAATCAAAGGCTTACTTTACTTTCGAGTGTGATGGGAATACTGATCAACTGAAGGTAGAGTTCATCAACAGCGAGTTTATCCAGTTCTACAATGAGGTGCGGAATTTAAAAAAGATGATTTCAACAAAATAGGAGGTCTACCATGAAGCGATTTCGAGTGCCGATCATGATCCTGGTAACATTGCTTTCCGTGTTTCTCATATCTGGAATGAGCGACATCGTTTTAGCCCAGCACGGGGGTGGCCCAGGTGGACATGGGGGTGGCCATGGTAGCGGACACGGCCCCGGACATGGCGGTCATCATGGACATTGGCATCGTCCCGATTCGCTACAAACGATCACGGTTTCTGGCATCACAATCCTGGATACCCTTGGTGATTCCAGTACGGTGCGGGTTTGCTATTATTTAGACGAAGATGGCGATGGTGCTGCTGATTATCGCCTGGCCTTTGGACCACCCTGGTATGATCCCGGAAACGGGGCTGCTCGCCCTGCAGAAGGTGAGGAGCTGACGATTACCGGTGGGTTGATGACGAGTCCAGACCCGGATGTGATTGTGGTTTACGAGATAAATGGTCTGTGGTGGCGCGATCCGGGCAGCTGGCGCCGCGGTAGGCGAATGGGCCAAGGTCGTTGGGGGGATAAAAAGACTATCATCAGGGTATCCAACCATCCCAATCCCGCCAACCCCGAGACCCAGATTAACTATACCCTGCAAACCGGGGAAAGGGTGCGGGTTTTGATCTATAATATGAAAGGACAGACAATTCGCACCTATGAGATGGGATACCAGGCACCGGGCAGTTACAACCTGCTCTGGGATGGCCGTGATGTGAATGGAGTCCAACTAGCCAGTGGGATATATTTCTATCGCATCGAAGCAGGGCCCCAAGCACTAACCAAGCGGATGGTCTTGCTTAAATAAAATGGAGCTTCTAAGAATTGTATCCATTCGGTGGGGGTGAACAATCGTTCCGGTCACCCCCGTTTTTCAATCAGTCATGAATGGGGTGAAAAAATGGTTTACAAGGATTTTACATCGTTGAGTGCAAAAGCACTCCTCACATTAATATTCGCTGGCTCAATCCTGTTAGCGGGTTGCAAAAGCCAGGAGGTGCAGACCCACTGGTCGGCGGAGCCGGTGCTGGTAGATGGTAAAATGCCGGAATGGGAAGGTGTGCCCACTACCTATTTTGAGGACAGCGGCGTGCTACTGGGTTTGTGCAATGATAGCGAAAACCTCTACGTACTTTTTCGTTTCAACGACCCTAAATGGGCGCGGGCCATCCGCATGGGCGGCCTGACCCTGTGGTTGGACAATTCCGGGAAAAAGAAGAAGGATTTCGGCATCCGCTACACCGGCGGACCCCCTCTTTTGCAAATGCAAAGGCCGGGAATGACTGGCGAGGGCGGATTCTGGGAGAGCCTGACCCCGGAACAGAGAGAGCGTCTCATGCAGCGGAGGGCCAGAGCCGATCAAATCACCGTTATCCTCAAAAAAGGGGATCAAGCGATAAACATTCCCGCTGATGGTTCCAGCGGCCCGGCTGTTAGCTTTGCCACTCCCCAAGATATCTACACGTATGAATTCAGAGTTCCGCTGAAGAAAAGCGATGTTTTCGATTATGGCATCGGTGCGGAGCCGGGACAAACCATCAGTCTCGGATTGGAGTGGGGCGGCATCAGGATGGGTGATCGCCAACGCGGTGGTGGTAGGGGTGGCATGGGGGGCGGCCGACGCGGTGGTAGTGGCAGTGGTGGCTCTAGGGGTGGTTCCCGCATGCAACCGCCCAAAAAACAGGAGATCTGGGTGAAAACCCAGTTGGCATCAGCCCCGGAATTGAAAGAGTTAAAATGAGAAGATCAGTTGAAAAAAGGTGCGATGGATAGGATCAATTGGGGACACCTACGTTAGAGCTTGTAAATTGCCATAAAATTCAAAAAGCAAAAAAAGCCGTACCCAAGGGTATCGCTTTTTTATTTTTCAATTGCATTTTTTAAATAAATGTGTTATTTTTGCCTGTGTTAGATGTTGCCTGCCTGCCAATTTTTAGTGGTGGGTCATCCGCCGGAATCTACTCTGGTTGGGATCAATGAACGATAAAAATAAAAAACAAAAGAGGAACGCAAATATGCTGATACCGACGATTATCATGGGAGTCCTGGCAGCGGTTTTATTCTTTTTGGGCTACACCAAGGGTGGAGGCCAGCACGTTGTTGGATTGAAATCCGCAGCGGGCATGATCGTTCAAATGCTGCCCCTACTGGTTTTCGCCCTTATCGTGGCCGGAATGATTCGGGTCCTTCTCCCCCAGGAATTTTTGTCAAAATGGGTGGGGGCGGGATCGGGCTTAAGGGGGATTATTTTGGGAACCATAGCCGGGGGAATATCCCCAGGGGGGCCCTATGTGAGCCTGCCCATCGTGGCCGGGTTGTTAAAGTCCGGGGCCGGGGTGGGGACCATGGTGGCCTTCCTGACCGGATGGTCCCTGTGGGCCATCGCTCGGTTGCCCATGGAGGTGGGAATCCTGGGCTGGAAGTTTACCGCCATCCGCCTGGCCTGCACCTTCATCTTTCCCCCCATCGCCGGAATAATCGCCCAGATGTTCTTTTCCCGCACTGTCCTATGAATACGGAAACATCTACAATCATAGTGCGAAGCGTACCTGAGGCGGTAACCAAGCCGAAAGCTGATTACGAATATTCAACATGGGTTTATGGTTACCTCCTTGAGCCCGTGTTAAGGTCTATAAAGAAGGAGATAGTTGCCATTGCAGAAAGATTTAGCTTTCAGAATATCCTTGATTTATGCTGTGGAACGGGGGCGCAGTGCATTCTTCTTCATAATAAAGGGTTCCGGGTCTCAGGGGTTGATTCTTCCGAAGCGATGATCCGGATGGCCAGGGAAAGTAGTCCGGGCGGCATTCATTATTTCAGGGAAGATGCGAGGCATCTGCACTTTGAGGACCGAACCTTTGACTGCGTAATTTTATCCTTTGCCCTGCACGAAAAAACCCCGGATGATAGAAAACGGGTTTTAGGAGAAGCCCATAGAGTTACCACATCGGGAGGTAAGCTCCTCATCGCTGACTATGTCGTTCCCACAACCCCGATTTCTAAGATGATAGCTTTGGTCCAGAGAGCCGTTGAAAGGAAGGCTGGCGGGGATCACTTCAGGAACTTTAAGCAATTCATGGGGGAGGGGGGATTAAGGGGGGTAATTTCCAAATTTGATCTATCTGAACTGAAAGTCCATTCTTTCCATCACGGAGCGACAGGGATTTTAGTTGCTGAATGGGTGTTTTAACCCCCCAACATTCTTCACTTCAACTAAATACCTTTAAACAGGTAAGACCCCGCTTCCAACAGATGGACATTATTATCAACATTTCTCCGTTTTGAAATGATGTAAGCCCAACTCCAGAGACAACAAAGCCGGGTCAAGCCCGGCTTTTCTCATTTCTCCCTTAGACGCTTGCCTAAAAGGTTTAACTTAAATTTTCTGATGGTATCCGGGAGTATTATTTCCCCCTTGGGATTTTTAAAATACAAGGCATTGAAGGGGCATTGGACGATACAGGCCCCGCATTGAACACAGCGTTCGGTTTTCGGCATTGCCGCCATATGCCGGTTGCTATCCACCCCATAGCAATTCCTGGGGCAAACCTGCTCGCAAAAACCAGCCCCCCTGCATTTCTTCTCATCAAGAATGACTTTTAGCAATCTATCTTCATGTAAGCCGCTATGATATACAGGGGTACTGCCCATTAGATCAAGGCTTAGCACGAGAACAACAATGAATGAAATAAAACCCCAGCGAAAAATAAATCCCCAACTAAACTCTACAAATAAATGACTATAAGCAATAATCCCAATAATAAGTAAACACCATAGGATTAGTTGAAATCCTCCTCGCCCAAAATCGAAGAAGATAAGGCCAATCCTCTTTCCCTCAGAACTTAGCCACCGGCTATAAAGGGGAAAAGACATGAAGATTAAGAAGGACAACCCCCAAATCATAAGAATGATGGGGAAAATCGCTTCAGGCCAAAATGGAATTATGATGAGAGCTAAGAATATGGAAATCGGAAATGCCCAACTGGCAGCTAATTCAATACGTTGGGTCAGAGGAAACTCAACTTCCCGTATTTCCGGGGTTTTCTTGAGATTGTTTTGTATGAAAAGGGGAATATCTTTGGCATAAACCGGCCCCCAGATAGTCTTCCATCCTGATTTCTTATGAATAATTTTGGCCTCAACACCGGTGGCAGCCAGTTGGGGCATTATCACATTTCTGTGATCTACCAGTTCTTCAATTCCACTGGTTTTAAGAACTGAGATAACATCGTGATTGGTGAAATGGCCATCGGCCGCCGCACACCACACGTTGATTCCCCGGCTATTAGCAACAAGAAGATAACAATCAACCCCCTTCAATGCTCTTTTTACCCTCTCTACAGTCAGATGATAATTGCAGGTTAAGAAAACAGGCGAGTGCCGCTCCGGATTCCCTATTTTAACCAAACCTGCCCTGCAGGGAAGAGGAACAACCCTCAGCAAGATTTCAACTACATTCACAACAATATAACTAAAGGGATTCATTTCTCAGGCCTTTTTGTTACTAACTCGATAAAATTCCCCATTCTGTTTAATGTGACCGATTCTATGAGAAAGCCTGATTCTTCTATCTTTTTAGGCAGTTCCTTTACAGCTTTTGTAGTCGTTTGGGTGATAAGGTAAGTAATGATGACAAGGGGAAACCTTATCAGCCAGTTCACCATCTTCTTTAAAATTCTTTTAGGTCTTACTTCATCAGCAATGAGCAGAAGGCCTCCCGGCTTCAATATTCTTCTCAGCTCTTTCAGGGAATAAGCTAATTCATCTTCCGTCAACTCAGAAAAACAAAGACCACTCATCACCGCGTCGTAGCTTTCAGATTCGTCGCTTCCCAGCTCAGCAACACCCATCTCACATAATTCCATATTCTGAGTAAGATTCGCCTCCATTGCCCGCTTTTGGGTGATTTCTAACATCTGGGAATTGACGTCAATTCCTTTCACTTTAGCGCCTTTCTGGGCCGCCCGAAGTGACAGTGCTCCGGTGCCACAGCCAATGTCAAGGACCCTTTCCCCGCTTTTTATATGGGACGTTAAACGATCATAAACTTTATCCAATCTTCCCAGCGTAAGAATTCGAATGCCCCGGTCATACCTGCTCGGGGCGGATTCCAATATCTTCATCAGGATATATGTGCTCATTTGACCCCTAATGCCAGCTCTTACTCCTCTAGCGAAGCATCGCCTCCTTGGGAGCGTAGCTTCCTACGGACCTGGCAGGCAAACAGACGAGGCACGAAGTGAGTAAGAATCCGCCTACGGCGGACGAATATCGAAACCTCTCAGAGCTGTTGGCTCTACGAGCCATAGGCCGAAACAAATTCCAATGACCAAAATCCTAATGTTCCAAACCAAAAAGTCTTTGCCTAGAGCAACTCAGCCTTGAGTTATTTTGAATTCCTGAACCTGTCAGGAACAGGTTTTGAAGATTTGTTCCTAACTTTCGGGATCGAATTTCAAAGTGGCACAGTTTGATTTCAGCGCAAAAACTTGACATAAACTTTAAAATCTTAGATAATGAAGACATCTAGAACAGCTCAGATACCATTTTACACACATTTTCAAGGAATCTTCTGTCTTCTTCAGTAAAAGGTGATAGGGTGTGGGAGTCTATGTCCAGTTCCCCTATAATCCCTTCATTTTTGAAAATAGGAATCACTATTTCAGATTTGACTTTTACACTGCACGCAAGATAGTTTATCTCTTTTGAAACATCCTGTACAATAAACGGCTTTTTTCTCTCCGCTGCCTGGCCGCAAATACCATCACCGAAGGGTATCCGAACGTGTTCTGTCGGTTCTCCCGCAAAAGGGCCAAGAATAAGTTCCCTTTTTGATTCGCAAACTAAATAGAATCCCACCCAATCATAATAGGGAACCTTATCCTTTAGCAATTTGCAGATAACATTAAGTTTTTCGTTTTTATCCCGTGGGCCATTCACAGTTTCTGTCACACTATTGAGAAGAGAATGGAACAACTTCGTTTTATCCCTCATTAGCTCACCTTTCTTGGGGACTATTCCTGCCCTTTCAATTGATCCCATGTCTGGAGGGCTCTCCTGAGATGTGGAATAGTAATTGATCCCCCTACCATAAGGGCGATAGCAACTGCCTCCTCAAGTTCATCATCCTTCACGCCCTCTTCATAACACCGAATGATGTGATGCGTAATACAATCGTCACATCGCAGTACCAGCGAAGCAACGAGACCTAACAACTCCTTCATCTTCTTTGGAAGAACGCCCTCACTAAATACCTGGGAATCGAGACTGTAGAACCTCTTGATATTCCTGCCGCTGTATTTCATCACGATCTGGTTCAGTTTTGCTCGCTCCGCTTTGAATTGTTCAATCTCTCTCTCACCCATTGCTTTTATCTCCTTTATAGTTTATACCCTTGTACCTCTTCCGGCGTGAATTCCACCCCAAGACCATTCGCAATCCGATTTACAAAGTTGAAATAACTAACTATCAAATTTATGTTCAAGATATCCTCATCTGAAAAACCGCATTCACGTAAAGCATAAATATCAGACCGATGGACCCCTTTTGGAGTCTTAGTCAATTTAACCGCATAATTAAGCATTTGGGACGTCCTTTCAGCCAGTTCAAGGGGGTTGAAGTCCTTTATAAACTGCTGTATTCTTTCACTATCTTTCCAGTAATGATTTAAAGACTCTGCATGATGGTTCACACAATATTCACAGCCATTTGCGGCGGAAACAACAACAGCGATCATTTCACGGTCCTCGCGGGATAACCCCGATTGCCCGAACATCAGGTTAATATAAAGATTCAGATGGGCTTTCATAGCTCCGGGATTCAAACTCTGAACCCTCATAATATTTGAAATCTTGCCGCGTTTTCCTTTAAGCTCTTCGTAAATTTCCTTTAACTGTCCGGTAGCTTTCCCCTCATCTTTGATACTGATCCAGGGCATTGCCCATTACCTCTTTATATTATAATATCTTACACAGTCTAAAAAATTTAAAAATTTTTCCGTTAATTTCAAAAGTTGGCGTTTCCTTTTCTATAATATATCCATGTCTCTAATAAAATTTAACCGCTTTTTGGTCACTCGTTTCTACATCTAAGATGATTTTGTTATTACCAGTCTCCCTTGCCTTCCGTTCAATTTCTAAAAGGAGCTTCGTCCCCGATCTCTGTGAGTATATGAAATTTGTCGGGGGCAAATTCGAGCGACCCCGAGCTATCGGGGGAGCCCTCTGCCGTTGTTATCGGAAGTCGCATAAATCAATTTTTAAACCTCCCATCATCCTTTGTCTTATGAAGCTTATTCACATTTTTTTCAAGCCATCCTATATTATCTACTTCTCGTATATCAAACTCTGGAACATAAGGCTTAATGTCCAAAAGGGGCGTGCCATCTACGATATCTACATCCTGAATATAGAGTTTTACACCTTCGATCCTGACGAGGCGCACTATTGATATGCCGATTGGGTTCGGTCGCGCCGGTGCCCGTGTAACAAAAACTCCGTGCAACTGGTCATCCAGATATGGCTTCACCCTTAAGGAAAACCCCTTGGATAGATGAAAATGGTATATCAAAATAATATGCGAAAATCCTTCAATATCTTTGAGGCCTTCGGCATACTCAGGAAATATCTCAACGACTCCTTCAATCCCCCGCGCCCCTGCTGATTGTATAGGTGTACCATAAGGTTCTTTGAACGGAGAATGAATGATTCCTATTGGCTTGTACCTTATTTCAGACATGATTTTACCCCTCTATACACGCGATTTCCCATAACGTATCGAGTGTATCCCCGCCGAAGGAGGATGTTGGTGAACACTATGGTGCAATCCGCATATACCGAAATCGGCGGCATGAAAAAATCAATTGCATCAAAGCTTAATTGAACTTTTTCAGGATGTCCTTCATGGCGTCTTTGTGTACCATGAAGGTCAGCATCTTCAGCTTGATGTAATCATCTCGGTAGAAATAGTAGCCCTTAAATTTGCCGTGGCGGGAGCTGCGGGCTGAGTCTTTGATCAGGAACCAATCGCGGCCGCCGACCTTAGCATAACCGATCAGGTGAATACCGTGGTCATCGGTGCTGGTCTTGTTGTAGAAGCGGAACTCCCGTGAGTCCTGATTGATATATTTCTGGGGGATGTCAAAATCCGGAACGATGGCAGCGTCCTCAAAGCCGTTGTAGCCCGGCTCGCTCACGTCCCCGCCAATGGTAAGGGTGTAGCCCTTTTTCACCGCACTCTTGATGATGCCGTACCACTCCTTTAAAGGAACGTTGTAGTAGTCTTTGCTGTGCCACCAGTTATCGGGCACCTTGAACTCGCCCTGGGTGTAAAAGGGGAGCGAGAGGGTGGACATCACGCCCACGTAATCGTCGGAGTTCAGTTTGAGGATGTCCTGCAGGAACTCCAGGGGGGTCATCGTCTCCCCGTTGTATTCAAAGGAGATGGGTGGGGCTCCCATGTATCTGTTCAGGATAGCCTTAACCGCGGCGATAACCCCCTCCTCGTCCCAGTAGCCGTGCTTATCCACCCAGCGCAGGTAGTTTTTTATCTCCTTGGCGAGTCGGGTGTGCTCGTAGCGATCATCTTCATCCATCAGGCTGGGGTAAACCTCCCGCGGCACCATGCCATATTTCTTGATGATACGGGTGACCGCGTTGGCCTCGGAACCCTGACCCATCTCGGAGTCGCCCCGTTCCTGAACGTAGCGGCGCACCTTTTCCAGGTATTCGTAGTAAACCGTATGCATTTCCGAGAGTTTTATTTTTTGCCCGGTCAGGCGGGTTACTTCCGATTCCAGGAAAGAGGTGGTGGAGAAGCTCCAGCAGGTGCCGGTGCGGAATTGGGGCATGGGGGAGAAGTGGAATGCTGATTTAAAAACCTCGGGAGAAGCGGGTTTTTTGACCTTGACAAAATTGAAACGGATGATCTCCTTCTCTTTTCGTTCTTCTTCCTTCCGTTCCTTCTGTCGGTCACGGATCTCGGTGGTTAAGGAATCGCTTTCCTCTTTTTCCTTTTTGGCTTTTTCCCTCATCTCCTCGAGAACCGGGTCATAGTACTTTTTGATGTACTTGACCTTGTTGGTTTGTGCCAAGGGTGCGGAAGCCAAAAGTCCGCTCAAGCACAAAGCAAACAGGATACTTAAAAATCTCTTCATTTTAAACCTCCTTTTATTTTGTAATTTCTGACCAAAGTAGACGCTTTGAATTTATTCGGGTTTTATTATTTAAAATTGACTCAATACCAAGTTCCCTAAGTTTACCACCTGGATGACGCCATTTCTGAAAGCCAGTCTCTTTAACTTGCTGTTCGGCTTTTTTTCTCTATAAGTCTCCTTATTCTTTTTCAGGCACTGCATGGCGTATGACGTTTCCAGCATATACGACGTTTTGCGATAGCAAAATGTCCCAAAGGGCAAAGGCGTAAGCCCGAAGTGTATATGCTGTGTTATCTGATGTTGCCCGCCTCTCGGTTATATGTGGGAGGTGCAAATATTTCTTTCGGATTGTGTGTTTATTATTTGCTAATTTTCTTCAATCCTTACATCGATTGAGATTTTATCCGAGTTTTCCCATCCTTCTATTTTAACTTCTCCTAAATGAACAATTCTAATCTTTGGATTCTCTATCGGATTCTGAACTATTTCGATATGTGGTAATTTTCCTTTCTCTATGTTTTCTACTTTGTAAATGTAATACTTCTCTTTATCTTGTTTTGCTCTTTTATATTGAGATGGCCGAAGTTTAATTTGCGGTCTTTTACCCTTGGAAGCTTTTATTTCTATCAGACGATTCCCACCCCTCCCAGATGAAATTAAGTCACAACCCTCATCTTCATCATCTCTCACATCTTTTATATCCACTCGATCTTGAGATTCTTCAAACTTTTTTACGATTTCTACAGCTATATCCTCCGTCATTTGAGATGAAAATGGGGTATAAGTTTTAGAAATTCCCTTCTTTTTTGGCAATTTACTTTTTCTTATCTTTCTTCTTTTGAGTGGTAATGTAGTCACTTCGCCTGTTTTAATGTTTTTTATAATAAAACCGTTGATTGTTTCTAACGGGAAAACTTCCTCATCCTTGCTCTTGGGTTGTGGTGTTTGGGTTGGTGTGGTTGTGATATCAACTACTTGGGTTATTGGTTCTTCTTCGACCTCTTCTCCAAAGGTCTCAAGTTCTTTTTTCGCTTGAGCCAAAGGCATCTTGATTACTTGGCTTTCCTCCTCAACATATTTTTTAAATACACGTCCCCTTTCTAACCCCCACTTTTGAATGACAACGTTAATGTCTTCTGGGTTTTGATGCAAATCATTGATCAAAGGTCTCAAATGAGGACCTAAATCTCCAAAAATTGAGGACAAACATTTTGAAAAGTCATCTCTGATTACTTCTAACCATGGATCGTTTTCGGCGGTAGATATCACAAGTTCATTTTTCGATAAGTAAATGGGCACATTATTTTTTATTCGCTTTTTGCCCTCTAAGAAGTAAGTAACTTTTATATTTTTTGCTGTATAAATTTGTAAATCTTTAGATCTAGCGATATTCTCCCTTTGCTTATCATATAATGTACTGAATCTATTTTCTATGAAGGCCTCAATAACTTCACAAAATTCTATCATTTTTGGAAGATCATCTTTATGAATAAATTCTTTATCAATAAACCTTGCTTTTCTTTTGTCTTTATAATCTTTTAACGAGTTGAAACCTATCCTTATCAATGATGATGAAATAGATGCTATTTCACCGTTGTACCACAATGTGGGAATACAATCTTGAAATACCTCATAGATTTCGTAATCGTCTTTCAAATATATTTCATTGGGTGTTAAAAATTCATTCTGATCGGTTAAGAAAATATTTTCATCGAATAGTTTCCTAATTTTTTCATCATCGTCTACCGATTCGCTTTCGATCAATGTACTTAGCCCTTCTAAAGCATAACTAATTTTTCCCTTAAGTTCCAATCTTTTGTTTGTTGAGGCTTTTCCCCACTCCTTCATAATGTGTTGAAAGGTTTCTTTGTAGTCTCTAAAGCTCGGACTAATTCTAACGCCTAGGGAAATAAATGTCTCTTCTAGTTCTATGCTGTATGCTCCTTCCTGAAATAACGATTGAAAAAATGGTGTAAGGGAATGATCCAAAGTTTCTATTGCAAATACTTGGTCTCTATGCCACCATATTTTCGTTTTACCACGGACTTTTGTAGGAAGAAATATTACATACTTTTTTGAAAATATACTTTCGATTGCATCTTTTAAATCAGGATTTGTTTTACTTTTATCAACTAAATACTTATAATAAGCCTCCATTTTCTTAAAGCTATCTAGGGGTATCTTGTTAACTTTATCCCAATGTGCTTTTATCTTCTGCAATCTTTCAAGCACATCCTTTGGATCAGGATCTTCAATTACCCCTATTTCCTTATAAAATTCTTTCGACCCTGGGGGTATATCTATAAAATCAGAGCCTTTGGGCGCTAAATATCTATTATCAATTGTATCTTTGTAATTTTTTGAAGGTATTATTAATTTTCCGTCGGTAGATCTTGGAAACCAAGGTTTTTTTAGCTGTTGATAAAAAGTTGAACCTACTTTGATATCCCCATCTGAATAATAAAAATATGAGGCTTCTGCTTTTTTATAATCTTTGTATTTTTTCCAATTTTTTGCAACGCTTTCTCTAATATAAACTAACCGATGTTTCAATCGGTCTTTTTCAACTTTAACCTTTGTGTTGATGTACTTTCGAATGGTATCAGTTAACTCTGGCATTATCCAATCTTTAATTTCGTATCCTGTTGTAGAATCATATTCATAGTCCCAATCGACATTTGGGAAATCATCTTTTAGTCTTGAGTCGTATCGAGAATAACTCCGACTAATTGGTATTACTCTTGGGATTTCCCAACCCCCCATCAAATGGAAGAAAGCATCCCAAGAATATATCTTACGTCTTTTACTTGCTTGCGTAATCGGTATGCTAGTAAAACTACCTAAGATCTTTTTGGAAAAATATTTTCTGGAGATAAATGGTACCTCAGTCAAACCCCTAAAATATTTTTCAGGGAGTAGTTTCTTTCCCTCACCACGTCTATAAACCTCCGTTGGGGATAAAAAGACATATCTTTTCTTACTAGTAGAATCCCTCTTTTCTGCAAGTACTAGGATTTTTGACCTAATGTCTGAGAAAATTTCCCAATCATCAGTTTTTGTACGGCTTCCGTATATTTTACGGTAATATGACAAATTTTCAAGAATAAAATTTGTGAATAAAATGGCTTTTTTATGACCTAGACGTTTCCCGTTTCGCGTTTCCTGAAATTTTGGTAATATGAGTTGTGTAATAATATGATGCGCCTCAACCATTCTAATTACACCAAGAAATTCAAATAACTGATGAACCTTATCGAGTCGGCGATCGTAATTTTTATTCTTCTTTTGATTTCTAGATATTCTAAATCTCTTATGGAGGAATATTAGTTTATCTTTATTGAACAATTCAGAAAAAAATGAGGTTTCCTTGTTCATATACTGATTGGCAATTAGCCTTGGTTTATCCATTTTTTTTGGATCTTCTGAGTAAATAAGCTCCTCTGTTTCAGATAAGAGAAATGGAACATTCCTCAAATCATCTTTCTCATAGTCGTCAAAATCGTCATTTATGTATGCATAAATAGAAACAAACCAATTTGGATCCACAACTTTCTTCCTTATACCCTTATTATTTTTGAAGAATGAGATTATATTATCTAATCCGAACGTTTCCATGCCCAACAGAGATAAAATCTTCCTTTCATGGTCATTATACCCGTCCGATATCACAAATTTTTCATTTTTGTAAATCTCTTGTAAATCATCATTGCTAAAGAGCTCCCATAGATCGCGGGAAAGATCGATAGAATCTGTCGGTTTTTTAAAACATATATCTCGTGTGAATGCAATCTCTCTGTTCTTTAATTCCGTATAGATAGCGTCTATATACTTAATAAATAACTCATCATGACATTCTTCCTTTAGTGGAAGAAATGAAAGTATTCGCAATCTAAAATTGGGATAGTTTCTTAGATTTTCAAAGGCGTCTGCAATTAATTCTGACAATTGGTTTAATAGGTGTTTATTCCAAGGATCTTCTTCGTCTATGTTGCTCCTGCCTAATATGGGTAAAAAGTCGCCCTGAACTATAAAGGGGTAACCGGTGAAACGCTCTGTCGGCAGATAACAAAATAGTTTTTGGGGATCTGGGGTATCCTTTATATCTGCTGGAAATGCTAAAGCCATCTCAGTTTTTCTTACCCTTTCTTTTCCCATTGGTTTACGAATACGTTTGGGTACATAGATTATCTTCTTAAATACTTTCCAAAACGATTTATTACCCGTATATGAATTTTCTAAAATTCCATATTTACGGTCATAAGACAAAACATGAGTCTTTTCTTCTTTTTTCCTCCTGTCGATAATATAAATTTTCTTAATATAATCAAGAAACAATAATAGATTCTCATTGGTTTCTTCCATAAAATTTTTGAAAATGTTGTTATATTCTTTTTTAGATTTCAAAGGCAAAATAAAAATTGCACCTTTTTGAGGGTTGAATGTTATATCTTCTGGGATCTCTTTGCATGGTTCTGGGTGATAATATTTATGGATAACGAAATTGTAATTGCTAGATATAATTTGAGGAGTATCTGTTATCCTTTTAACCGATTTAAATCCTATTCCGAAAAATCCCTTTTTGTTTTTCTTTAGGCTATGCCCTGCGTAACAAATTGTCCTGACATCATCTTTTGAAAATTTTTTACCATTATTAGTAACTATGATTTTATTATTCTTTTCAAAATAAAATTTTATCTCAGTAGATTTTTCGTCGTCAGCATTTTGGATCATTTCTAATGCAAAATGAGATGGGGATGAGTAGACACTCTTAGCAATAAAATCCGTTAATTTTTCTACTAGTGGATCATCTTTATATTTCTCATTTTGAGCTGCAACTTGTTTAATAAATTCGTGGTCCCATTTGATTTTAATGGCCATCATCTCACCCCCGAGTATTCCAGATTTGATAAAACATTTCTCTTATTATATGTTCTTTTGTTTTGTACCTCCCAGTGGCACATACCCACGCTTCTAGTAGCTTTAATTCGGTGGTGGATGCTAACATTTGGAGATATTTCTTTATCAGTTTTCATTGACATCAACTTTCCAGGGCGGGCAATGTCAGATAACTATGTATAAGCGAAGCATTTTGAATAACATCCCTTATTGGCATGTTTCACGATCTCTTAGTTGGTTTATATTTTTGGGTCTCTTCTTTTTGGCAACCCTTAAATGAAAGTATATCACCCAGCCTAACCACTCTTCTGGTGTCTTTCCAAATTCGGTGAGTTTTTAGTCAGGGCTTAGGCTATTGTTAATTTTTGTCTTTCCCAACTAGTAATCGCCAACCTAATCGCCAACCTAATCCCGAACCTAATCCCGAACCATATACCGCATTATTCCAGAATATAATACAGGCTTCTTCCTTTACCTTCTGATTTAACCACTTCTGAATCCACCAATTTTCTTATTTCCTTCAAGGCTGCTCGATCTGAAATTTTAAACATCTCTCTTACATCTTTATTTGTTATCTTGCCATTTTGTAATATCCATTCCACAATCTTCATCTGCCTCTCAGTTAATGCAATTTGTCCCCTCTCTTTAAGAATCTTGATATCTTTGCTTAATTAGCGTGAGATTTTTAACAATCTTATGACTGTAGCGGAAATTTGGTTCAAACATTCTTCCACTCCTCAGGTATTTCGCCGATTTTTGTTTGTTTAAACTTATTGTATTTATTCATTATTTCCCCTCTCTATGAAACCCAATCTTTCGGTGTGGCTTTTTGGGTGGTGCCATAAGCTGGTGGATTGCATCAAATACTATTTTGAACTGTGCATCATATTTCTTTTCCAATTGTTCTAATTTGCGAGCAAGTTCTTTGTGTGTAGTAAGCATCTCACGGAGTTTTACAAAAGCTCGCATAACCTGGATATTAACCTGTATAGCTCGTTTGCTATTCAGCACACTGGAAAGCATAGCTATACCCTGTTCTGTGAATGCGTATGGAATATATTTTGAATATTTGCCTCTCTTTAAGGTGCCAAATTGGCGCCTTAAAAAATCCTGATATTCTTCTTGTGTTAACTCAAACATGAAATCATCAGGAAATCTTTCTACATTTCTTCTAACTTGTCTTTTTAATTGTTTTGTTTCTACTCCATATAATTCTGCCAAATGCGAATCAATCATAACCTTCTTTCCACGGAGCAAATAAATTCGCTTCTCAATTATTTCTATTGGAACCATTGCTTGATTATCTATTATTGACTCCTTTATACCTGAGTTTTACCAAAATGACCTCCCCAAACCTTACCACTTGCCACTCTTCTGGTATTTCACCTAGTTCGGTGAGTTTGTAGCCGGGTTTTGGATTATTGCTCATTTTTCTTTTCCTTTACTGCTACATACCTCTGAAATCTACTTCTCGGTTTATCTGGGATTGTCCTTCTTAAGTAGCCTTTCTCTAAGAGTGGATGTAGCACTTTTTCCATAAAGGTCTCTCTATGTTTCAGCTTTAAAAACGTCATGATCTCTCTTAGAGACCTCGGTGTTTCACAGTGTTTTAACGTGGAAGCAATTCTATCCATCATTTCGACTTGTCCGGTGACTTGTCCGGTGACTTGTTCGGTGACTTGTTCGGTGACTTGCTCGGTGACTTGCTCGGTGACTTGAGGGGTAACTTGAAGGGTATGATAAGGGATTATAAAGGTAAAAGTTTCGTTTACAGAGGGGATGTCATTTGCTGAAGTTTGTTTATTCATTTTAATTTTGTGTGTAAGCATGTTACAAGTTAAAAGAACTGGAATCAAGGATTGTGATCCTTTAATTGTATGGGGATGGTTATTAATAACATCAACGAACAGTGAATAAATAGTTTAATTTAACCAGGAATATGTTGTCAGAATCTTCATCCCTAAGAGATTGGATATCATCCTTTAAATTATAAACTCCGGGTCTGTCATCATTTTCCCGGTTTTGTGTCCATACCAAATAGATCAAAGAGCCGGGACGATATTCCCAACGTAAAACCATATTCGCTTTGAAAGATTTATAATTAAAATCCGGATTAGATTCCTGATAATCATATTCTTTAAAATGATAGGTGCCCCCCTCCATTAATTCCTTGAAATGAGAGTAATGTCCCACTGCAATATAGGGCTGAATATACATTTGAAATGATAGTCTGGGCGTGAATCCCCAATCCAGTCGGATTGTGCCCGATCTTATTGTTTCGTCTAAATCTGAAAAAATATATTTTGTATCATAAGTAGAAACCGCAGAGGAATCGGCAATGTTATCCACCCATTGCTGATGGTCAAGTTCTTTGTAAAGGTTTGCGGAAAGGGTCAACTTTATTGAAGGGGAGGGATTATAAACAAAATCAATATCAAAATCTCTACTATATGCCCCATCATTCACAGCCCGATAACTCATACTTCCATAAACCCTCACTTTTTTTCTGTCGTCTGAATAAAATCCCAGGTTCATATACTGATATCCGTGATATGCAATAGCCGGTCCACCCCGGGTATCAAATAAATCCAATCCATCCGGGGTGATTTGTAGGGACGAATGAATGCCCCAGTAATTAAGAAAGGTAATATGTCCCGTAAAATAGTACTGTTGAAACAATTTATTCCCGTCGAAATCATAATTTCTTGAAATCATCAAATTAATACTGGATCTTCTGAACCAATTAGTGGGTTGGAACCAGCTATATCCTCCAACAACATGCATATTGATCACATTTGTAAACCAGCTAAATCCCAGATCATTTGTATCAAAACCGGGAGAGATAATTCCCAGCGCTGATTGAAATGATACATTCCCCTTTGTTTTTAATAGACCAAACCTTGCCATGCTTCCGGACAATGAAGTTCGGTTTGAATCCAGAGATATATAGTCAAAATCAGGTCTTTGATAATAATGCCCTGACTCCTGCTGTAGGTCCAGAATTCTCTCCTTGGTCCCATCCGCATATGAATGGGCAAATTTTCCTATAAACGCCCATTCCCTCGCTTTGTCCAGAAACGACCAACCATCCATTCCATATACGAACGCATTCCGGTTATAAATCTGTTTTAGCCCTTGGGTTCTCAAATCCCTTGTCACCCCTGTCATAATAAACCCCAGCCCCTGATTTCCTTTACTGAATTCTTTACTGCTTCTTAAAACTCCATAATAAGAACGGGGTTCTATTTCCTCTTTGAATCGTATTCCTGAAGAATCAACTCTGGCAAATTCTCTATCGGTGACCGCACTGACACTACCGACCGACCAGTCTCCTATCCTGCCGGTTATTTTTGCCGCCCCCAAAATAGTGGTTTGTTCCGGTCTGTCTTCAAATCCCTCATGAGAGGCCTCCCCTTTAGGATTTCTTCCGATCCTTCTGCTGTAAAAAATATCCGGCTCAGCCCAGTAACATCCCCACAATCCCCCGGCTGGATTGTCCCCAAAAGAGAATATTTCCGAACCTTCAATAAAAAAAGTTCTTTTTTCAGAATAATAGGTTTCGAAAGCAGAGAGGTTAATCTGGGCCGGGTCTACTTCCGCCTGGCCAAAATCAGGATTCATGGTCAAATCTAAGGTCAAATTTCCAGTTATTCCATATTTCAAATCAATCCCAATATTCTGCATGTATTTGTTATCATCATAAAAGGGGCTGTCTTTATCTTCAGATAAATCATAGGCTTTTGCCATTGTATAGGGCATAATTTGAAACCTCGATGGGGGTTCAATCCCTTTGATTCCTTTTAGCAATCCAAATTTGGAAACAAAACCGGTTTCCTTTTTGGGTACCATTACAAAATAATCATATTCGGCGTTTTTAAGAATATAGCGCATAAAATTTATTCCCATAACATATTCATCTTTTTTATCGAATCGGAGTTGATTGTAGGGTATTAACATTTCCACTGTCCAAACATTTTCATGTTTTTTGGCAGCAGCTTCCCAGACTCCATCCCAGTCATTATCATAATGAATATCCTGGAAGAGCTTCCTGTCAATAATGGAACCGTCTGGATTGACAGCAAAACCAAATCCGTTATGCCCGTTCTTATCGGGATCTATCCAGAACCAGAACCAATCTGACTGAACCGATTTATCTCTTCTGGCAAGCCCGCCCTGAATGGAATCGCTCCCGCTATGATAGCAACGAGCCCCGATATACAACCCTTGATCATTATAGGCAATATGAACGGAAGTTTTTTCCGTAGGGGGTGCCCCTTCAATGGGATTTTTTTGAATCAGGTCGGAATACCCTTCTCCCTGCCATATAGATTCATTCAAAAGCCCGTCAATAATGATCTCTTCTTCTGTTCGAACGGCGTTGATGGTCGGGATAGAGTGTTCTTCTGCAAAAACAAACGTTTGCCAGAAAAATATTAAAAACAATATAAAATAACATTGGATTTTGAACATCTTTTACTCTTTATTTTCCTTTCAATTTTTGTTCATCTTGGCTTTTATACTAATTACCGTAGCAATTCGAGAATTAGAGATGAGTAAAACAAATGTTATACTCTAAAATTGTTCTATTGTCTAATTGTTTTTGAAAAGTTCATCACGACTTGAACGGATTTAATCCATAAGGATTTTATAAAAGGCTTACGCCTTAAATCCTAGATCTATGTTCATCCACTTTCGCTAGACAAATGCTCATAAGGATCTCAATAATATAATATCCATATTCACGGCTATCTTTTTACCGCTGATAAAATTGGGCTTATTTCAGCTAACGGTACCTGCATAATCCGAAGTTGCGACCAAAGGGAGTAATTTTGGATATGCCGTGTAAGGTGCAGTGCATATGCCATTTATTATTTCTTGCCGAAGCCAGGACGGCGAAGGCAAAGCAATTTTTTCATATTTTTTTAAGAACATAATATATTGATCTAAATTTCAATGGATTTTTCTTATACATATCTATTTCAGATCTTTCTCGTTTAAATACATTCTTTGAATTTATGTTATTAGCAATTTCTTTCTTAAAATCCATCATCTTTTTTTCTAGACAACTATAGTATTCATTCCACCAAATCTTTTCATCTAAAATGAAGGATTTCACTAACTCATATTGATATTCTTCAATAATATGTAATTTTTTTCTCTATTTTGAAATTCATCATGAATTATGAAATAGCCATTCGTTTTCAAAAACTTAGAAAAGCCCAATAGGCCTTTTTCAAAACCAATAATATTAAATAATCCTTCTGCAAGAATTATATCATAATTATTTTCAGGAAGATTCACTGTAAAAATGGAATCATGAATAATTGAAATTCTTTCACCATAGTTTAATATCTTAATCTTTTGCTTAAGCCAATCTAGACACTCCTTGTCTGAATCAATAGCAAGTATATTTCCATTAGACAAATTTGCTATTTCAATGGTTGGTACGCCAGTCCCACAACCAAGATCTAGAATATTTGGATTTTCAATTTTCGGGATAGATTCAAATGCTTTTCTAGTGTATTTGTTGAAATTGGCCCTACAATTATCCTTTATTTCCAATATATTCAATTCATCACCAAATGTATACATATTCTTAGCCGACCACTGATGGTTGGCGAAACAGTTTAAATCATTGCACCTAACAATTTATAAACGAACTATTGCGTGTTGTTTTCCACATCTTTCTAGAATCTCGACTGATGGGCATGTTTCACAGACCTTTGGTTCGTTTATGTCTTTTGATAAATATAAGATATTTCGGGAAAAATGTCAAGGTGAAAATTGGGATGGGCATTTTAATTCAGCCTGGTCAAATTTTTTTGTTGACAAATTACTATTTTTTCCTTATACTTTTTTGAGGAATAATGATATAGGATTTTTGGAGGGTTGGTTTTGGGTAAGAAGATCCTTCTTCCCCTCATCTTAGGGTTTTCCGTTATACTCATTATTGTGTTTTTCCGTGAAGAGGGGGAGAATGGTTATATTCAAGGGCAAAAAGATGATTTGGTGCCCTTAAAAGTCGGCAGAATTTCCATCGGGGTGGAGATTGCCCAGACCCCTGAGGCAAGGCGACGAGGATTGATGTTTCGCCAATATCTCCCCCCCAATGAGGGCATGCTTTTTGTCTTTGAATATGAAGGGCTTCATTCCTTCTGGATGAAAAATACCTTTATCCAACTGGATATCGCTTTTATCAACATTAAGGGTGAAATTGTAGATATCCAACGAATGGAGCCCTTGGACGATACAAAGGTTTATGTCCCCCCAACACCAATTCTATATGCCCTCGAGATGAACCAGGGATGGTTTGAGGAAAACGGAATTCGAGTGGGGGATAAGGTTGAATTTTAGACCTTAAGCATAATAAATTGGTTTCGGGTTATTGGTAAAATGGTTTAGTCCTGAACTGTTGCCGGACAAGATTAAATGAGATTTATGGGAGGGAGAACAGATGAAGTTTATCTACCTTACCAAAGATGAATACCAGAAGCTGGAGAGGGAGCTTGACCATTTAAAAAGGGTTGAACGACCTAAGGTTATAAGGAGTGTTGCTGAGGCCAGGGAACAGGGAGACCTGCGGGAAAACGCCGGATATGATGCGGCAAAAGAAGATCAATCCCTTCTGGAAAGCAAGATTCTTAAGTTAGAAGACCTTTTGGCCAGGGCAAGGATCTTCGATAACAAGGAGGTTCCCACTGATAAAGTGTATCTGGGCAATAAGGTGGTTCTGTTAGACCTCGATACTGACGAGAAATTAGAGTATGTCCTTGTCTCAACAACTGATGTTGATTTTGACATGAACATGGTATCATTGGGATCCCCGGTGGGCAAAACACTGGTGGGGAAATCGGTAGGGGATGTGTTCGAAATCGGGACTTCTACCGGAAAGATTAGATACAAGATTTTGGATATTTTAAAGCCGTGAACCTGACTTTGATAGAAAATAGCAAATTGTTAAGGTGAAAATTTGTTCGGGCAATTAAATGTAGCCCTGCTGATTTTTTTGTTGACAATTTACAATTTTTTCCTTATACTTTCCACAAACAGAACTGTCTCGAAAATGGAGGAGGATTAATCGGTTATGGAGACGCTGAAGAACCTGGTGGATGCGGCTAAGAGTTTTATCTGGGAATATCCCCCCCAGCTTCCCTTTTTGGTGGTGCTGCTGGTGGGAACGGGGGTGTTCATCACCTTCCGGATGGGCTGGGTGCAGATACGGAAGTTCAAACACTCTTTGGGGGTTATCTCCGGTCGCTACGACGACCCGGCCGACGAGGGGGACATTACCCATTTTCAGGCCCTATCGGCAGCCCTTTCAGCCACGGTGGGTATTGGCAACATCGCCGGGGTGGCTACCGCCATCCACTACGGGGGGCCGGGAGCGCTGTTCTGGATGTGGGTCACCGCCATATTTGGAATGGCATTGAAATATACCGAATGCACCCTTTCACACTTTTACCGCAAAATCAACCCCGACGGCTCCGCCTCGGGGGGACCGATGTATTACATCGAAAAAGGGTTGGGGCGCCGGTGGAAACCGATAGCTATTCTCTTCGCCGCCTGTGCGGTGATTAGCTCTTTTGGCCAGGGTAACGCTATCCAGGCGTTTACGGTGGCCGATTCCTTCCGTGCCGACCTGGGCATCCCCCAGTGGGTTACCGGTCTTATCATGTCCTCCTTAGTGGCCCTGGTGATCATCGGGGGGATCAAACGGATCGGGAAGGTGGCCTCTAAGCTGGCCCCGGGTATGATGATCGTCTACGTAACCGGGGCGGTGATCATCCTTTTGCTGAACATTGAAAAAGTTCCGGGAACCTTTGTCCTGATCTTTAAGCACGCCTTTACCCCGACGGCGGGGATCGGGGGGTTCGCCGGAGCCACCTTAGTGTGGACGCTGATGTGGGGGGTCAAGAGGGGGCTGTTCTCCAATGAGGCGGGACAGGGGTCAGCGCCCATCGCCCACGCAGCGGCGAAGACGAAGTGGTCGGTCCGGGAGGGGACGGTGGCTATGATCGGCCCCTTCATTGATACCCTCGTCGTCTGCACCATGACAGGACTGGTAATCATCATCATGGGGACCTGGAATCAGAAGAGGACCGAGACGGTCAATTTCGAGGCCAAGAATGCCATTCTGGTTCTGAAAGAAGAGGGCCGGGTGGAAATGGATGCCTTTATTGACGATGAGGACCGTTTCGTGGGCACCTTCCCAGTAGAGGAAGGTCAAGCCCAAGGGGTAGTCTTCGTCCGCAGGGACGGGGGCATCGAGGAGGATGAAATCCTGCTGGATGATCAACCCTTCACCGGGTCATTTTCCGTGGATGAAGAAGGCACCATCAGCATTTTCGATCAGAACGGCCTGGGGGTCAGCAACAGCTTGGTGGAAATTCGGGGACGGATGCCCCAGCATTCCTCCCCCTTGACGGCCTGGTCCTTTCAACTGGGTCTTAAGCCCATATTGGGCAATTTTGGAAATTACATTGTTACCTTGGCCGTGTTTCTCTTTGCCCTGTCCACCGCCATCTCCTGGTCCTATTACGGCGACCGCAGTATCCAGTACCTGCTGGGTTCAAGGGCCATCAAGCCTTACAAGTTGGTCTATTGCATCGTGCATTTCCTGGGAGCAATGTTTTCCTTAGAGGTGGTGTGGGGCTTCGGGGATGCCGCCCTGGGACTGATGGCCATTCCTAATTTGATCGCCCTGATCGCCCTTTCCAAAACCACCGCTCATCTCACCAAAGATTATTTTTCCCGGGAACATATCCCCTATAAGAAGCAATTGGAAAGGATTTCTGGACCAGGATTTACAGGATGATAGAATGTCCATGATAAAAAGACAGATAAGATGAAACCTCCATGTCCAAAATCGGCCACAAAGGAACACAAAAATCCACTTGAGTATTGTGAGAAATAGGTTACATCACCCACCCCTGACCCCTCCCATCAAGGGAGGGGAACCAATGCTTATTGATTAATGAAAAAAGAGGTTTAACTTAATTCTCAATATTTTTTTTAGACCATCCCAGAATTTTGCAAAAAAAACAATGGAATTCCCTCCCCCTTGAAAGGGGAGGGCTTGCCCCGTTAGATAGTTTACTTAATCTAACGGGGTGAAGGTGGGGGTGACCTAAAACCAAACCAAGAAAGGTGTTTTTAGAAGAAAAAATTGATGATATTTTAACTAATAAAATCATCGGTTGTGCCATGAAGGTGCACAATACCCTGGGGAATGGCTTTTCCATTAAGATCCCTTCGGGACAGGAGGTGATCTATCAACGCTGCCTTGAGGTAGAAAAAGAGAAATAGTATATGGGCTATTTCAAAAAATTGGGGGACGGGAAACGTTCATGCCGAGTTGATACCCGATGGAAAATAAAATTATTATGCAGAAAACACTGGAGGATGGCTGGCTCTGTTGCGTTAGTCGCTAGAAGAGGCTATCAAGGCTTAAGGATAATTGAAATATTTCGATTCAAGAATTCCTCCTGTTTATAAAAAGTTGGGTTTGAGGACAACTTTGGGTATTATTTTCAAGTTCGGTGAGCGATGGATATTTTTTGTTTAATTTTTCTATGTACCGGCGGAGTGATTTGCATTTTTTTCGGACTATTTACTGTCAGCTCTATCTGTGAACGAAAACCTCGAGCAATTGCGATCAGCGCAGCAACACTTATTGTCGTTAGTCTAGCATGGTTCGGGGGATACTTTTTGTTTCTACCCTCTGGCTATGTTCTGGCCTTTCCATTAGTAACGATCGCTGTATTGGCTATACTTTTTTTTGGCCCGGTTGGCTCACATAAATCTCTATATATCGGAAAAATTGATTTAAAAGTTGACGAGCGCGATACTATCTTTGCCAGGGAAGAATACTTTTCCGGCATTGAAAAATATGAGAAATATTATACTATGCGGCCCGAATACAAAACGATTGATGATGAAATACGTAAACTACCGGAGTTACTGGAACTCGGCGGTCTTTACTATGACCCGGAACGGTCACATAATATACGATCAATATTTACGATGATTAAAGATTGGACGACAAGGGTTGACGGAGAAGTCAGCCAAACCCGTATAGAAATTGATCCGGCTGAAATGAGCGGTAAGGTAAAGGAATTGGTTCGTCGTCTTGGCGCAGATGCAGTTGGCATAGCCGAGCTTAACCCAATGTATGTTTATTCCCATGTCGGTCGCGGACCTGAGAATTGGGGCGCGCCGATCGAGAACAATCATCAGTTTGCTATCGCCTATTCTCTCGAGATGGATTATGCCCATGTTGAAGCAGCGCCAGATTTGCCCATAACAGAGGAATCGGTGTTGCAATATTTAAGAGGGGCGCAGATTTCAATTTCTCTTGCGCAATATATTCGAGCCCTGGGATACCCAGCTCGGTCACATATCTCCGGCAGCAATTACCAGATTATGCTCACACCGGTGGCTCACGACGCTGGTCTGGGCGAACTTGGACGGTGCGGCTATCTGATTTCACCGAAGTTTGGTGCCAGAGTCCGACTGGGCGCCATCACAACCGATCTACCACTCGTACCTGATAAACCGATATCATTCGGCGTTCAGGATTTCTGCGAAAAGTGCTTAAAGTGCGCGACGAATTGTCCCACAGGGGCCATAGAAAAAGGAAGCAAAACTGTCGTCAGGGGCGTGGAGAAATGGCCACTGGATGCGGAGAAATGTATCCTCTACTGGCGTGCGGTCGGTACTGATTGCGGCTTATGCATGAAGGTTTGCCCGTTTAGCCACCCCCCAACATTTGTACACAACTTGGTTAGAGCCGGCATCGATCGCTCAGCATTCGCCCGTACGGTATCCGCCTACGGCGATGAATTGTTTTACGGTAAGAAGGTAAATTATTATCGGTTGTAGATTTAAGAGTGCAGGCAGAATCTCCAAAGAAGTTTTATGTGAACTATCTGAAATGAGCGTTGAAACCTGGCCTAAGCTTACTGGAGGTAGACCCCTCGGATATTCCAATCATCACTAGAGAATGGGAATGTGATCGGCTATTACAATGATAAACTCTCGGCCGAACGGCTAAAGCGTTGCTACGAAATCGCCCCTCCGCGGGTTCGGCAATACCTGAAGGCGGAGGTGAACTATGTTCTCCGAAAAATCCGCCCCGGCGACATGGTTCTGGAACTGGGCTGTGGTTATGGGCGAATACTCTCCCGCCTCGCCCAAAAATCCGGATGGGTTATTGGAATTGATACTTCTCTTGCCAGTTTGCTACTCGGACGGGGAATGTACCACATTGTTTCAAAATTCCATCTGCTTAATATGAGTGCGGTTCAACTTGCCTTCCGCGACCGTATTTTCGACCGGGTCATCTGCATCCAGAACGGAATATCGGCATTCCATGTGAATCAACAAGACTTAATCCGGGAAAGCATTCGCGTGGCCAAACCTGGAGGAACCGTCCTCTTTTCAAGCTATTCCGATAAATTCTGGAAAGATCGATTGGAATGGTTTCAACTGCAGTCGGAAGCCGGGCTCCTGGGAGAAATTGACCGCAAAAAGACGCGCCGCGGTTTGATTGTATGCAAGGACGGCTTCACAGCAACAACAGTGCAGCCACACCGATTCCTATCATTGACCGCGGAATTAAACGTAGATGCACGGATTGTAGAGGTGGATGAATCAAGCCTGTTTTGCGAGATTATCCCCCGTGTAACTATTGAAACGGATGATTGACTTCGTATATCACCCCTTTAAAAAGGACAAGGTCCTCAATGGATGGGGATTTCCGCTACGCTTAGCAGGAAAAAGAATATCCTATCAATCATACATTAGTTAGGCATATGTCAGGCGCCCGACCGACTTGGCTAAGCTGACTAGCTTGGCTGATTTCCCGAAAATGGCAAAATTTTTTCTCACCGATCCTAGATGGTTAACTGATTGACGTCTATTCTCAAGGTACTATGAACATTCGGAGGCATTAAAATGAAAATTGTTGATCTAACAGATGAATACAAGAAATTATATTTCCTTTGTCTCGAAGATTGGTCAGAAGAGATCAAAGAGGCGGGGAACCACAAAGAGGTCTGGTACAATAAAATGGAGGATAAAGGCCTCAGGGTGAAACTGGCGGTTGATGATATTGGACAAGTTGGAGGAATGATTCAATATGTCCCCATAGAGCAATCTTTTGCTGAAGGTAGTGGCCTATATTTCATCAATTGTATCTGGGTTCATGGGTATAAAAAGGGAAGGGGGAACTTCCAGAAGAAAGGCATGGGCAAGGCATTGCTTCAGGCTGCTGAGACTGATGCAAAATCCAAAGGCGCAAAGGGTATGGCGGCCTGGGGAATTCCCTTGCCGTTCTGGATGAAGGCATCGTGGTTCAAAAAGCAAGGATACACCAAGGTGGATAAACAGGGGATTTTGGGACAGGTTCTCTTATGGAAACCTACCACCGACGATGCTATCCCTCCCAAGTGGATAAAAGAAAAGAAAAAACCAGAAACGTCACCAGGCAAGGTAACAGTGACAGCCTTCCTGAACGGATGGTGCCCAGCTCAAAATCTGGTCTTTGAAAGGGCTAAAAGAGCCGCCTCAGAATTTGGGGATAAGGTAGTATTTCGCGGGATAAACACGTTTGACAGGGAGGTCCTTTTGGAATGGGGAATTGCAGATGCTTTGTATATTGACGATAAAGAGGTGAGAACTGGGCCACCCCCGTCTTATGAGAAAATAAAGAAAAAGATCGCAAAGAGGGTTAGGAAATTGTAAAAGGTTAGCAAAGAATAGCTCATGAATAAAATTAGGAAAATATAATATATGGACAACGTCATATAAAAACTTTATATGCAGTTGGCTTGGAAAATAGAATAAAAGATGAAGGATGCAAAGCCTATGGGAGATTCTAGAATAGATAAGGTATAAGGAGAGAAATCATGAGTTCATCCGAGTTTCCAGCCTTTGTGCAAAATCTTTCTGAAGCCGATTTACCCTTCGTAGGTACTCGTGGCTTGCTTCTTGAAAGTGAATCAGGACAAATTTTATTTATCGAATCGGACATTGAGGCGCCCGTACCTGAACACTCACATGGAGACCAGTGGGGCGTGGTGATTGATGGAAAGATTGAACTGACAATTGGGGAGCAAACTCGGACGTACAGCCGTGGTGATACCTATTTCATTCCGGCTGGAACTGTCCATTGTGCGCGAATCTACCCTGGTTTCCGAGCAGTTGATTATTTTTCCGACCGAGACCGTTATCGTTCAGTGTCAGTAACCACACAATAAGGATTGAACGCAATGTCAGTCAGTGAAAGTTTTCGGGACTACGTACTGGAACAACTTGGATGTATGGGGCAAGTCACCGCAAAAAGCATGTTCGGTGGAGTTGGACTCTATTTTGATGGATTGTTCTTTGGATTGATTGCTAACGATACTTTGTATTTCAAGGTTGATGACTCAAATCGGCCAGATTACGAAGCGGCTGGTATGGGACCATTTAAGCCCTATGGTGATATGTCCTATGCGATGCAGTACTACGAAGTCCCAGTTGAGGTATTGGAAAATCACCAATCACTGCCGCTGTGGGCAAAAAAGGCATTAGCGGTAGCGAGACGGAAGTTACCCGTTGGCAAGAAAAAAGGAGGCAAATAATTGTTTGAAAAAGCAGTAGCGGTATTAAAAACAAAGGACCCGATACTTCGTGAAGTCATCAATAGGGTGGGGACATGTACGCTCGAACTCGAACAGGATGCCTTTAAGGCACTAACAGAGTCAATAATCTATCAGCAGCTATCTATAAAGGCCGCTGGTACTATCGCGAAGCGCTTTACGGCTATTTACCCAAATTACTCTTTTCCAGACCCGAAAGACGTACTCAGTACACCGGATGGAAAATTACGGGAGGTTGGTATATCAAACCAGAAGGCGCGATATTTAAAGGACCTTTCACATAAATTTCTAGATGGTATTGTTACACCATCCAAATTTCCCGATATGTCAGATGAAGAGATTATCGAGCATCTGACAAAAGTGAAAGGTATTGGTCGCTGGACTGCAGAGATGTTTTTGATCTTTTCTCTGGGCAGACCCAATGTATTACCTGTTGATGATCTCGGGTTCCAGAAAGCGGTTCAGCGGCATTATGGTATAGAAAATTTCCGTTCCGAAAGCAAGTTAAGGATGCTTGCTAAGAAATGGGAACCTTATTGTTCAGTGGCTACCTGGTATCTTTGGAGAAGCTTAGATGTTGTGCCTGTAAGAGAATGACTCAAAAGGAGAGAAAAGCGAGCAGGAAGGATAATCTTTAAAACCTGACAGAATCTAATTTTTGATCAATTCATCACATATGGATATAAAGATGGACAATAAAAAAGCATGCATGTTCTATGGCTTCTCACCAAAGACATCGGATTTCTTAAAGAACCTGAAAGTAAATAACAACAAGGTTTGGTTTGAATCACACAGGCAGAATTATCAAAAATATTTATTGGAACCCTTACGAAATTTAGTTGTGGATATAGGTGAATTTATGCTGACCATTGACCCGTATTTTGAGATAAGTCCTGCGGTGAATAAGACAATATCTAGGATTTATCGTGATACAAGATTTTCTAAACAAAAATCCCTTTACAAAACTACAATGTGGATAACTTTTAAAAGGCCAAATAAAGACTGGAAGGATGCTCCAGCTTATTTCTTTGAAATTTCCCCAGATTCATACCGCTATGGGATGGGATTTTACAGTGCTTCAAAAGATACCATGGATAGATTCCGAGAGATGATTGACAAGAAACCAAAAGAATTTCTAAAGGCAATTTCGTTCTATTCGAAACAACGGGTTTTTGTAGTAGAAGGGGAGAAATATAGAAGGATACTAGATGACAATAAACCTGAAGAAATCCAAAATTGGTATCAAAGAAGAAATCTCTATTTGGTTTGTAATAGAAAGATTGATAACTGTCTTTTCAGCAGGGAGTTGGTTGGCGATTTAATGTTTGGCTTTGGTCTCGTTTCCCCTTTTTATCATTATCTTTGGAAGTTAAAATTGAAATAAAATTTTAATATCGTCTTTAAAAGGTGTATCCTTCACCATTATCAGAGGACACCTTTTGAAGACCAAAGTTCCCGATGGGTCGGGACTTCCACTACGCTTCAGCATGATAAATATATCCATTCTCCCGAGAAATGGCAGATTATTTCCTGGCTGATTCCAAGACGGGTCACTGACAGATCGGACGTTCTTTGAATTATAAAGCAATTCTTAAGGAAGGTAATATTATGGTCGTATTGAAAAAATCAAGCTGCTGGGTGATCACCCTTCTTGCCATCATCCCTTTTATCCAATGTCAGACAAATTCGCATATTAAAGAAACCAATATCGTTGACGCCATATTAAATGAGAAGGAGAGTTTTTTTTATCTGGATACCGAGAATTATCCAGAGCTTAATGAAAGGTTGCCCATCGGGGTGTTCGATTCGGGAACCGGCGGCCTCACGGTTCTGGATGCCATTATCAACCTCGATCAATATGATAATAAAAGTCATTCCTTTAAAAAAGGCGGTGACGGCCTCAGGGATTTCCAAGAAGAATATTTTATCTATCTTGGCGATCAGGCCAACATGCCTTACGGCAATTATCCCCGGGAAAACAAAACTAACCTGTTAAAGGAACATGTGATCAAGGACATACAGTTTTTACTGGGTAACAAATATTATCCCTCCGGGGATGCAAGGGTGTACAAAACTTATAAGGTGCCGGTAAAGGCCATTGTCATTGCCTGCAACACCGCAACAGCCTATGGAAAAGCGGATATTGAGAAATTTATGGACAAGGCGGGCATTGAGATTAAAGTGATAGGTGTTATCGGCGCCGGGGTTAGGGCAGCGTTATCACTCTTCCAGAAGGATGAGGACGGGAGCATCGGCATCATGGCCACGGCGGGCACGGTTGCCTCTTTAGGATATGTGAAATCGCTAAATGCCCAGAGGGTTACCATGAATTACACCGGTGACATTGCAGTTTTTCAGCAGGCCGGGGTCGGCCTGGCCGGGGCCATTGACGGCTCTCATGAATATATTGCCCCTGATGCCACCCTACCGAGAAGGGAATATAGAGGACCATTAGAAAAAAATCCCGATGCCAGGATAGACCAGTCAATATTGCAGAGGTACGGTTTTGAATGGAAAAAAAATAAAATGCTTTTTAAGGGTGACGTCGGGAACCCAGAGGATCTACAGATTAATTCCGTCAAAAATTACATCTCCTATCACCTGGTTTCCCTCCTGGAAGAAATACGAAAAACACACAGGGCAAAACCCTTGAAAGTCATCATCTTAGGATGTACCCATTATCCCTTTTATAGAGAAACTTTTCAAAAGAAGCTTGAGGAACTCTATAATTATCGTGAAAATGGTGAATACTTATACCGGCCTTTCATGGCCAGACATATTGAATTAGTTGATCCGGCAGTTAATACAACAAAGGAGCTTTATGAATATCTGGTGGAAATTGATTTATTTAATGACGAAAATTTTTACAAAAGTGAATTTTATGTGAGTGTGCCAAATAAATTGAACAGCCATATTCAGGTGGATTCATCAGGAGACTTTACATATGAATATAAATATGGCAGGAATGAGGGTTTCATGCAGGAGTACGTCAAAAGAGTACCCTTTAGTAAAAAATCTATATCCATAGAGGTTATTCAAAGGTTATCGGAAAAGGTTCCTTCGGTCTTTGAATTAATCAGGAATTTTAATTATAACAATTCAAAGACAGTCTTTTTGCAAGAAAATGAAAGAATTTAAGGCTTCCGGGTGTTGGCTTATAATCCCAGAGAAATAGTCAGATAAATTCGACAGTATGGGGATCTCAAAGGGGTTTGAACCTCTTAAACCATTTGTTTATAGTTAGAATTAAAATAGTAAGGAGTTAAACGTGCGGAAACTTTCAACTAAATTCATGTTTATCCATTCGATGTTTTTGATAGTGCTTTCCACTTTTATCCTCCTATCCTCTCTTCATGCAGGTACCATTTCCGGCAAGGTTATTTATAAAGGGGCAAAAAAGGGTGCCGTCTATCTCCGTGTTTTTCAATCCCAATTGCCCGCACCCGGTACAGAAGCGAAATTCCAAAGGCCTGATATTTGGATGCACGACTATTTCAAGCTTATTAAACTCACCAATCCCGGAGATTTTACCATAACTGACCTCCCCGATGCCCAATATGCCATCTACGGTTGGATGGATGTGGATGACAACGAACATGTCAATTTTGATCCCCCGGAACCCATCGGGTGGTATAGCTCGGATTACGGTAGAATGGAACCGATAACGCTAACCCAGGAAGAAAATACCCAAGTAGCGAACATTATTCTGCGGGAGGTAAGACCTTTTCCTGACAGAGAATTAAAAACGGAACACGGGGCACTCAAAAGGATAAGAGGGTATCCGGTGCTTCACCTCTGGGGTACGCCGGTGGAGATGGGTTATGCCCATGGCTATTTGATCGCCCCTCAAATAATGGACTTCTTTGAATTTTTCACCTTGGAAGATGAAGTAGGTTCAGCCACCAAATACAAAGAAAAAATTATTCCTGTGCTTAAATCCCGTATCACGTTAACCAAGGATCTGAGGGCTGAACTGGATGCCATGATTCAGGGTATGCGTGATAGTGGTACGGATTTGTACATCGAACCCTTGAGTAGAGAGATTGACTGGATAGATTTGCTGGCGATCAATGCCTATGGAGAATTCTGGATGTCCCGCCTGGCCTGTACTCAGTGTGCCTTCTGGGGAAAAGCGACCGAAAATAGCGAACTTGAGGGCGGTCTCATTACCGGAAGAAATATGGACGGTGAATGTGACATCCGAAAAACTACGGTCATTGATTTTTTGATCTTTGCCTTTGAACCTATGGGCAAAAAGAAATGGATTTCGTTCAAATGGCCTGGCTTTATCGGTACCTATTCCGGCATTAATGAAGACGGTGTTTACTGCATGCTGAATTATGGCAGTAAGAAACCGGGGCCCATCACCGTGAATCACACACCGGTTACCTTCATTATGCGAGCCATTCTGGAAGAAGTAGGACCGGAGAACATGGTAGAGGATGCGGTGAAGGTGATCGATCACTACCGATCCAGCGGCGGTGGATCCTGTGGTGCACCGACCGTTATGTTTATCGCTGCTCCTTATAGGGGGCAAGAATATCCGGCTGTGGTTTATGAAGGCAACCGGTTTGGTGGTAAGGTACGCTATCCAGATGAACCACCGACCAGCAGTCCGTTTAATATTGTCGGCTCCAATCACTTTTTTAAATTTGGTGTTTCGCCCGATAAACTGGGTAAAGTATTTGGCCAGATACCATATTATTCCACACAATGGCGAGTCACCGTTGCCATTAACAAGGCCGAAGCCTGGGCTCGCACGAATAAACCTGTTGGCACTAAAGAGGTGATCAATTTGTTGCAAAGCGTGGCCCATGGCACCACCGAACACAGCATTATTTTCCGTCCCAATGAAATGACGTTCGATGTGGCTAATGATGATCTGAAGTTTGACAAATGGGATGCCCCGTTTCTTAAATGGACAACGTTTCATTTTGATGAGATATTCGGCAAGGGGAAGTAATTTGTCAGAGCCATTTATTCTGTTGGTCTATTTGCGGTTTAATCTTTATGAATATTTCAGGAGATAAGGAGATGAGAACCCTTTTGCGATATTTGACATTTACCGCAATTTTGCTGGTATTCACCCTAGCGGTTACCGGGGTAAACTCAAGCTTAGCTGGCTCCATTGCAGGCAAAGTAACCTACAAAGGTCGCCAAAGAGGTGCCATTTATGTGAGAGCCTATCCGGTACCTAAAGGTTTGCGTAGACATCGCTACATCTGGGAGCACGAGCCTCTTATCACTTTCTCATCTGTACGCACCCACAGCCTAGGCCCGTATACCATTTCCGATTTACCCGACTCCAATTACACCCTTTGGGCCTGGATGGATATAAACGGCAACGGAGAAGTAGATTATGATATTCCCGAACCTACGGGTTGGTATACAGCTGACAACGGCTCGCTGGATGAGGTTACTATAAACGAAGATAGTCAAGTACAAAATATAAACATCATCCTAAAACGTCCCACACCCTTTCCCACAGAGGATAAAAGAATCGAACACGGCAGCCTGAGGACTATCAAGGATAAAAAGGTGCTGCATCTCTGGGGAAAACCAGCCGAGAGGGGTTATGCCCAAGGATTTTTAGTTGGCCCTCAAATTCGGGACATGATCGAATTCTTCAATGTGGAGTTTGTCGCTCGTTCAGCTTCCTATTATGAAAAAAGCGTCATTCCCTTTGTCGAATCTAGGTCCGTCTTTACTGAAGAAGATAATGAAGAGCTGGATGCCATGCTAAAGGGGATGCGCGATTCCGGTTCCAATATGTTTATTGATGCATTGGGTCGGGAAGTGATTCGGGGTGACCTTTATGCCCTTAATGCCTATGGAGAATGGTGGGGGGAGGATTTATCATGTTCCAGTGTCTCTGCCTGGGGAAAAGCCACCGAAAATGACGAGCTCAAAGACGGACTGATTATTGGTCGAGATATGGACGGCGAGATCGATTTGAGAAAAACTACCATCATTTCCGTGTTGATATTTGCCGTTGAACCAGCTTCACCCAAGAAGAAAAAATGGGTTTCAGTTATGTGGCCGGGTTTTATAGGTACCTACTCCGGGATGAACGAGGAAGGTGTAGGGATTTTTGATCATAGCGGCAACGGCAAATCGGATCCTGCGATCGCGGGTTATCGGCCAGGCACCCTAATTATGCGGGATGTGCTGGAGACAGTAGGTGCTAAAAACACCGTTAGTGAGGCCGAGAAGGCCATGATGACATTTCGTGGACCCAAAGGGGGGCCATTTAACAGCGGGGAGATTTTGTTCATTGTTTCGCCATACGTTGGACAGAAGGTCCCGGCCGCCATCTATGAAGTAGATATGGAGGGCGGTGTCATGCGCTATCCGGATGAGGCGCGCCCTACCTGCTCCTACAACCTTGTCTGTACCAATACTTACCTGAAATATAGGGTTTCTCCAAACCATGCGGTGCGATTCTGCCGTAGGTATGCGGACCTGGCCGATCGGTTGGTTGCGTTTAAGGTTTATGGCAAAAGTATTGGGACTCCAGAGATTATCGAACTTATTCAAGTCTCCGGCAACCGAACCACCGAACACAGTATTATTTTCCGACCGAATCAGATGACTATTGATCTGGCTTACGAAAACCTGGTATACGACATTCGCGAGGCGGCTTTGTGTGAATGGACGAGCTACCGGTGGGAGGAATTGTTTGAATAAAGTAGACTGATGACCAATCAGTTAGGGGTGGGAAAATGAAAAGGACTGTCGGGAAGTTGTTTTTTGTAACCGCAACCTTAGTAGTCTCTGTGGTTTTTTACTCATCATGTCAAAAAAAAGCAACCAAAGCGGGTTCCATCTCAGGGACGATATCCTACCAGGGTTCGGAAAGAGCCCCCATCTATGTCAAAGCCTTCCCCTGGCCCAAGGAGGCTCAAAGACTACCTGATATTTGGGCATTGGAACCCTTTACTACTTTCCCTACAATTGAGCAAAAAGAGCTTGGTCCCTACACGTTATCCAACATAGCCGATTCCACATACTATCTCTGGATCTGGATGGATGTGAATCGAAACGGCGTCGTGGATTACCATATCCCGGAACCCACAGGCTGGTATTCCGCCGACCGTGGCGGACTGGATCCCGTGACCATGTCCAATGGACATGACCTGCAGAATATCAACATAGTTTTAAAGAAGCCCACCCCTTTTCCCGAAGAAGAAAAGAGAATAGAGCACGGTTGTCTTAAGAGCATCAAAGGTAAGAAGATGCTGCATCTGTGGGGCACCCCCAGAGAAAAGGGATATGCCCAAGGGTATCTCGTGGGTCCTCAGATAAGGGATATGGTCGAATTTTTTAGCGTGGAGTTTGGTGCTCGCTCTGCTACGTATTATGAGAATACGGTCATTCCCTTCGTTGAGTCCAATTTTATCTTTTCGCCATCAGATATTGATGAACTAGATGGGATGCTACATGGGATGCGCGACTCCGGTTGTGATATGATTATCGAGGCGCTAGGAAGGGAGGTCAAGCAGAGTGACCTGAAGGCCCTCAACTGCTATGGCGAATGGCTGTCCCTGTCCTGTTCCAGCGTCTCAGCCTGGGGGCCCTTGACGCAGAATGATGAGTTAAAAGGTGGGCTGATCCTCGGCAGAGACATGGACGGTGAAATTGACCTCAGAAAAACCACCGTGCTTTCAGTGTTGATCATTGCCATTGAACCCTCTTCACCTGACAAAAAGAAGTGGGTTTCGGTGATGTGGCCCGGATTTATCGGCACCTATTCCGGGATAAGTGAGTCTGGTGTCGGCGTTTTTACCCACAAAGGCAATACCGACTCTGACCCCGGCGTAACCGGCCTGACGCCCAAGTCCCTCATTGTCCGTGAGATTCTGGAGACCGTGAGTGGTGAGAATGCCATCGTGGAAGCGGAAAAAATCATCCGTTCTTTTAACACCCCAGCGGGTGGCGCCTTGGGTGTGGGAAATATTCTTCACGTAGTTTCCCCTTATCAGGGTCAATCTTATCCTGCAGCGATTTTTGAGGATGATTACTACGGCAGTGTGATTCGCTATCCCGGTGAAATTTCCCCCACGGATCCGCACTGCCTGGTCTGTTGCAATACTTTTCTGAAGTACCAGGTCGCCTCACCTCAGCCTGCCCAGTGGGGACGACGCTACCACGACTTGATAGACAAACTTACCAGTTTCGCTGCTTACAGTCGAACCATCGGGAGGCAAGAGATGATTGACCTTTTGCAGACATCAGGCAGCCGCAGGACCGAACACAGCATCATTTTTCAGCCTAATCAGATGACTATTGATGTGGCTTATGAGGATCTGGCTCACAGGATTCGGGAAGCTCCCCTGTGCCAGTGGACGTCTTACAAGTGGGAAGAATTATTTAGTGAGTAGTAACCATTAACATTTTTAAATGAGGTGAAATCATGAAAAAGATGATTGCTTTTTGTGGAATTATATGTACTGATTGCCCTGCATTTATTGCAACGCAGAAAAACGATGACGAGGAGAGGAAAAAGGTTGCTGAATCTTGGTCAACAGAGAAGGAAATACTCAAGCCAGGGGATATTAACTGTGATGGATGTCTCGCCGTTGGGGAGAGATTAATCAAGTTTTGTGAAGTTTGTGAGGTAAGACGTTGCGGGTTTGAGAAGAATGTCGAAAACTGCGCTTATTGTGACGAGTATCCTTGCGAAAAACTCGATAAGCTTATGGAGTATATTCAAACCCCTGAGGCAAAAGTGACTCTCGAAGAAATAAGGAGATCTCTATAAGTATGAAATATTTGCCTAACACTTTTCAGTCGGGTTAGTCAGGTGCCTAACTGACGCCTGACCGATTTCTCGAAAAAGGCAAAATTTTTCCTGACCGGTCCCAAGATGGGTCACTGACAGGTCGGTTGCTCTTTGAATTAAATTAGTTGACCAGCGTTTAATAAAGCTGGTGCAACATAGAAGATTTGTCCTGGTTTTATTGGGACTCACTCAAATCCCGACAAATCGGGACTTTTTGATGCTCGAACGTTATGAAATTCCGAACCCAGCTTGAAAGAGGAGTTATATTTAATATCCAAATCCAATGGAGAGATGAATCCATAAAAAAAACAAAGTAATGTTCTAAAAAAAAATATAATGAAGAAAGTTATTTTGTATGTTTGGAAATTTATTACCAGTCCGAGAAAGACAACAGAAGAGATTGCGGCAGATAAGGAAGGGCTGCTGTCAGGTGTGGTTTTTATACTCCTGTTAGATTGTGGAAAAGTCTAATTACTATTCTGATTTCTTTAATTCCTGTGATTGGTGTTTTTTCAGTTTTTATTAGATAAGTGATAAACTGGTAAGGTTTATCAAGTGTCTTAAGATAATCAATCTAGGGGCAGATGTATCACCAGATAAATCTGTTAAGGCCCTCAGAGAGACGGGATGAAGGTTTTCGTTGGCGATGCCCAGAGAGTCATAAATTTGCCAAAAAGATAGGCGCAGATGGATATGCCGATGATGCCATGGGTGCCGTAGAGGTGGTAAGGAAACTTATATTTGGAAATTTTCTATATTCTGTTAAATTTGGAGGGTATCATGTTAGAAGCGGAACTTCCTGACATAGGAAAAATTTCTCTAGGGATATTTAACGAGTTGATTTTTCCCCGTCTTGGAGCAAAGAGTGATAAAATATTGGTTGGGCCTCAACATGGTGTAGATGTGGGAATTGTGGAGATAGGAGATAAAGCAGTAGCATTGACCACAGACCCGGTATTTATTGTTCCTGAATATGGGTGGGAAAAAGCCGCCTGGTTTGCTTTGCATATCTTAGTTTCCGATGTTGTGACTTCTGGACTTGCCCCCAAATTCCTCTCCATAGACCTGAACCTTCCCATGGAGATGACTAAAGAGGAATTGGAAATAGTCTGGAAAACTATTCATCTTGAATGTGAAAAGTTAGGCATATCTGTTATATGTGGCCATACTGCAAGGTATGAAAACTGTCATTATCCTATGGTCGGAGGGGCAACAGTAATAGCTGTGGGCCACAAAAATGGATATGTCACCCCAAAATTTGCTAAAATTGGGGACAAGATAATAATAACTAAGGGTCCTGCTATAGAAGCAGTGGGTATTTTCTCCGCAATGTTTCCCCATCTTATTGAAGAGAGGTTTAATCCTGATTTCAGCCAGAAGGCCCAGCGAATATTTTACATGATGTCAGTGGTGGAGGACGCCTTGACCGCGGTAGATGTAGGAGTGAGAGAAGAAGGGGTTAGTGCCATGCATGATGCCACCGAGTGTGGAATCTGGGGTGGCTTACATGAGCTTGCTCAGGCTGCTGGCTTAGGAGCAAGGATAGAGAAGGATAAGATCGTAGTGGAAGACTGTGTAACTGAAATATGCCAATATTTTGGTATTGACCCCTACGCCTCTATCAGCGAAGGAACGTTAATCATCCTCTGTCGTGAGCACAAAGCCCAGGGAGTGGTTGAGGCCCTATCTCAAAAGTCCATTAGGTCCTCCATCGTCGGGGAGATGACAGAACCCGAGGGGGGAATAGTCCTGGTGGATGGAGGAAGAGAGAGGAAACTCGAGCACCCTATAGTTGACCCCTTCTGGAAGGCCTTCTATGGTTCCCTTGAGAAATATAGGTTCCCCAAGGAGGGAAAATGAGTATAGTAGAAGAGATTGCCAGACTGAAGAGAGAAAAAAATGCCGTCATCCTGGTCCACAATTATCAGAGACCGGAGGTCCAGGATATCGCGGATTTCCTGGGTGATTCCCTGGGACTGGCAAAAAAGGCGGCAAAAACTGACGCCCAGATAATAGTCTTCTGTGGTGTTCAATTTATGGCGGAGACTGCGAAGATACTTTCACCTGATAAGGGGGTTCTCCTTCCAAGAAAGGAGGCAGGATGTCCCATGGCGGATATGATAACCCGCGAGGAGTTAAAGGCACTGAAAGAAAAATATCCCGAAGCCAAGGTGATCTCCTATGTAAATACTAATGCGGATGTGAAGGCTGAATCTGATGTCTGCTGCACATCGGCAAATGCAAAAGAGGTGGTGAAAAACATTGATGCAGAGAGGGTTATTTTTACCCCGGATAAGAATCTTGCTGCATACTGTCAGAGATTTGTAAATAAAGAGATAATCCCCTGGAATGGCTTCTGCTATGTCCACGAAAGGATAACAAAGGAAGAGGTTCTTCTGGCAAAGGAAAGGTTTCCCGACGCCCTTCTTCTTGTTCATCCAGAGTGTAATCCATCTGTTATTGACCTTGCCGATGAGGTGCTGTCAACCAGTGGTATGGTGAGCTTTGCAAAAGAATCGGATAAAAAGAGATTTCTCATAGGGACAGAGGAAGGGCTCATCTATCGGTTAAAGAAGGAGAATCCGGGGAAGGAGTTTTATACAGCCGGTACAGCCAAAATCTGCCGAAATATGAAGCTAACCACCTTGAATGATGTATACCTCGCTCTGAAGGAGGAACGCTACGCCATCGAACTGCCAGAGGGGATCATTAAGTCTGCTCAAAGGGCATTAGAGGCGATGCTGAAATATGTTTAAAGCTCGAATAATTTGTTTGGAAGAGAATGAAATTTAAGGGGGTGTAAATGTCTTTCTCAAAAATATTGACCATAATCCTTCTATTTCTTTGGTTTCCTCTTTGGGTAGGGTGGGCACAGGAGGAGGATGAGTCAAAAAAGGAAAAAGAAAAAAAGGGCAAGTTGGGGGAATTTCAGAAAGACTTTAAGGATAAGGAAAAGGGAAAAAAGAAGAGTGAAGAGGATGAAGAGGAGGAAGATAACGGTTGGATTTCCGATTTAATCGCTGATTTTATGGTACAGAACTTTTATGGAATAATATCTGCCCTGGATTCTTCCAACAGGGGTTGGTACTACTTATCGTATCCTTATGATGGCGGTTACAATTTCGCCACGCGACTAGACTTTTATCGGGATAAATCTTATTTCTTCACATTTGGGGGCGATTACCAGTATCTTTCCCGTTCCCTGATGGGATATTCTCTTGCCGGTAAAGCCAAATTCCTCTCCCGGTTCGGGGTGGATTTCACTTTTGACCAGTACATTGAACAGTTGAACGGGGATAAAGACCGCATGCAAATTTTGTCGGGTCATTTCCTCTACAGCCTTCTGATCCGGGAACCGGTCTTGATTGATGTCCAGATGGGATTCAAGACGCTGTCTGGGGAAGAGAATTTTGTGGGGGCCGACTTTGGTTTTTCGGGGGAGGTTTTCCCGGTTCCCCCGTGGATGATTGATGCGAGCGTTCAATTTGCCTCTCTGAACGAAAAGTTGCTCTTGGAACTGGAAGGGGGGGTGGGAATCCTGTATGGGAGAACTGGATTCAGGCTGGGGTTCCGAACCCTTAGGTCGCCCCATCATAGTCTGAATAGCCTAATGCTGGGAACCCGGCTGTGGTTTTGAATACTTTACGATTCAGAGGGTGGAGGTTTGAGAAAAGAGATTCTTCACTGCGTTCAGAATGACATCTCACGATATTGTCATTCTGAAGAATCCCTGTCGCTCATAGATTTACGTTTGCAGAGTATAGGGAAGTGACGTTTTGAAATCGAAAGGAGGAGGGATATGGCGGTAGAATGTGAATACCTAAATAAGAATCTGGATTTCTGCAACTGTTCTTACCCCGGTTGTGATAAGAAGGGGAATTGCTGCTTATGCGTCCAGTATCATCTCCGCTCCAGAGAACTGCCGGCCTGCTTTTTCCCAGATGATGTGGAAAGGACGTTTGATAGGTCGTTTTCAAGGTTTATTCAGACGTATAAATAGAAGGGTGAGCCATGCCTTTTTGGACCATTTTCTGGGTGGTGGTGCCGACTGTGGTATTGTTGGTTCTCACTATCGGCATATATATTTTTACCGATAATTCCAGGGTGGAGCAATAATGGATGCGACCCTCATCGGCTTTATCGTGTATTTAATCCTGGTTTTAGTGGTCGGCTTCCTCACCTTCAGGCTCACCCGGACCCTGGCGGATTTTATCCTGGCGGGGAGAAGGCTGGGCCATTGGGTGGTCGCTTTCTCCGAGCGGGCTTCGGGAGAGAGTGCCTGGCTCTTGATCGGGCTGCCGGGTCTGGCCTGGGCCTCGGGGTTCTCGGCCATCTGGCCGGCGGTGGGATGCACCTTCGGCATCTTCTTCTCGTGGACCTTCATCGCCAAGCGGCTGAGGCTACAGAGCGCCAGATTGAACGCATTGACGCTGCCCGACTTCTTTGAGGCCCGGTTTAAAGATTCCTCCCACACCTTGCGCATTCTTTCCACTGTCATCATTGTCTTTTTCTTTGCCCTCTATGTAGCGGCTCAGTTCTTAGGGGCGGGGAAGGTTTTAAACGCCACCTTTGGTATTAGCCAGTTCTGGGGGATGGTGATCGGCGCCTGTATTATCCTGTTTTATACCATCATGGGGGGGTTCTTTGCCGTGGCTTGGACCGACTTAGTCCAGGGGTCGCTCATGGTGTTTACATTAGTGCTGTTGCCCGTCGTCGGTCTCATCGAAATGGGGGGGGTGGGAAAACTGGCCCAGTCGTTAAACTCCCTCAATCCTGACCTACTTCTGGTGGGTGGGGGCCAGAGCGGCTGGCCGATGCTGGCGACGGTCATCGGTGGATTGGGAATTGGATTGGGTTATATGGGCCAGCCCCATCTGGTGACCCGGTTCATGGCCATCCGGGATCCCCAACGCTTAAGGCAGGGCACCCTGATCGCCGTGGGCTGGGCCATCCTGGCCTTCTGGGGAGCGGTGTTTATCGGGATCGTTGGGTTGGGTCTTTTAGGACAGGTGGTGCAGGACCAGGAGCAGATTATGCCCTACATGGCCAACTATCTCCTTCCTTCGGGAATAGCGGGGATTCTTATTGCCGGGGCCATCGCCGCCATGATGTCCACCGCTGATTCCCAGTTGTTGGTGACCACCTCGGCCATCTCCGAGGACATCTACCGGCAGATGATAAATAAGGGAGCCGCCCAGGAAAGGCTGGTCCTCATCAGCAGAGTGGCAACGGTCATCATCGGGATAGTGGCCTTTATCTTAGCCCTGATGGCCGAATCGCTGGTATACTGGTTGGTGCTGTACGCCTGGGCCGGGCTGGGGGCCAGCTTCGGACCGGCTCTCCTACTTTCTCTATGGTGGAAGAAAGTCACCAAGGAAGGGGTTATGGCGGGGATGATCACCGGCACCCTCACCGTCTTGGTCTGGTATAATGTTCCCGTTTTGAAAAATAGCCTCTATGAGTTAATCCCCGGGTTTTTCCTTTCGCTTTTCGCCATCATCGGGGTCAGTTTGATAAAAAACCGCTGGAAGCAGCCCACAAATCAGCCGAGCGCCTGACCGATTTGTGGTCAACTTCATATGGCTAAGCCGATACTCTTTCGAATGATACTCACCTATCATTCTGAAGAATCTCATTTGGAAAAATATCAAGAAACTAATGAGATTCTTCACTGCGTTAAGAATGACACTTCCCAATATTGTCATTCTGACCCCGAAGTTTCGGGGGAAGAATCTCTTGATGTCAGGCAGAATAGTAAATTCAAAGAATATCACTTCTTATAACTTGTAAGAGGGTTATGAGGTTGCTTGGCAGGTGGGTTATATTGGCTTTTGGGTAAGCAAATCTATATTAAGTAAAGTTGAAAACTTCGACTATGATTTCTGAAGAAACATTTGAGCATATCGCCGAGCGAATTTTCGGCTTTTCAAATGCCGATGAAACCGAGGTCATCCTATCGGCAACCGATGGGGCCATAACCCGGTTTTCCAACAATGTGATTACCCAGAACGTGGCCCAGAAAAACAGTGTCGTTACGATTCGGGCTATCACAGGGAAAAGGGCAGGCCGGGCAACAACCAATAAATTCGACGACGACTCCCTGAAAGCCATCGTAGACGCGGCCCAGAGGATGGCTCGTTGTCAAAAGCGGGATCTTGAACTTTTACCGTTGATCGGTTCACAGAGCTACCGACCGGTCCAAACCCATGTGGGCGAAACAGCCCTTATGGGGCCCAAGGAGAGGGCTGTCTGCATCGCCTTTCTTGCCGAGGGGTGCCGACGGAAAAAATTCCAGGCGGCTGGTATCTTTTCTAATGGGGAAGAGGCAGTGGGGCTGGCTAATTCAAAGGGCGTTTTTGCCTTCCAAAAGCTGACAGGTGCCACCTTCAGCGCCACGGTGACCGCCGGGGACGGGTCGGGTTGGGCGGAGGGAACGGACAAAGACGTAAACCAGATTGACGTCCCTCGATTAAGTAAAACGGCCCTTGAGAAGGCGGAAAAGAGTCAAGGTCCCAGGGACAGAAAACCTGGGGACTATACCGTGGTTTTGGAACCGGCGGCGGTGGCCGAATTTCTCCTCTTTATGGCCTGGGAAGCCTTCGGCGGGCTAAACTTTGTTGAGGGCCGGAGCTGCTTTTCAGACCGATTTGGGGAGAAACTCTTTGACGAGAAGATCACCATCGTGGATGACGCCTACAATCCCCTGAACCCCGGATTGGCCTTTGATTTTGAGGGTCTGCCCCGCCAGCCAGTGGTGCTGGTGGAAAAAGGGACGGCCAGGGGAGTCGTCCACGACCGGATCACGGGCCAGAAGGCGGGGATGGATTCCACCGGCCACGCCCTGCCCCAGCCTAATACCATGGGCCCCATCCCCCTGAATCTGGTCCTCTCGGCAGGGACTTCCTCCCTTGAAGAAATGATCGCTTCTACTGATAAAGGTATTTTGGTGACTCATTTTCATTACACCAATGTCATTGACCCAAAAAAAATGGTGCTGACGGGGATGACCCGGGACGGGACCTTCTGGATTAAACACGGGGAGATCGCCTACCCACTGAAAAATCTTCGGTTTACTGAAAGTGTTCTAAAAGCCTTGGGCAGGGTAGAATTAATCTCCAGGGAGCGAGTTTTTACCTCTGCCTTCTTCGGGGGCGGGTTCGTGGTGCCCGCCATGAAAATAAGTCAATTTACATTCTCCAGCACTACAGAGTTCTAATTGGTTTTTGGTGCAAAATTATCCTTTTGACTTCCAAGAAGCGCTCTCACACTGTTTGTAACAGGGGGGTTAATGATACGCCGTAATTTGAGGTATCAAGTATTAGCAATACACCCGTAGGGTGTAGTATCGGTCTACAATTCACTCCAAGCGGAGTTACCCCGAAACCTCGGGGTTTATATAAACATAAACTCGAATTCTGTTGCTTCCAGGTTGCACCTTGAAGCATTAAAGACAGCTTCAAATACAGTGTTAGTATTGATCTTTTTGGTAATTGACCACTAAAGTTGCACTAAAATTGTTCTTTGATAACTGGCTGATTCAAGTATTTTCTTAAGATTTTTAGCAAGTTTTCATCTCTGTGATTGAATCTCCACTCGATTTCTTTCAGATAGAGATGGAA